>JAJYRG010000026.1 GCA_021794195.1 Bacteroidota bacterium
TATAACAGAGTCTTATCCCCTTTTGCTGTCTTGAAAATGTAACACAGCGCAGTGAAGAACTTCGATGCTAAAAGTTTCAGACAACTGCGATAGACACTGCTGTTTTTCCTTTTTGGTTTGAGACTTTCTTCTTTCATTCGGAACAAAGTGGGAAGTGACGGGTATTTTCGTGCTGCCGACCAGGGGTTAAAAAAACAAATTTGGCGAAGTACAGCTGCATATTAAAAGTTGCGCTACAAAGACGTAGATACCCTCTCTACAGCGCAACGGGGTTTTGGCCATGGAGAAGATATTTGCTGAAATAAGTAGTGCTTTCTATAAACCTGAGCTCGATTATTATTTTGTACTCAGAAAGCTGGGTACCCAAATCTTAACGATTAGAGATGGTATGTATATATTAAGGAACCTAAGTACAGTCTGATTCCTACGCTTTGTGTTCTATATGGATTATCCAGTATTCGTAATCACCCGTAAGCTGCCTCCACTCTCTTTTAACTCTTTATTTTTAATAGGGTTGTTCTTAAGCAAAGACCGGGTATCATATTTTGTAGTTAGGTATTCTAATGCATTGAGATGCTTCTTATGGTGCAAATCGGTGCCCACAAAATCATACATCCCTGATTTGATCAGACTTAATGCGACTGTTTTTACAGAATCATTATAGTACCGGGTAACGGACAATAAATTCAGTTGCAGCAAACATCCCGCATCTTTAATCCTTCTATAAATATCAAAATTATGATGGTAATAATTATACCTTTCCGGATGCGCTAATATAGGTTGAATTCCCTTTCCCAAAAGGTCTTGAATAATTAAAAATAAATTTTGCGATTCCTGCAGGTACGACATCTCTATTAACACGTGTTTATTTGGCAATAAACACATTTTTTTCTCTTTGATTAACGAAGACAGTTCGCTATCGATCATGTGTTCTGCCGCATACCCTAAATCGAAAGCTATATTTCTATCTGATAACGCCGTTACTAAAGTATCGTATGCGTTTTTAATAGTTTCCTGTGTATTGGGGTGTACCTCTGCCATAATGTGCGGTGTAGCAATAGCTTCATGAATCCCTATACCTTTAAGCCCTTTTATCAATGAAATGGAATCTTCGACGGATGTGGCACCATCATCTATAGCAGGTAGAAGGTGGTTGTGGATATCCAAGCCTATCCAATCAAGAGGATAAATCTGCTTATTTTTTTTTGAAAATATTCTTGTAAAAAAACCCATACGCTTTCTTTTATGGTACTTGATAAGAAACAAGTTTATTCATTATTTTATTGAGTATAACGACACGGAATCAATATTCGCTACAATTTTATTTAAAATCACGCGAACACTCTTTTATTTCAATTACTTGACAACTTCAAATGTACCACAAAGAACGTGCAAACCTATCTTTGTATCAATTTAGTTACATAGCAATATAATTAATTCTCTTTTATTTAATGTAGGAGAGTTATTTTTAAACAGCTATAAGCGGTTATAAAATTAAATTCGTTTATTTTATTTTATTAATTTTTAATTTTCCATTTTCTCTTCCCTCAGTAAGATCCAATATAAATTCATAGGTTGCACCTGCCTCAAAAGATTTTCCCTCGTAGAGCCCTAAATTACCCGGATCCCGATCGTTATCTCCGTCCCCTATATATACAATCTCACTGTCCGTATCAAGTTCACTGTTTGTAAATTCTCCTCCCCATCCTTTCTGGTGGAAAAACTTAAAATTAATATCCTCTACATTAATCTGCTGGTCCGCTACAACGGTAAGCCGGTATACTTTTTCCGTTACCGGAGCCATACAAAATGCTTTATCTGTGTCCCATCCTACCTCATTGCTCAAACTTGGTTTTCCGACTCCTTCACCAATAATCCACACTGCTCCTGTTCCGTCGTTGTTAAGTTCAGCAAGATGGTTTCCGCTCATCACTTCTGCAGACAGATAACGTTTGTCAAAGTCAAAATTAAGCCTGTATTTTCCATTCATTGCATTAAAAGCATAACCTTCCTCATCCTTCTTTAAAAAATAATCCGGATCTATCCACCATTCTTCTATATCTTCAATACCTTCTATTTCAATCTCTTCATCTTTTTTCAGCTCTATATCTTTTTCATAAAAATCGTCATTCACACGATCCAAGGACTGTCCGTTAACACTATAACCTATCAGGAATGGGCTGGCAGAAAAATTCTGGGTATTAAACTTTATTGTGTAGTTGCCTGCGGTAACATTGGAAAATGGAATGGGTTCAGCCCCTTCTATTGCGACCTTATTGTCCGTCCAACCGAAGTTTATTTTACTTTGATTTTCCCCAAAAGCAGGAGTTTCGATATACGCACCGATTTTTAATGGAAATTCATCTGTGATTTCGTATTCAAAATCCCCAACTTTTTGCATCGTATAAGATTCGTTATCGATGATTAAGTTTAGATAAGGGAAATCAGGCCTTTCCAAAGGGAGACCAACTGTTTTTTCTTTTTTGGTCAAGCTTATATTCTGTAGTACAAATTTTAATTTTGCGGTACCATCCGGGATATTTTCTAAGAAAGGAATATAGATTTTCCCTTCGTATGTCCCATATTCTTTCGTGCGTATCACTTCTTCTGACACTTTCTCTTCATCAAAAAACAACTGCACTTTTAAAGTAGATAAACTCACTCCCTCATCGCTGGTTTCCGCCATAAACTGTAAGCTATCTCCAAATAGATGTTTGATTTCATCATTAATTGTCACTTTCAAATCAGGTTTCCCCAAAGGTTCTTTTACATCCTCTTTGCAGGATAAGACCGTTGATACAATCGCCAACAGAAATAAGAATTGTTTTATGTTTTTCATACTATTTTTCTTTATTTCCACTTAAATGAAGCTACAGATTTGGAAGGCAAATCGTAAGCAAAGTATTTTTCCTTGTTAGAAACATTAATTCTGTGGGTTTCACCCCCCTTATTTAACAGAACTATAGAATAGGAATCATCAGGATTTTTAAATGCCGTGTATATAATATCCGGATTAGTGAACCCTGTCGCCCCTATTCTCACTGCATCGGGCTGGATAACAGAAGAAAGGTGACCGGTCACAAAATAATGGGAGTTTTTCTGGAGGGTTTTATAATCATTCCCGATATCCACCGCACCATAACAGGTTTTACATCCTTTTTCTCTATTTGGTCCCCGGTTTTCATCCAACATCAAATTCCACACAATAACACCTTTAGACCAATTATTTAAAGTTCCGAGCCCTATCTCTTCCATATCCTCTATTAATCTTTTTTCCAGATTATGCCCGTCATTCCAGGTTCCTATGGAAGTTTCTGTAAAAACTAATTCTTTATCAGGCGCTTGCTCGTGAACATGCATGAGCTCTGCCTTATCTCCTCCATAATTATGGTAGGCAGCACCCGCAACATATTTTTCAGCCTCTTTGTCTTCATAAATTTTAAGAGGGTATTGCATTTGATCATTCATATTGTCGTAATTATAATTGTGATCAAACACATATATTTTTGTTTCTATTCCATTGCTTTCAAGTTCGGGTCCCAAAGCTTCTTTTATAAAGTTTGTTTGTTCTTGCCAAGTCATGACCATGGAAGCCGAATTTTTATCGTTTAACGGTTCATTCTGCGGGGTAATGGAATATATGGGCACTCCATTTTCATCCATAGCTTTAATCCATTTGACAAAATACGTTGCATAATCTTGATAATACACTGGATTTAGATGGCCGCCCGTCCAAGAGTTATAAGGATTTTTGTTTTCTAAATTATCAACTTTCATCCACCGTGGAGCGGTCCACGGTGATCCCATTATTTTCACATCCGGATTGATAGCTAGAACTTCTTTTAAAATAGGGATTACATATTTCGTTTCTTCTTCTTGCAGCGCGAAATTTTCGATCCCCGGTTCGTCAGCTAACGTATATTCACTCAATGAGAAGTCTGAGCATCCGATTGAGATCCGAACGTAACTTTGTCCCATGCCTTTATCCTTAGAAAAAGTTTTAGTCAAAAACTCTTTTCGGTCAGATTCCTGCATTTGCATCAGGTTAAAACAGGTCGAGCCTGTCAACGCAGCTCCAAATCCATCCATCTTTTGAAATTTTTCATCTTCATCTAACGAAATGGTTTTCGGCGACATACTGGATCCTTCTTTAAGATCCACGTATGATTTCACAAATTCATGTTGCCTGTCCGCCGTAGTTAAATAAACGTGTACATCTTTGTTGCCTTCCTCGTTGTTTTCTTCTTGGTCTACAGGCGCATCTTCTTTCACTGCATTGCAAGAAGAAAAGCCGATTAAAAAAAGGGCTATGACTAATATTGTTTTTAAATTAATATTCATGTTTGTTTTAGCAATTAATATGTTTCTCCAGAAATTAATATCCCGGGTTTTGTTCGATCTTCGAGTTTTGATCTATCACGGTTTGCGGAATAGCCAATTTATACGAAAACTCATTATAAGGATATACTTGATTTTTTCTTCCGGGGTCTTTTGCATAAACCGCATTCATTACTTCTTCCACTTTATCCAACCTGACCAAATCAAACCATCTCTGCCCTTCAAAAGCAAGTTCTAACCTTCTTTCTTTAAGCAAAGCTTTTAATAGGGATTCTTTATTGCTTTTTTCAGAAACGTTTAAAGGTGAAAGCTCTACTCTCTTTCTAATTTTATTTATTATGTCAGCTGCTTCGTTCAAATTGGGGCTGTCCTTCATAATCAAAGCTTCGGCTTTCAGCAAAAGCAAATCTGCGTAACGTAATTTAATGATGCTATTTACTCCGGACCGCAATTTATACATAAATGGATAATTGTCTGATGGATAATAATTACTCCAGGTCGTTTTATAATAGACGACAGACTCTTTAAAACGTATCTCATCTCCTTCAGTTTGAAATAAAGAAATAAGGTCTCTCGAAGGTGTGACCCATTTTGCCCACGTAAAATTCTCGTCCCAATTCACCAGATTCCGGCCGAACATCCAACTTGCCCAGTTGCCCGATCCCGGAAAAAACTGTACCTCTAAAATAGATTCTTGGGTATTCCTAATCTTTATATCCGAATTATCACCGTTCATGGCAAACAGATCCGAAAAATCTTCATTTAAATCAAAACCATCTTCTTCCAGTTCATCAATATACTGGATCACTTTTTCATAGTTTTGAATCGGTTTTTCCGCATATATTTTTGCTAACATAGCTTTTGCTACAGATTTGGAAAACTTTGTTTTGTCTGCCGCATCATTATCGGGAGCATAATTCAATGCTTCCAATAAATCTACCTCAATCTGTTCATAAACTTCTGATTCGGAACTTTGAGCCGGGAAATATTCATCAAAAACTTCTCCTATGGTTTCGGAAGTGATATCTCCTGCTTCTGTCAATATCAAAGGAATATTGCCCCATATCCTTACCATATCGAAATAAACCAAAGATCTGAAAATCAGAGCTTGGGCTTTCACACTCTGTCTCTCTTCCGAAGTAAAAGAGTCATCCTGCACCGAATCAATGTTTACTATTAATTTATTGGCCCGCCCCACATCTTCCATATACCGCTCCCAATCTCTCTGTAAGACAGAGTTAGAACCTTCTATAGAATTGTTTTCAAAGGGCAGCACCTCAGCGCCAGTAGTGCCTGCATAAGCATTGTCCGAATGAGATTCTGATAGCAACAATAAATCTATATACCAATGTTCTTGTCTGTCTTTCATTTGGCGGTATAAAGTTTTCAAATGGCTTTCAACTGCTGCTTTGTCTTTGAAGGCTATCTTTTCGCTTTCTTCTTCATATCCTTCTGTAACATCAGAATAAGTATCTACCGGATCATAGACCAAAGAACAGCCAGATAACGCCAGGGCAAACAGTACGGCATGTATATAAATCTTCATATTATTAAGTTTCATAATGTATATTTCTTTTATAACCCGATATTAATTCCCAAAACAAAAGATTTACTGTGCGGATATGTCCCCCAGTCTATTCCCTGTACAGCTCCGCTGTTCCCCCATTGGTTGACCTCTGGATCGATACCTTTGTATTTGGTAAAAGTCAAAATGTTATTTAAAGAGATAAATGGTTGGATCTTATTAATACCAATATTTCTTATAGATTCTATATCCACATCATAAGATAAAGAAACATTTTTCACTCTCAGATAGCTCCCGTCTTCGACAAAATAAGTAGAGTTTTTCATGTCAAACCCTGCTTTAGGCACCTCTTTGATTTGACCAGGCACTCTCCATCTATCCAACACTCTCGTTGATTGATTTTGGCCATTATACATCCCTTCTGTTTCCATTCTGGAAGCATTGAAAATATCATTGCCATATGAACCTTGAAGAAACACATTCAGATTAAATCCTTTATAAAAAAAGTTGTTCGTCAAACCAAATGTAAATTTCGGGTTAGGGTCTCCTATATATGTTCTATCACTTGAAGATATCTTCCCATCGTCATTTAGATCCCGGTAGAGCAATTCTCCTGTTTCTGGATCAACACCATCGCTTATATATCCAAAAAAGGAACCCATAGGTCTTCCCGGCTCATTCCTTACCACATAATCATCTACAAAATCAACTGTTTTTGCCGTATAATATATTTTTTGAAGATCCAGGCTTTCTAATTTATTTCGATTAAAAGAAATATTGAAATCAGTGCTCCAGTCTAAAGTTCCCTGAATATTTTCACTATTTATATTGAACTCTACTCCTTTATTTGTCATTACACCTTCATTTCTTTCTATTGAGTTTGCTGCAGCAGCTCCGGGTGGAAGACTGACATTCATCAGCATGTCTTTGGTGCGTTTGTAATAATAATCTACATTGATATTCAAGCGGTTTTCAAAGGCGCTGAGATCTATTCCTATATTAGATTGCTGGGTTGTTTCCCACCTCAAATCGGGGGTACGCAAGTTCGATTGATTAATGACCGGAACTGCATTTTCCTGTCCCTCTTCAAACCACTCAATTCTGCTGATACTATACCGTTGCAAATAGGCATAATCTCCTATGCCCGATTGGTTTCCTGCTTCTCCCCACCCTCCCCTTATTTTTAAATCATGTATCCAGCTGACGTCTTCCATAAAGGGCTCGGATGATAACCGCCAAGCTGCTGATACGGAAGGAAAATAGCCCCATCTATGCTTGGGATGAAGTTTGGAAGATCCATCTGCCCGTATGTTTCCTGTTATCAAATATTTACTTTCATAATTGTACGACACTCTACCAAAATAAGACATAATGCCCCATGTGGATGCGCCTGATCCCGTCCCTGTCCAGGAAATTTTGTTGGCTGCGTTTAGAGTTTGTATAGAACCATCTCTAAAATGTGAACCGTCAATATAGTTGTTCTTATATTCCGAGTCGGTCCAAGATGAACCCAACATAGCTTCTATCTGATTCAGTCCGAATGATTTTTCATAATTCAAAACATTATCGAAAGTGATAACTGTATTCATGTTTCTCGAGTCCGAGGCTTCTCCATATTGGTTTCTGCCCCAAGAAGTAGTGATAGGATCTAAAAAAGAAGTGTTTATTCCATTTCTCCTATCCACCGCCAGCATCGTTTTAAATTTTACTGTCGGAGAGAATTTGATTGCAGCGCTTCCAGAAGCTAACAACCGATTTTCATGATTACGGCTGTTTTTGCTTCTCTCCATATTTTCCAAGGGATTGGTTATATTACTGATCCCATAAAAATTGTTATAATACTGTCCGGGCTTCTCCGGATCCCAGATAGGTGCATACATAGGGGTGTTAACAACAGATAATACCACCCCACCTCTATTCGAGCCCGTACCCGTCGTAATGCCGTTATTAACATTATCGGAATAAGATACGTGGGCATGGACATCTAGCCAATCTCTAATTTTATTTTCAATATTGGCACGTACGTTATACCTTTTAAAAAATGCAGCGTCCAATACACCTTTTTCATTTATATAACCGGCTGATAAATGATACTTTAATTTATCTGTTCCGTCGGAAATAGAAACCTGATTGTCCTGCATTTTTCCGGTCTGGTAAGCCGCTTTAAACCAATCTGTTTGATCCTCCAGGCCATCGGGTAGTGAAACAATGCCGATTTCTTCCTGAAGCTCAGCATACTGCTGCGTATTTAGAGGTTTTATTTTATTTTGAACATAATTTTGTGTGAAGTGAGATTTAAAATCAATTCGGGCCTGTCCGCTCTTTCCTTTCTTTGTAGTAATTAAAACCACTCCATTGGCCGCCCTTGACCCATATATGGCAGCTGAAGAAGCGTCTTTCAATATTTGGATATCTGCTATATCACTGGGTGATAAAAAATTAATATTATCCACAGGAACATCATCCACCACATATAAAGGATCATTGCTTCCATTAAAAGAAGTGGTTCCCCTGATCCGGATAGATGTTTCGCCACCGGGTGCACCATTCGGCTGAATTACAGATACCCCAGCAGCTTTACCTTGAATAGCTTGGGCCGTAGAGACTACCGGACGCTGATCAATATTATCCAAGGGAATACTTGAAATAGCTGTGGTAACATCTTTCTTACGGACACTTCCATAACCAATTACAACAACATCTTCTAATAGACCGCTGGAAGGTAACAACCGGATATATATCGGGGACTCTGTTACTTCCTGAGAGAAAGACTCATAACCGAGATAGTTAACTGTTATACTATCTTTTGGGGAGAAATCGGAAAACACAAACCTCCCATCGTCATCAGAAACAGTCTGTCTGTCCGAATTTTTCAAAGAGATAGTTGCTCCCGCTATGGGTTCTTCTGTTTCTGCATCTATTATCTCCCCCTTCAAATCAAAACCTGAATTTTGGGCCTGAAGATTGACAAAAGTAAAAACAAGAAATAATAGCAAACTGATTTTAAAAAGTAGTCTAATCATTACACATTAATTGAATCTCAAAAATATTTTGTTTGATTATTGGAACAAGTTTGAAAATGTATGACGAAAACTATATTGATTTGAAATCGCTCATATAAACATCATAATTTTATATTCTCAAAGCTATTGGCAATCGTGAACAAAATAAAATAAAATACAAAAAAGTAACTCCAGACAACAATCAATTACCTGATAATAAACGATATACTATATTCTAAAATCCTCTTTTAGGTAAAAAGAAAATCACGAAAAATCCCTTTCTCCACCGATGTTTTTAATTTTTGATTCAAAATATTCTTTGGAGACAGCAAGTTTGGCTCTGACTTTTGCAGTATAATTATAAACGGTTCTCAGAGAATATCTCAAAAACCCAGCGATTTTTTTACTATCATGAATCCCGAGGCGTATCAATGCATAAATTCTAAGTTCATTGTTCAACAGCTCATTAGGTTTTAAAACAATTTGGGAGTCTTTTCGGAGCAGCTCGTTAAAATCTTTAATAAAATTTGGGTATAAATGAAGGAAGATAATATCAAAATTGTGGTATAGCTCTGAGAGTTCATGCTGAATCAAATCCGGGGATTTTAATAAGTTTTTTATTTTTCTATGATTATTTAAATTGAACTCTTTCAACAAGGTTACCCTGTAAGACTCTATTTTGTCAATATAAGAGGAACATATATCAAAAAATTGTGCGATATATTCTTCTTTTATATGGTTTGCTTCTTTTAAAGAGTCGTTCAGAAATAACAGTTCATTATTTAACTCTTTTAACTCTATGTTTTTATCAGATAAAACTTTTCTTATCTCTTTTAACCTGGTATTTTGCCTGTACAAGCTAAATATCAGTATAAATAATACGATAGAAAGCAGTGAAATGACCAAAAGCATGGCTTTCAACTCCTCTTTCTGTTTCTGCTCTTTCTCTTGCAGAGAATCATTAATCAAAGTATAGAAAGAAGAGGTTTCTGCATTTCTAAACCGCACATTACTGAACTCTGAGTCTTTAAGGGCTTCATTGATAACTAAAAAAGCTTCATCGATATTTTCGTTATTATACAAAGCCATCGCTAAAGAATGCAAGGAGGCATTATCTTTTGTACTTAAGCGGGTATCTATTGTCGCCGAGATCTCTAAAAACTTAATTTCTTTTAAAATATCTTCTTTTTCATGGTAATACAACCCTAATAAATAAGCTATATAAGCTTTTTCTCTATCATCATATAGATCGGAATATAAATTTTTCAGCAAAAAATCAGCTGCTTGTTCTCTTCTCCCATTATAAAACTGTTTAGTCGCATTGAGCAATTTATATTCTTTGGAGTTTTTCGGAAGAAGATATAAAAGAGAATCCCGGTACAAATTGCTCAGTTCAAAGAATTTTCCTGATTGCGAGTTTTGAGCATATTGGCTACAAAAATCGGAATAGGTCGTGTAATATTCTTTTAAAACCAGAGTGTCTAAACCAACTGATTGAACCTGGTTCAATATGTCTTCTGCTTCGATATATTTGCCTTGAGCAGAAAATACACTTGCTAATTGAATTTCACTGAGCGCGGTAAGCATTGCATCATCTAAGGCTGTGGCTATATTATGAGATTGGTATGCGTAATATTCAGCAGAATCCAAAAGATATTTTTTATACTCCTCATACAGCTCTTGACTAAATGAAAATTTTTGTTGTAAATCGTCTTCGGCAGATAAGAATTTACGACGTATCCCTTCCATTCTTTTTTCTTTTCTTTGATCATAAAAATCTTTTTTGGACAAAGTTTCATTTAATGTTTTCAAAGAGTTCGTCTGAGGAAAAGCAGCAGAACTTATGGAGTCAACAAAAATAAAGACTAAGCTAAAAAAAGAAACAAAAAGGATATTTTTCTTAGACATGGAGCACATAGACTTTTCTATCTACTTTGGTATCATTTCTTTCCAAACCTCACTCCTTCATCAAAGTCCCTTGCGTAAGCTTTTGCATAATCCAGTTCCGTGACCTGCGAAGCAACATACTCCAGCCCTCCGGTAAGATGGGTCAAAAACACAGGATCGGTATACGCTTCTTTATCATGCCCCAAAGTAGTCATCCACATCACTCCCCCGTCAAAACCCTGATGCCAGACGACAGGATGAAGATTGTCAAAGCTTGTTCGGTGCTCCCGGACGGCTTTCTGATCGGCAGGATCCAGCCTGTCCAAATGAGCAACCATTAAAGTCCGAATGCCCGGATAATAGGTTTTCGAAAAGTAACATTCATCAGACCATTCCCAGTCAGCAGGTGTTCCTTCTGTGCTCTCATGCCTGACAATCCGGGTCAAATAAAGGTCTTGTTTCTTGGGGTGCCAGGTGAAGCTGCCACCTTTCAGCTGATTGAACCAGGCCCAGTCCCGCTCCGTCCCCAAAGCCGAATGAATGCCCACCATGCCCCCGCCTGCCTGTATAAAACGGCGGAAGGCCAGACGCTGTTGATCGTTGTCAAAGACCTCATTATTGGTATTGGCAAAAACGACAAAATGGTATTTTTTTAGTTTCTCTTCTGTAAACACCGCTGCTTCATCGCTCACATCAACCGCAAAACCGAACTTCTTCCCCAGATCGGCAATGGCCTGCGCAGAAACCGCTACATTATCGTGGACAAAGCCTTCCCCGTTCCGGGTGTAAACCAATACGTTTTTGCCCGCCAGAGCAGAACTTTGTCCCGCTGCCCCGGAAGGGACACTCCATACCAAAAGCAGAAACGGTACAAACCTCATTAAAATATGCATAATATCTTGTTTTTATTGTTCCATAAATTATAAAGTCTTGATAAATAAAACAAGTGACTCTACTTCACTGTCTTTTAATACCCCTAAATAAGAAGGCATTTCATCCCCGTACCCTTTGACAATTTTCTTTTTCGAATCCAGTATGGATTCCCTCAGGTAGTCCCCGTCGGCCACAGCGCTGGTCCCGTCCGTAAAGTGGCGGGTAGATCCATATACCCCCACTAAGGCAGGCCCGTATTTTCCCTTCACGCCCGCATCCAAAGAATGACAGCCTTTGCACGCATATTTCTCAAATAAGGCTGCGCCCCGTTTTTCCGAGGCCTCCCCTTCATTGTCCTCCAGTAAGGTCAATTCTTCTTCTGATAGGACAAGGCTTTCCGGATCAATGTTTACAGCTTTGAAAGCTGTCCCCAAATCCATTTCCCCGGCATCATTCACCGTAAAATAAAATTCATCGGAAAAAGAATGCCCCGCTTTTGTGCGTAAAGAATAGTCTACTTCCATCTGCATGACTTCTGTCATATTGGGGAGGATTAAGAGAAGGGATTTACCGTCACTGCCCAGATGGCTTTCGAGTACAGGCAGGGTCTCTTCCCCCGGCTCTCCATTGAGCAGAAAATGGCCGGACCCATATTTTTCCGTACGCTCATAATTCCACCTTTTCACCTGAAAGTTATCAATGTCTTCTGCGGATTTCTCATCCAGCGCTTCCGAAAACCTAAGGAGGACGCCCTGTTTCCCTGCTTGAAACCTGGTAGGCAGGTAATAAGGCTTCCCTGTGTACCTCATACGGGTCAGTGCACTGACCCCGTCCGAATTAGATCCCCATAAATTGAAACCGGCAATATACAGCTGCCCGTCTTTTGGATGTAAGGCACCTTTCAGAACCGGCGCAGGATAGTCCGCCCGTATATAGGCCACTCCGCCCTGCATGCGCTGCCTGTCCGTGCTGTCTATTAAGACCGTAAACACGCCCGGGCGCCCAAAAGAAAAATGTACCATGGAATTATTTAAAGGCCCCATCTCATCCCCCGTCAGCCAGAGCTGGCTTATGCTGGACTGATCGATACGGTGCGGGATCCAGGTAATCGGCCTTTTGATGTCCTCTCCTTTGTGAAAGTGATCGGCGGGGATGACCCCGAAATAATCATCTTTTTTGGCATGGTAAATGGGCGTTGCCGGCACATAATTTCCCTGCTGGTCGGATAGGGTGACAAAACCTGTAGTAGGGTTCAAGCCCATAAAAGGCACTCGCAGACCGGTTGAGAAGATTTCAGTATGCTCCCCGTCCGGACTTATTTTCAAGAGGGTACCGGCGTGCACCGAACTGGCCCTGAAACCTTTTGGCTTTTCATCTGCTATGGATGCAAAACCTTCGGGAATCGTCCCGCCCCCTTTCGCCAGATAGACATACCCTTTATCATCTATGCCCATATCGCCCGCCCATTCCCTCGAATCTATGGACTGTACCACGTCCGCCGCAAAATTTTCATAATAGTCTGCATTGCCGTCTTTGTTCAGGTCATGCAGGCGCGTCACCCCTTCTCTTCCAAAAACAAATACCTCATCTTTGTAAACCTCTATGCTCAAAGGTTCAAAAAAGCCAGAAGCAAATCTTGTCCACTCCAGTTTGTTCAACCCGGCATCGATTTTATCGAGCAGCCATACATCCCCGGAAAAAGTGAGTACGGCAGCGCGCCCGTCCTTAAAAAAGGCAATATCTGCCGCACGGAAATTCCGGTTCCAGGGGTTGGGCACAGGCAGGGTCAGCTCATCCAGAACATAGGCCGCCGTATCCGGGGCTGCTTTGCCTTTTGTGTACACCTTCTCCTTCCAGTACGCTTTACCTCCTTTTTCAAATTTCGGAAAGTCTGCTTTCAGCTTCATCCCTTTGCCTTTGACACTGTCCTGCAAAGCTTCCGGCCCATCCCAGAACTGTATCTGAAAAATGCTTTCTTTGTCCTGTGGCAACAGTTCCAAAACCACGTACCGGCCGTCAATGACGGCAAGCTTAGCATCCTGCTCCTTTTTCGAATGTATGCGGACGAGGGCGACATCTCTTTCTCCTTCCCCCTGGCCGCCGGCATCATGATAAATATGCAGCCAGCCGTCTTTCTCTTCGGTGGCCGTTATGTCCCGAAACTCTCCTATCACATTGTACAGCTTCTTTTGAAACGGCCCGATCCGGACTGTCCTTGTAAACAGACCTTTTGCAAAGTCATCTGCAGAGGGCATTTCATAAATATCCGTCCCCTCTCCCCCAACCGAATAATGCAGGACTGCCTGAGCCCCATGAGTATGTATCCCCTTATATCGCCCATAAGAAGACGGAAGAGGCCCCCATTTCAAAGAGTCTGCTTCGGTTATGGCCGTCCGGACATCCTCAAACCCCGGGCTTCCCTCTGTCCATCCCGGATAGAGGCCCGTCGCCATCGCCGGCTCGCCCAATATTTCGGGAAAACCGTCGTTTTTATTAAAAAAATCATGGTAGGAAACCTGGGCAACCCCTTTCATGCTCACAAAATCCCCTTCCCAGGCAGCTGCCCACCTCAGCAGGTCCGGGTCAAACGCCATGTGGAGTTCATTGCCCAGCTGTATGGCTACGGCTCTCGGTGCATAGTTATGTTCCGGAAACCTTGGGCCGGTATTCCTGAGATCCAAAGAGGTACGGATAAAGGGAAAGTCTTTTTCCACGAAGCCGGCAAACTCCAGACTGTCAAAATCATTGTCGGTAATGATATCTACAGCTCCCTGACGGCACGCCGTAAGGGACATACATAAGAAAAAAACATACAGAAAAAGAAGCGTCAAACCACTTCTTGTCATGTCAGCCATAGCGGTATTTCAGGTTTTAAATTTTAAATCCGTTCGTTAGGTTCCATTTCTTATAGCCTGACATCCCAACTAAAGAGAGGGATAATAAAAAATGTGCAATTATGTTGTGTGTTACCTAACCTCTTTTTCAAAAAAGGTTAGATATATGTATTTTTAGTGTATTCCTTTAAACAATCGGTTCCACCTTATCTTAGAGAATAAACTGCCATATTCGTCCCAGCTCATCCAAACAAAAAGCGCTTTTCCAACAATATGATCTTCAGGCACGAAGCCCCACCCACGGGAATCGAGCGAGTTATGCCTATTATCTCCCATCATCCAGTAATAGTCCATTTCAAATGTGTAATTGTCTATTTTCTTTCCATCAATATAAATACCGTCGTCTTTTTCGTCCAAAACATGTCCTTCATAAACGGTAATGGCTCTTTTATATATAGGCAATGTCAAACTATCTAACTGTACCGTCCATCCTTTCTCGGGCACCTTTATAGGTCCGTAGTTGTCATAATTCCAAATTATACTGTCATTTTCATAAAAAGGGAAAGCTTGGACACTTTCTGCTGTATCTTCCGGATCGAAAATATTGGCTTTTACTTCTTTTACACTTGACCAACCTTTCAACATTTCAGCTTCTTTTTTTGTCATGTGGATCAAGTAAATCCCTTGTTCAGGGGCAGAGTTTATTTCATCTAACTCCAGACGGAGGTCTATTAATCTTCTCGGGTTAAGACCATTGGGTTCTGCGAAAACAATATAAGCCATCTGGAAATCGTCATTTGTGAAGCCTCTTTCACCATTTACCTTGACTACTCCTTTATTCATTTCTACTTCATCACCTGGTATCCCAATTGCTCTTTTTATATAGTTCTCACGTTTGTCCACTGGTCTGTTAAAAGGTTCATCCGCTTCCATAGGGTAATTGAATACCACTACATCATTTCGCTCGATTTTTTGAAAGCCTGGCAAACGTTTGTAAGATAGCTGGATAAACTCTGAATAGGCTTTACCTCCTGTTACTGGCATCGTGTGGTGTGCAAAAGGGAAAGCAATAGGGGTCATCGGAACTCTCGGACCATAATTCAACTTACTGACAAACAAAAAATCGCCTACAAGCAAACTCCTTTCCATTGATCCTGTGGGGATCATATAAGCTTCTATTAAAAAACCGCGTATTAAAGTGGCCGCTACAGTGGCAAAAATAATGGCGTCCGCCCACTCACGCGCTACAGATTTTTGATAAGGATATTTTTCTCTAAACTCCTGGGTACTCGCTTTACCCAAATATGTAACTAATGGATCTCTTCCCCATAAAGGCAAAACTACAAAAGGAAACAAAACTGCTGCCGCATGTTCCCAAAATCTACGCTTCCCAAAAGATTTGATTAAATCTAAATATAACCCGTAAAAAATAAATATATTAACAATAGGTATCAGTAATAATATCACCCACCAAGTAGGGCGACCCGTCAATTGCGCAAGTACGTATTCTCTATAAAACGGAATGATGGCTTCCCAACCTTGTTTTCCAGCTTTACGGAAAAGCAAATATAAACCGTAAAGAGCAATAATTGTCAGAACACCAAATACTATAACGAACCACATAAGCTTTTTCTCAATTAGTTATTAAAATCAAAAATATCAGTCACCTCGTAGAATCCTTTTTTGTCTAAAAGCCATTCTGCTGCAATAATTGCGCCTAAAGCAAAACCGTCTCGAGTATGAGCGGTATGCTTAAGCTCTATCTGATCCACTTCTGAACTATATAGCACAGTATGTGTACCGCGTACATCTTCTATACGCAAGCTTTCAATCAACAATTCATTTGGTTTTGGAACAATTGTATGTTCTTCATCCACTACATAGTTTACCCAACCAGACTTATCTTCTATATTGCCTAAAACACCTTCTGCTAAGGTAATAGCTGTTCCGCTCGGAGCATCTTTTTTTTCGGTATGATGAATTTCTTCTACCTGGACATCGTATTGTTTGTAAGGATTCATCACTTTCGCCAAAAGTTTGTTGACATGGAAAAGAATATTCACCCCTATGCTGAAATTAGAACCGAATAAAAATGAATTTCCTGTTTTTAAACATTCCTCTTTGACTTCATCAAGGTGGTCATACCAACCCGTAGTGCCCATGACTAAAGGTATATTAGCTTCAAAACAAAGCTTTATATTGTCCAAAGCTCCGTCGGGAATGCTAAAGTCAATAGCTATATCCCCTTTTCCATGTAAGTCCTCAGCTGTTATCTGCTCCCGATTATTTTCATCAATAATGAAAGAGATTTCATGTTGTTTTTTGTCGGCAAACTTTTCAACCAGTTGCCCCATTTTACCATATCCGAAAAGTATAATCTTCATATTAAATTAATTTAGGATCAATGCAGAGATAAAGTTAATTTTAATCCGGGTGTGAGCATATTTCCAAACCCGTGATTTATTGTCGTAGGAGGCATGCCCACAATAAGCGAAGGGCTAACTTTCACAGCTACCTCATCGCCAATACTCCAACGATTCTTCAACATAGAGTTGACATAGGCTTCTACGACATTTAAACCGTACCAACCTACAGTGGCTAAAATAGTAAGATCCCGATTTCGGCGGGCATAATCTTTTTGTTTGATCATTCCGTCCATGCTGTCAAAAAACTGCAAATCCGGATCTCTTCTATCGCCATTATTTTCCATTCTATAAGTAATCTCATTTAGAAACTTCTTATAATACCATTGCCAAAAATCAAAAACTAAAAAAGACGTGACGAATCCTCCGTAAATAATAGGTACTTTGATCCACCATAATCCTCCATTTGTATATTGTCCCCATCCCGGCACAAAGATAGAGCGTTGCCAAGCAATACGGGACACTCTCTCGATTTCTAAGCGCGCAGAATCTTTTTTAATCCCCTTATAATACAATCTATCGTGTTCTTTTTCCGCTTTTTTCCGCGCCCGGCGTTCTTGGCGGGTTTCATTTTTCTTTATGGTATCTTGGACAATACTCATCCCGTCTATAGAGCTTTCTGACAAAGAATCTACAGAGGTTTTTAAATCAGAAGACAAAGCCCGTACAACAGTATCTTGTAAGCTTTTCAGAGCTGTTGTATCCACTTCTTGGGCATATAGTACAGTTCCGGTAAAAAACACAAACGTAATGAGTAGGGGTAATTTCATTACCAATCTAATAATTCTAAAATTCGATTTAGATCTTCCTCTGAATTAAAAGGGATCTCTATAGCTCCCTTTCCTTTTTCGCTTTTTACATTTACGCGTACGCGGCTAGAAAACTTTGAGGCTAAATCATCTTCTACTTTTTGTAGTTGGAAAGAAAGTCCTGGTTTTTCCCGTTTTGTTTTTTGCGTTTTCTCCCCTTGCTGAAGCTCTCTGACCATTTCTTCTGTTTTACGTACAGACCATCCTTTTTTCAGAATATTATCAAGTAAATACAGTTGTTTGTCTATCTCTGCGACATTAATCAGCGCCCGGGCATGCCCCATTGATATTTTCCCATCCCGGATTGCTACCTGAATATCAGGTGGTAACTTCAAAAGACGCAGATAGTTAGTAACAGTAGAACGGTTTTTACTTACCCGCTTTCCTAATTCTTCTTGTTTTAAATTGCATTCATCAATCATACGCTGAAAGCTCAAAGCCACTTCAATAGCATTCAGGTTTTCACGCTGTATATTTTCAATTAAAGCCATTTCCAGCATTTGCTGGTCGTTAGCGGTACGCACATAAGCGGGAATATTGCGTATACCTGCAAGTTTTGTGGCTTTCAGCCGTCTTTCCCCACTAATAAGCTGATATTCTCCTCTGCTTACCTGCCTGACGGTGATCGGCTGTATCAGACCCTGCAGTTTAATGGATTCTGAAAGTTCCTGCAAAGCCTCTTCATCAAACTCTGTCCGCGGCTGAAACGGGTTGACGCTTATCGCTTCTACATCAATAAAATTAATCGAACCGGCTATCGGTGTTTTCCGCCCACCTGTAGGATCCGTTCCTTTTTCTGTGTCTTGTGACTGGGCAGAAGCATTGTCCTCTTCTTTCAATAATGCGCTCAGTCCTTTTCCTAAGCCTATTTTTCGTTTTTGAGCCATATTAACCTGATACCTTTTCTACATTTTCTTCCATCAGCCCGTTTTTCTGTAAAATTTCACGTGCTAAATTCAAATAATTAATCGCGCCCTTACAAGATGCATCATGCATAATGACAGATATCCCAAAACTCGGAGCCTCACTCAATCGAGTATTACGTTGGATAATTGTTTCGAACACTAAATCATCAAAGTGATTACGAACTTCTTCGACTACTTGATTGGATAAACGCAAACGCACATCATACATCGTTAGCAAAATCCCCTCAATCTCCAACTTAGTGTTCAAACGATTTTGGACAATTTTTATGGTGTTAAGAAGCTTGCCGAGTCCCTCTAGCGCGAAATACTCGCATTGCACGGGGATAACCACCGAATCTGCAGCTGTCAATGCATTAATGGTAATCAGCCCTAAAGAGGGAGAACAGTCAATGATGATAAAATCATAATCGTCCGCTACCTGATCCAGTAGAAACTTCATTTTGAACTCTCTTTCCGGCAAATTAATCATTTCAATCTCCGCACCGACCAAATCGATGTGCGCAGGCAATAAATCTAAATTCGGTGTTTCTGTGGCTTGAATAGCATCCCGGGGGTCCACATCATTGACCAGACATTCGTACACACTGTTATTTATAGTCCGGGGATCAAAACCAATCCCCGAAGTAGAGTTTGCCTGGGGGTCAGCATCTACTAACAAAGTTTTCTTTTCCAGCACCGATAAACTCGCCGCTAAATTTATACTTGTGGTCGTTTTGCCCACCCCCCCTTTTTGATTCGCTATTGCTATAATTTTTCCCATGAACCTGACATCCTTTTTCTTAAAAAAGCTCCGTTGATTTCCTCCTCGTCGTTGTTGCTTGTCTGCAAACTTACAACAGTAATCCTATACTGTTCATTAAAACTTGTTAAAATCAATATATCCGGAAACTCAAAAAACCTTCCTATCCTAAAATGCTAAGATACAAAAAATCATGAACCCATCCGTACATTATAATAGGGCTTTTTATATGTTTTTTCAGGATAAAGAAAAAGATAATATTCTTCTATCTTTATCAGAGGTTATTCCATGCTATGAGATGCATGGAGGTACAAAAACATAGGCCCCGGCCAGAAAGTAAATACATAAACGCCTCCATATAAAAGGATAAGCAAAAGTTACTCGTAAAGAAGCTCTTAGCCCCTATAGTACGAAAAAATTACACAATTTTGTTTCTTTTATTTTCACATTTGAATACTGAAATTGTATATTGATCATTCGCATCCTATTTAAAACAAAAAGAACATGAAAACAATTATAATTACCACTGATTTTTCAGATTTTGCCAATCATGCTGCTCAATATGGGTTACGGTTTGGTCAAAGTTTAGGCGCGAGCCGATTTATATTATATCATGCTTTTGAAATCCCCACTATTATGGTAGATGTCCCCATTTCCGAATGGGAGCATCAAAAAGAATATAAGGAAAGCATAAAAAAATTAGAAAAGCTCAAAGCCGATATATCTCAGTATGCTAACCCAGACACAAAAATAGATACCGTAGCCAATGCGAATCATCTTTTGGCCGGTGTAGAAAGATTAGCAAGTGTAAACAACGCTTCTTTAATCGTGGCAGGAAGTTCAGGAAAGAGTAACTTCGCTAAGTTTTTCTTAGGAAACAGCACCAAAATTTTGATGAAGTCCGTTTCTTATCCTTTGCTTATCGTCCCCCCGAGAGTAAGCTTCGCAACAATTGATAACATCGTATTTGCATGCGACATAAAACACGCCTTAAAAACCACTCCTACGGATTTTTTAAGACTATTAACCAAAAAACTGGATTCAAAATTATCCGTAGTGAACGTGGAGCCTGAAAACCAGCCTTCTGCAACCAACATTATAGAAGTTCAAGCTGCTCTACAAGAACTATTAGGAGATATCCCTACCGATATTCACTTTATTAAAAGTAAAAATCCGGCAGAAGGAATATTGAGTTTTTCAAGTGAAAACAACGCAAAGCTCGTAGTGGCAGTGGCCCGCTCTTATTCTTTCTTGGAAAATATTTTCCATAAAAGTGTAACCCAACAATTGTCCGATTTATCTGAAGTCCCTTTATTGATTACACGGCTTAAAAAACAGAAAAGCAACCCGGTTTCACACATTTAAAAGCAATATTTATTCCCCGTCAAACTTTTATGTACTTTTGTAGTGTATGAAGCACTATAATATTTTGGTTAAAGGGAAAGTACAAGGAGTTTATTATCGAAAAACTGCCAAAACTGTAGCAGAAGATATGAATATACACGGTTTTGTACAAAATAATACAGATGGAACCGTGTATATAGAGGCCGAAGGAGAGGATGAAAATTTAAATCAATTTCTCGAATGGTGCAAAGAAGGTCCAGAACGGGCAAAAGTAAGTGAACTGGAGGTGAAAGAAACATCTACAAAAGGCTTTCAAAGTTTTAATATTAAACGCTAAACATAAGTCCCCAGCCTGTGTCTAAAATTAAGAAGTTCGTCAATGACACTGTTATTTATGGCCTGAGCACCATTATCTCACGGATACTGAATTTCCTGCTTACCCCTTTATTTGTCAGCCAATTTAGGCCCGCTGTCTATGGAATATTCACCAATCTCTATGCGTGGTCCTCTATGGTCAATGCTTTGTTGGCTTTCGGCATGGAAACCACTTATTTCCGATTTTTAGATAAAGTAGAATCGAACCGCAAGCATAGAGTCTTTAATGCCAGTTTTTTTATTACCTTAATTTCTGCCGTTTTATTCCTTCTTATTGTATTTAGCTTCGCTGGACCTATTGGGTTGTGGCTGAGCGAAAATCCTAAGCTAAACCCGGATTATATTCGTTTTACAAAATATTTTGCGGTTATACTCTGTGCAGATGCCTTAGCAGTAGTGCCTTTTGCAAAATTAAGAGCAGAGGGCCGCCCTATACGCTATAGTCTTTTAAAAATCATCAACATTGCCATACTTATTGGCTTTAATCTGTTTTTTCTTATTCTTTTGCCCAAGCTCATCAAACATTCAGATGCATGGATGCAACTTGCACGACCATGGTTTGAAGAAGGCTGGCTAGGTTACGTTTTCATTTCTAACCTCATTGCAAGTGTAGTAACACTACTGCTCTTACTCCCGGAAATGCTAAGTTTCCGATTCTCATTAGACCTGCCTTTGGTACGGCAAATGTTGAATTATAGCTTCCCAATCCTTGTGGCTAACATTTCTTTCATTATCAACGAACATTTGGACAAAATGTTATTTCCCAAACTCTTGCCCGGCGAACAAGGTGAGATAGATTTAGGGATTTACGGAGCCGTATCAAAAATTGCTGTTTTCCTTAATCTTTTTGTGACTGCTTTTCGTTTGGGAGCAGAACCATTTTTCTTTTCTTATGCCAAAAATGAAAATGCGAGAATGGTCTATGCTAAAATCATGGAGTATTTTGTCATTGCTATGGTGTTGGTCATGGTAGGAATCTGCGCAAACTTAGAATGGTTAAAGTATTTTGTACGCGGACAAGGTATCCAACAAGAAGTCTACTGGTCGGGACTGTATATAGTGCCTATTCTACTTCTCAATTTTGTACTCTTGGGTGTGTATATGAATCTCAGTATATGGTATAAGCTTTCCGATCAAACCCGTTATGCCGTTTATATTGCCGGTATAGGAGCTCTACTGACGCTCATTCTTAGCGTTATATTCATTCCAATGTATTCTTATTTAGGAGCTGTATTAGTCACTACAATGGCTTACCTTGTAATGATTGTCATCTCTTATATTTGGGGACAAAAAAATTACGCTATACCTTACAACTTAAAGAAAAATATATTTTACATATTTTTGGGAACACTGCTTTCCTGGGTTTGCTACAGTTTATTAGATAGCCATGTATGGCTTGGGAACGGAGTACTTATTTTACTTAGCTTAGGTATAGCTTATTCCGAAAGAGAGAATTTACAAATGATGTTACGAAAACGAAAAGAATAAAATCAGTTTGAAAACGAATGAGGAAGGAAGGGTTTTCAACCCTAATAACCTTAACTTTTTGATTGTTTCCGCTACCGAAACGATTTAACTCCTAAGCTAAGCAACAAAGGCTTCTGCTTTAGCATACTTATCTTCAATCTCTTCCAACACTTGCAATATTGCCTCTGGATCTTCCAGCTGCACTAACTTCGTTCTGTATTCTTTAAAATTAGGCATTCCTTTAAAATACTTAGCATAATGCCGACGCATTTCGAAAACGCCTACACGCAGCCCTTTCCACTCCAGAGATTTAGTAAAATGTGTACGGCAAGTATTCACTCTTTCTTGAAGGGAAGGTTCTGGCAGTATCTCCCCTGTTTCAAAATAATGTTTTATCTCTCTGAAAATCCAGGGGTATCCTATAGAGGCCCGGCCAATCATAAGGCCGTCCACACCATACGTCTTACGATATTCTGCAGCTTTTTCGGCTGAATCAATATCGCCATTCCCAAATATAGGAATATGAATACGGGGGTTTTCTTTCACTTTGCGAATCAAGGTCCAATCGGCTTCTCCTTTATACATTTGCGCACGCGTACGCCCGTGGATAGAAAGGGCTTGAATACCGATATCCTGTAACCTTTCCGCCACTTCATAGATATTCTTGGTATTGTCATTCCAGCCTAACCTTGTTTTTACTGTGACTGGCAAATGGGTGGATTCAATAACAGCCTTGGTCATTTCAACCATACGGTCTATATCTTGCAAAAGACTGGCTCCTGCCCCTCGGCAAGCCACATTTTTCACAGGGCATCCATAGTTGATATCAATCAAATCCGGCTCCGCTTTAGAAGATATTTCAGTAGCTTTGCGCATAGAATCTATATCCGAACCGAAAATCTGGATGCCTATAGGGTGCTCATATTCAAAAATATCCAGCTTCTGTGTAGATTTTGCCGCATCTCTAATTAACCCTTCGGAAGATATGAATTCAGTGTACATCATATCCACTCCGTTTTGTTTACATACATAACGGAAAGGAGGATCACTCACATCTTCCATGGGAGCAAGCAAAAGCGGGAATGCTCCTAAATCAATTTCACCTATCTTTACTGACATACCTATATTTTTGCAAAGATACACATTTAAAAATGTGTATAAAAAATCAATCGGATACTGAATTCATCGGCAGGCCTCAACTGATGTGCTGAACAAAATCTGCTATGGCTTCGGCAGGTCGCTCCTGCTTCATAAAACTCTCCCCGATTAAAAAACCTTGAAAACCTTTACTCCGAAGCTCGGTAATTGTTTTAGGTTCTGAAATCCCACTTTCTGATACTTTTATGTATTTATCAGGAATTTTATTGACCAAACCATATGAAGTTTCTAAACAAACCGTAAAATCTTTTAAATTACGATTGTTCACTCCTATTGCGCTTACATGAGGATGAAGGCTTTTCTCCAGTTCCTTTTCGTTATGTACTTCCAAAAGAACAGACAAGCCTATCTCGTGAGCTTCTGCAGCATATTCTGCCAATTGATTCTCCTCTAAATAAGCGGCTATTAATAATATGATATCTGCACCATAAGCTTTTGCTTCTATGATCTGGTAAGGATCCACTATAAAATCTTTACGTAGTAAAGGAATTTGTAATACTTCTCTAGCACTTGTCAAATCCTGTAAAGAGCCTTGAAAAAACGGAGTATCTGTCAATACAGATACGGCACTGACGCCGACAGATTGGTAAGCGGAAACAACTTCCGCAACAGAAGATTTTCCATTGATCAGCCCTTTAGAGGGGGATGCTCTTTTAAATTCTGCGATTATTCCGTTTCGAGAAGTATCTTCAAAAGATTCTTTTAAAGAATAACACTCACGGGAAAAGCCACTCATATCTTTTAATACAGAAAGAGGTGTGTTTTTTTTGGCGATATCAACCTCTCCAAATTTATGCTGAACTATTTTATCCAGTATAGTCATGTGTTTATAATTCTAACCAATTTTTAATCAAAATAATACCGTTATCTGAGAGTATAGAGTCGGGACTAAATTGCACTCCTTTTACAGGAAGATTTTTATGAGAAACAGCCATGATCAATCCCTCTTCATCTTCGGCAGTGGCTTTTAATTCTTCCGGGAAACCGTCTTTGCTAACCCCCCAGGAGTGATAACGTGCAATCTTCGATCCGGGAGAATAGCCTTCGAAAAGAGTTTCGGTAGAGTCTATTATCTTAATCCCTGTAGCTACCCCATGAAAGGGCTCCTCTAAAGGAAATAGTTCGCCTCCGTATAAGACAACAATTGCCTGCATACCTAACCCTATACCTAAAATATGCTTTTCAGATCCATATCGTTGTAAAACTTCCATTAACAGCCCAGCCTCCGAAGGAAGACCTGGTCCTGAGGAGAGGATAATATAATCAAATTGCTCTACAGCATCTACTTCAAACCGATCATTTCTCCAGACCGTATACCCAATACCTAATTCGCCCAAGAGTTGCACTAGATTATAGGTAAAAGAGTCGTAATTATCTATTATCAATACGTTTTTATTCATGGTGGATGTTTTTCAATTCTTCTTTAATAATAACCGGGTCCGACAAAAGCAAATCATATAGTTTCTGCTAATTCTAAGGCCTTTCGTAAGGCTGCAATTTTATTATTTACTTCTTGCAGTTCATTTTCCGGATCAGATTTTAACACGATTCCTCCGCCTGCCTGATAATGTAAACGGCTCTTTTTACTTAAAAAAGAGCGGATCATAATGGCGTGATTAAAATCCCCATTAAACCCCATAAAACCTATCGCGCCACTATAAAACGAGCGCTGTAAACCTTCATGTTGGTCAAGTAAAGTAAGGGCTCTATGCTTAGGCGCTCCGCTTAATGTGCCGGCTGGGAAAGTATCTGCAACGACATCAAAAGGGCTGGCGTCTTTACGCAATTGCCCAGTGACTTTAGATACCAAGTGTACTACATGCGAATAATATTGTGCCTCTTTGAAAGATTTCACCTGTACATTTTCGCAATGCCTGTTCAAATCATTTCTTGCTAAATCGACAAGCATGACATGCTCAGCAGTTTCTTTATCATCCTCTTTGAGTTTTTTGGCTATTTTCCTATCCTCTTCCTTATCTCCTGTGCGTTTAAATGTGCCTGCAATAGGATAAATAGCAGCTTCATTTCCAGCTAAAGTGATTTGTGCTTCGGGCGAAGAGCCAAAGAGTTTAAAGTTTCCATAATCAAAGTAAAACAAATAGGGTGAAGGGTTTATTGATCGTAAAGCTCTGTACACATTAAACTCATCCCCTCTAAAATCGGTTGAAAAAGCCCGGGAAGGCACTATTTGAAAGACATCACCTCTTTTTATATGCCGTATCATTTTTCTCACCAATTCCCTATGTTCTTCATCATTGCGATTTGACTTTTCTTCCCCGATCCTTTGAAAAGTATATTCCGGGAAATTTTTATTCTGTATAAAATTTTCTATTTGTTCAATCTCGGAAGTCTCTTTTTCGCTGAGTGTATTTTCAAAAATATGTAAACGATTGTGAAAGTGATCTATAGCAATCACAAATTTATATACGTGATATTGCAGATGGGGAATATTCCGCTCGGAATCTAAAGGCGTATTTATTTTTATATCTTCAAAATGGGTAATGGCATCGTACGTGAAATAACCAAACAAACCATTGGGCACTACGTTAGGGATAGTAGGGGCTGAAGATGAAAAAGAACGCGAAAAATCATTAACTTCTTTACGTAAGTCAATCTTTCCTGCTTCTTTGCTTGTTTTCTTTCCATCCGGAAAATAAGTCTCTAAGCTTCTTTCAGTTAGCTGAATGCCGGCCAAAGGTTGACAACAAATATAGCTTATGTTGTTATCCCTACTGTGGTAATCCGAACTTTCCAATAAAAGACTGTTAGGAAAAATATCCCGCAGTCGTAAATAAATACTGACCGGAGTAGCTGTATCTGCCAAAAGCTCCTTATAATTTGTGTGAAATGTATATTTCATTCTCTACTTTCTTAAATTTTATCTTCTTTACAAAAATAGCCCGATGTTTTCCATCGGGCTATTTTTTCTGTTTTTATAGTCTATATGCTTTTAAAAATGCATCATACCCAGATGGTTCTGTCGAAAACACTCGCAGAACGCCACCAGAATATATGAGATGTATGTATGTTCATTTCTTAATTACAATTAAGCAAATTTAAGTTTTTTTTTGAAAAGACAAATTTTTTCAAGAAAAAATATTTAATCTTTTAACAAATCCGGTCTCCGTTCCCTTGTTCTTTTTACCTGTTCATCGTGTCTCCACTCTCTGATTTTCGTTTCATGGCCGCTCAGTAAAATATCTGGAACTTTATGTCCGCGCCATTCTGCCGGGCGCGTATAAATCGGTGCATCCAATAGATTGTCTTGAAAAGAATCCGAAAGGGCAGAGGTTTCGTCGGATAGCACACCGGGAATCAGACGGATAACCGCATCCGTAAATATAGCTGCCGGCAATTCTCCGCCCGAAAGCACATAATCTCCTATGGATATCTCGTGGGTCACAAAAACATCTCTGATACGCTGATCTATACCCTTATAATGCCCGCAAAGAATCATTAGATTTTTTTTTGTGGAAAATGAATTTGCAATACCCTGATTAAAAACTTCACCATCGGGTGTCATAAAGACGATGGCATCATATGTTCTTTCGGATTTTAACTTTTCTATACAGTTTGCAAAAGGCTGTATCTGCATGACCATTCCTGCGCCACCTCCATATTGGTAATCGTCCACGGATTTATGTTTGTTATCTGCATAATCCCGTAGATTGTGAACATGAATTTCAGCTATATTTTTATTTTGAGCCCTTTGTAATATGGAGTGAGCAAAAGGGCTTTCTAAAAGAGAAGGCAGTACAGTAATAATATCGAAACGCATAGGACAAATATACAACTTTGAAGGAGCCCTAAAAGCTTTAAATCGTAGAATTAAAACAACTTGTAAAACTCCTTCAAAATAGTATTTCTTATACTTCTACAGCCATGTCCATTTTGAAATCCTCATCTTTAAGATGGACAATCTCTAGTGCCTTTTCGTAGTTTGTAGATTTTTTCGAGAAAAAATCGTGCTGAGTAGTCTCTGTATTCAGCCCATTAAGTACAATAGGGTTTACCTGTTTTACTTCAAAGATGGGCTCAAAACCCATATTCATCAAAGCTTTATTCCCATTATAGCGTACATACTCTTTTACTTCGGCGGTCAATCCTACTTCGGTATAAATCTCCTCGGTATATTTCATTTCATTTTGATAGAGCTCATCCAATACACTCAAAAACTTCTGCTTCATCTCTTCTTTATTATCCAGGGTCTTATAAACATCTTGCGCTATTAAACCCACGAAAATACCGTGTATAGACTCATCAGCAACAATTTTTTTAATAATATCTGCTGAAGCGACCATCTGTCCTTGTCCACATAACCAAAGTGGCAGGAAAAACCCAGAATAAAACAAGAAAGACTCCAGCAAAACCGACGCTCCTAAAGCCATAAATAAATCTTCGTCTGTCGCATCCGGCTTATCTACTCCTCTGTAATACGAATCAATCGTTCTCGCCTTAAACTGTAAATATTTATTTTCCCGTACCCAGCCAAACACATCATTGATTTCATTCGTGGAGGCAACGGTCGTAAAGATCGTCGAGTAAGATTTAGCATGAATAGCTTCCATCATACACATATATGACAATACAGCTTTATTTTGCAAGGAGTCGACATGATCAATAATCTTGGGCATACCGGTGTGGCTCTGCAATGTATCCAAGAGGGTCAAGCCACCTAAAGCTTTTTTATAAGTAGACTTCATCTCATAGCTCAGCCCTTTCCAGCTATCCATATCTTTGGATGGGATATATTCCGTATCTATCCAAAACTGCTTAATATTCTGCTCCCAAAATACCTGTGCATAATCGTTATCCGGTTTATTCCAGTTTACCGCATTAAATACTTTATTCTCCATTTTTTTCGATTCAATTTAAGTAGAAAGAGATTCAAAATATTTCCATTCTTTTATATTTGATGGATTTTATTTTAAATCTCCTTCTTTATTTCTTTCATTATTACTTCCTCATCTTATGCTGAGCAAGACACACACTCGTCAATAGACGATTTACGCGTACGGGTATAATACAAAGACTTTAGCCCTAATTTATGTGCATATATATAATATTTCGCCAAATCCCGTGTCGTATTCTTCGAATCGGTGTGCAATATCGTAGAAACCCCTTGATCTATATGTCTCTGAATAACCGATATCATTTTCAACACTTTTTTCTGATCCATATCATAGGCGGATTTGAAATAGAAAAGGTTGTCATTCGTCAGGTACGGCATAGGATAATATGTAGTAGAATCTCCGTATTCCCTTACCTCTATAGCGTCTACAATCGGCATCACAGAAGCTGTGGAGTTCATGATATATGAAGTAGATTGATTCGGCGCAATAGCCATCCGGTATGCGTGATAAACGCCGTGTTCCTGTACCTTTTCTTTCAAGTTTTGCCAATCTTCTATGGACGGGATGTGAATCCCTTCAAACATTTCTTTGACCTTATCCGATTGTGGCAAATAATCTCTTTCTAAGTACATATCAAAATAACGGCCATTCGCATATTCGGATTTGTCAAAGCCTTTAAATGTTTCATTTCGCTCTTTTGCAATCTCCATAGAGGTTTCCAAAGAATAATAATTCACCATCATGAAGAAAGTATTCGCAAAATCCAAAGCTTCAAAAGATTCATACATGACAAAGTTTTTTGCCAAATACCCATGCAGATTCATTGCTCCCAAGCCTACAGAATGTAGCTCTCTATTCGCTTTTGCAATAGACGGAACCATATTAATATCCGTCACGTCGCTAACCACAGTCAAAGCATGCATAGCAGATTTCACAGCCTCTTTTACGCGTTTGTTGTCCATTACTGTAGCGATATTTAACGAACCGAGATTACAAGATATCCCATACCTAATGGTATCTTCCTGTCCGTAAATATTAATATCCGAAACTTCAGAAACCTGCATTATCTCCGTGCACAGGTTAGAAAACTTAACAGAGCCCACTTCGCGGAGCGGGTGTACGCGATTGGCATTTTCTTTAAAGAAAATATAAGGATATCCTGATTCTTTTTGCGTCTGTGCAATGCGTACCAGCAAGTGGCGGGCATTTACTTTTTTCTTCTTTATATTCGGATTTGTAATGAGCTCGGCATACATTTCATCCATATCCATTTCATCCAGATATTTGCCGTATTCAGTCATGACAGTATGCGGATAGATCAAATAGCAAACTTCGTCCTTCTCCGCCAGCTCCATGAACTTGTCCGGAATAATAATACCTATGGATAGGGATTTGATGCGTATTTTTTCGTCAACATTTATCTTTTTACAGTCTAAAAACTCTTCAATATCTGCGTGAAAAATATTGAGGTATACAGCACCTGCACCCGGTCTTTGTCCAAGTTGGTTGGCATAAGAAAATGTATCTTCCATTATTTTCATAATCGGCAATACACCTCCCGCACGGCCATCTACCCCTTTGATAGCTTCTCCTCGGGCACGGATTTTAGAAATATTAAAGGCTACCCCTCCTCCTATTGAAGAGAGCTTCATAGCCGAGTCAACTGCATAGCCAATTCCATTCAGATTGTCCCCAACTTCATCCAAAAAACATGAAACCAGTTCACCGGAACGTTTTTTACCTGCATTCAAAAAAGTAGGTGTTGCCGGCTGATATTCTTGGTTGATAAAAGTTTCAGCATACTCTATGGCTTTTTTCGGGCCTTTCCCTCTTGCTAAAAACAAAGCTACCGCAACAACTCTGTCTTCATATCTTTCTAAAAAATTCTTCCCCGAATCATCTCTAAGAGCATAGCTTTGAAAAAACTTAAAAGCACTCATAAAAGATTGGAAACGGAATTTTTTGGCATATATATAATTGTACACCTCTTCCATTTCTTCAAAAGTGTACCACTCATAGAAATTGATATAATAATCATTTTCTATTAAGTAATCTATCTTTTCTTTGAGCGTATAAAAGAAAACGGTGTTTTTGTTTACGTATTCTAAAAAATAGGCTCTTACTGCTTCTTTATCTTTATGCAAGCTGAATTCATCATCTTGCTTAACCATTATCTCATTGTTAAGCAATATCCAACTCTTCGCTACGTCGTTTGCTATCATAGTGGTTGTTTTTAATAATGTCTATAAATTTGTTAATATCCTCCATTGTTCCCGAAAGCTCAAATTTGAAAGCTATGGGTATATCTAACTCTTCTGATATTTTATCGGCTGCTACCGCATAGTTTTGCCCCCAGTTCATATTCCCACTTGAAGACACAGAATAGATCATATTAGATGCTCTATCCAAAAACTCTTCGGTGGCTTCTGGGATTTGCCCAAAGTTTGTCGTAAAAGTCACAAGATGTCCCGGTTCCTTTGCTTCTAACTCTGGCGATATCTTATATGCCTCCCACCCTGTAATCTGCGTAACTTTGTTTATAAAGCGTTGCACATTACCTGTTCGCGAATCATAATATATATGTACCATAATAGGACTCTTTTAAATAATACGTTTTAAAATTATTGTGCTATTCCTTGTAATTCATCTGGCCTGAAACCAATGATTCTCTGTTGCACCACTTCCCCATCTAACACCAATACCGTGGGTACTGTTCGAACTTTATACTTTACGGCTAACTCCGGATCATCAAACGGGTTAATCCGCTCGTAAGACACACCCTTCTCGTCCAAAAAAGCAGACACTTGGTCGCATGGAACACAATCATTCTTTTCAAATTTAATTACTCTTGACATGTTTATCTTCTTATATATTTTTGTCGACTCTCTTCGTCTTTTTGAATCCCTTCTCTTTATGAAAGAGAAAAAAGACCGAGTTTACTATTGTTCTTTTCAAATCTCTGCGTACAGAACGTCCGCAAAACCATCACAAATATGCCTTTTAATAAGAGGGGATAAAAACGATACTTTTCCACACATCTGTGGAAAACATAGCCGGAAGGGCGATAAAAACTAAAAGCACAATATAAATCACTGATAAACAACACGAAATAAATGTGGATAACTCGCATCCCCCTTCTCTTCGCTCCAAAAAGGTGCAAGACTACAATATAACAAAATCATGCTATTCAAACAAGGCTAAAAAGAACCCGTTTTTGATTATGGCATTCAGATGATACATCTCTTATCCTCTCCCGGAAGATACCGGACCCTTTCCATCTCAAAATGTGTTCGAAGCTTTAATTAGAAAGAAAAACACTTCCTGTTTAGGTTCTATTTTCAAATAGAAAAGAGAGCAGGGCGGTTCTTCCTTTTTATCCTTATACAGCACACGTATAAGGAGCGATTTAGAATGACTGTAAAAAAATTACGTACTTTTGCTTCTATCGCTATTAAAATGTGAAAAGCATATAATAAGATTTAAGTTTTGAACTTATATATAAAAATAAAGAGCATCGTATTATGAGGAAAGCCGATCCTAAAATTTTGGTAGTTAATGACGACGGCATCACGGCTCCCGGAATTAAAGTATTGATAGAAGAAATGCAAAAAATCGGAAAGGTGACAGTGGTGGCTCCTGACAAACCACAATCCGGTATGGGTCACGCGATAACCATCGGTGAGCCTTTACGTTTGGATCATATTGATTTATATAGTGGAGTTGAAATGTATAAATGTTCGGGAACGCCAGTGGATTGTGTAAAACTGGCTGTCAACAAAATTTTTGGCGGCAAAAAACCAGACATATGTGTATCAGGTGTTAACCACGGTCTAAATAATTCAATAAATGT
>JAJYRG010000120.1 GCA_021794195.1 Bacteroidota bacterium
CTTCTCCAGCAATGCCTGAATGGCTAAATCATAGCTCTTTAATCCAAACCCAGCAATGACACCACGGCAATTTGCAGCCAAGAAAGACTTGTGCCTAAATTCTTCTCTTTTGTATACATTAGAGATATGCACTTCAATAACCGGGCTGTCGATAGCTGCTATGGCATCTGCAAGAGCTATTGATGTATGCGTATAGGCTCCCGCATTCAGCACTACTCCTTTATAGTTAAAGCCTACTTCATGAAGCTTATCGATTAACCCTCCTTCTGAATTACTCTGAAAATATTTCAGCTCAATCTCCGGAAACTGTTTTTTTAAATCATTTTCATAATATTCATAGAATTCTTTATTTCCATAAATATCCTTCTCCCTAGTCCCTAGTAAATTTAAGTTCGGACCATTAAGTATTAGAATTTTTTTCATCGTCAAGCAATTAATCTGGATATCCTGCAAATTATAAAAGTAAATTTAAATATCCTTATAAAAGTTCCTAAAGCTTGAACGCAGTCCTATATTAATGACGCCCGATTTTTCCGTTTGCGATCCCTCTATTTTCCTATATCTTTGGGTATACCCTAATTCAAAACGTAGATTATACTTCGGGTTAAGCACGTATGAAACATTCATATCAGCATAATAAAAGTTATTTTTTACACCTTGGCCAATGAAGTTTCCATATTTATTTTCATAGGTACGGTAGGATTTAAAAATATCTCCTCCCATATTCATATTTTCATCTCTGTCTGTACCTTTTAGAGCATACAAGCCCTGTACACTAAAATCAAAGCGTTTCCACGAGTATGTGGCTATCCCTATTAACTCTTTGAAATTAGCTCCATAAGGGTGCGCAAGCCCTTCGCCATCATTACTGTAATTAGAGGTGACATCAAAATGCTGGTACATATAAGGACGTGCCGTATTGTACTCCGCTAAGAAACTTAGATTTTTGACTTTAAATATATCGTGTCCCCTCACTCCTATCTGTGCTGCCCATTTATTATGTATATACCCATTCCCTCCAAAGAATTCTTTTGCTGTAAATTCTCCCAGCATAAATTGGCCGTATGCCGTCAAGTTATCAAGTGCTTTATATTTCGTATTTAAACCTAAAAACATTTTGTCCGGTGAGGTTGTGTTGTTAGATTCCACAGGTCTAATAAAAATAACCGGATGTAAATAATTGAAATCAAACCCACGGTGCCCGGCTTCTGTCCGGTTTGCCCAGATCACAGACTGAAAAAAACCAATGGACAATCTATTCGTCGCATTGTAATCCAAATATTGAAAAGCCCCCCATTTGAAACCATCCCCATACCTGCTCGAATTTCCCAAAGAATCTGTTCTCGGATTCTTGGGATCTAACATGTAGGCCCAAACTGAAGTGTATTGAACATTTCCGATTTCACCCGAAAATTTAAGGTGCGAATAGTTCATTGAAAAATCAGAAAGTAAAACAGAACGGTACCCATCTCCTATATGATTTTTGTCATACGCTAAAGTAGCCCTAAAGTAATCTGAAAAATCATACGTTAAACTAGCTGTCGCATACATCCAATCCTTTTTATCCGAGGATACATGCTTTGCCTTTCCCTGGCCGGGCATGACATCGTTCTCTGTTACATAATCTGCTAAATAATCGGGAAACACACCTTGGTTTTCAAAAAAATTAGTGTACAAAGTAAGTTTGTCCCCCACATTCAGCCCCATTTGGATACCGCGGGTATTCAACCAGGTTGTTTTTTTATTCATTATCAACTCTGATCCTATGTTAAAATCGGGCAAAAAATCCAAATAAAAGTCATAGTCTTCTTTCTCGACATAGATTAAGTGTTCATTAAAAACCTTTCGCTGAAAAAGATTATCTGTTTCTAAATCCATCACTGAAGATAGAGAATCTTCTTTCTGTTTCAACTTTCCTTTCAGTAAATAGGGTTTCACAGCCGTGTGAAGACGAGTGTCTGGATCATACATTAAATCATTATATTTCTGATAATGCCGAAAAGAATAAGGAGAGTATTGGATTTGGGCTTTTAAATTTGCTGACAAAAACAATAATGTCAATACAAAAATCCCTCTTTGAAGAGAAAGTAGCTGGTTCTGCATAATATTTTTATTTCGTTACGATACGGTATACTATTCTTTTTTAAACGCTCAATATATTTAGCGGAAATAATAATTAATCAAGACTATCAAAATCCATGCAAATTATATAGAAACCCACAAATTATAAACAAATTGTCTACTTTGTTTCCGTAGGTTATTTATTTTTTTGCAGAAAAAGGTGTTGATTCCCGCCGTTCTATACACCTGTATTTGTTTTATCTCAAAAAAATACAAACGCGAAGGTAAATTTACTTTTCGACAACTAAAACCTTTTATTAGGCTTCTTTTGAATAATAGTATGTATATTAGTTTTGAAAAATAATTTTAACACCATGAAACGCAGAACTTTTATTCAGAATACTGCCCTATTAGGGGCAGGATTAGCTACGCAAAAATTTTCGAAAGCACTGACTTTACAAAACTTTCCTGAAGTACGGACTCCTAAAGCTGAACGTCATTTTAACAGTGATGTAATAGAATCTGTTATACAAGAGTTTTCAGAAAACAGCCCCAATAAAGAATTAGCATGGTTATTTAATAACTGCTTTCCAAATACTTTAGACACCACTGTATACCCTGAAACAAAGAACGGCAAACCTTCCACCTATGTTATTACAGGAGATATTGACGCTATGTGGCTTCGTGACAGCAGTGCACAGGTGTGGCCGTATCTACCTTTTATGGAAAAGGACAAAGATTTACAAAAACTCATTGTCGGATTGATTCATAAACAATCAGAATGCATAAACATTGATCCTTATGCAAATGCCTTTTATAATGATCCTACAAAAGAAGGAGACTGGTTTTCGGATGATACAGACATGAAACCGGGTATTCATGAAAGAAAATGGGAGATTGATTCCCTGTGTTACCCCATACGTTTAGCTTATGCTTATTGGAGAGAAACCAAAGACACTTCCCCATTTGATGAAAACTGGGTGGAAGCACAAAAAAAAATATACACTACTTTTGTAGAGCAGCAACGCAAAGATAATTTAGGCCCTTATACATTTCAACGGAAAGCTTTGAGGGGTTCCGACACTTTACAAGTTGATGGATATGGATATCCCATTAATCCTGTGGGACTTATCTGTTCCAGTTTTAGACCTTCAGATGACTCCACAATTTTCTCCTTTTTAATCCCATCCAATCTATTCGCTGTAGTGAGTTTACATCAGTCTGCAGAGATATTACGTACAGTCAAACAAGAGTACGAGCTGGCTAACAAAATGGAAAAACTTGCTTTAGAAGTGGAAAAGGCCGTTAACCGGTATGGTATTATTGATCATCCTGAGCATGGAAGGGTATATGCTTACGAAGTAGACGGCTTTGGCAGCTACCTTATGATGGACGATGCAAATATCCCGAGTCTTCTCTCTCTTCCTTATTTAGGGGCAGTTTCCCCAACCGATCCTGTTTATTTGCAAACCCGAAAATATATCCTTTCTGATAAAAATCCTTTCTTCTTTAAAGGAAAAGCAGCGGAAGGAATAGGCGGGCCACATATAGGACTGAACTATATATGGCATATGGCTATTATCATGAAAGCTTTGACAACAACAAAAGAAGAAGAAGTACGCGACAGTATAAGAACATTAATTAAAACACATGGTGATACAGGGTTCATGCACGAGTCTTTTCATAAAGATGATCCAAAAGACTTTACAAGGCATTGGTTTGCCTGGACTAACACCTTATTCGGCGAGCTAATATGGAAAACTTATAAAGAAAAACCTTATTTGCTGAAAGAATTATAGTAAAACATCTATATAGATACAGCTTTTTGTTTGTACTTTTGCGGCATAACGAAAAAGCTATGTCACATAAAAAAGGAGCTATAGGTATATTTGATTCCGGTTACGGAGGGCTGAGTGTATTTAAAGAAATTAAAAAACTCTTGCCTGAATATGATTATATTTACCTTGGAGACAATGCACGCGTACCTTACGGTACGCGTTCTTTTGATACAGTATATGAATTTACCAGACAGTGTGTTTTCAAACTTTTTGACTTGGGTTGTAACTTGGTTATACTCGCCTGCAATACCGCCTCTGCAAAAGCGTTGAAAAACATTCAAAAAAAAGACTTGCCTCCCGGCAAGAAAGTTTTAGGCGTGATACGGCCAACAACTGAAATCATTCATACTTTTACCCAATCCAACAAGATCGGAATTCTGGCCACACAAGGCACAGTCAAATCGGAGTCTTATCTTATGGAAATCGCAAAGTTTCATCCCCATATAGATGTGTATCAGCATGCCTGTCCTCTCTGGGTACCCATAGTAGAATATGGAGAAAAAGACTCTCCCGGCACTTCTTATTTTGTGAAGAGAGACATAGAAAGGCTGCTCAGCAAAGATAAAGATATAGACACTATTTTATTAGCTTGCACACACTATCCTCTGTTGATGAATGTCCTTAAAAAACATACTCCTGAGCATATCAATATCGTTTCCCAAGGTCCTTTGGTAGCTTCCAGCCTTCAAGATTACCTTTCCCGGCATACAGAAATAGACAATTTATGCCTTAAGAACGGGAAAACAGATTTTTATACGACAGACAATCCATCTGAATTTAATAAACAAGGAAAAATATTTTTCAAACAAAATGTCTTTTCCCAACACATAGAAGTAATTTAGACAGTTTTAGGTATTCTCAGTTATTTTATTTTAAAGCGAACTCTTATTTATTTCTATCGAAATCAAAGCTGAAAACATTTCTTATATTGGACATTGCGAGGGAGCAATTACAGCCCCTTTAGGGAGCGAAATAACCATAGTATAGGGCAACGCCCTATGCATAATGACGGGTTCGGTTTATAAAAATAGAGTTGTCTTTTTTATTTCTTTGTGCTGGCGCTTGCTCTCCTGAACAGTGCCTTTTGAAAAACAAAATGTAGCTTTTTTTTATTAATTTGGTTTCGCTCATGACCGCTGGGTCAAAGTTTATTTCCGCTCATTAGCCGCGGGGCCTAGTCCTTGGAGGCACCCAAGGACCAAGGTGCTTTTCCCGTTTTAAGAGGTCCTGTCGCTCTTTGCTCTCCCGCAAGCCCTGCACAGCACAGGCTGACTCCGCATTTCCCCTGCTCTTTCCCTTTCATGCGGAGCGGCTTCGCCTTAAGGCCTTTTCCATCCCGCAATGCCTTCTCTGTGCAGGACTTCTACCCGACCTTGGTAAAACGGGAGGACGCTAGATCGGGATGTATTTATCCGATTTAAAATCAATTTTAAATATTTTAAGAACAGACCCTTCCTGACCGAAAGGGTCGCCTGATAAATATTTGCCGATAGCAGAAAGAAAACTTAATCACAGGCCGCTAAGGTAAAGATTTTAAGCGATGAGTTTTGCGTATACTTTTGCAGCCAAAAGTATGAAGGACAGCCCCTGTAAGGGGCGAAATAACCATAGCATAGGGCAGCGCCCTATGCATAATGACAGTTTCGGTGTAGCTCTGGAAGAGCGGCATATTCCGTTTGCCGTTTTATTTCTTAATGCTGGCGCTTGCTCTCCTGAGCAGTGCCTTTTGAAATATAAAGTGTAACTTTTTTTATTAATTTGGTTTCGCTCATGACCGCTGGGTCTAGCCCTTGGAAGCACCCAAGGGCCAAGGTGCTTTTCCCGTTTTAAGAGGTCCTGTCGCACTTTGCTCTCCCACAAGTACTGCACAGCACAGGCTGACTCCGCATTTCCCCCTGCTCATCCCAATCCATGCGGAGCGGCTTCGCCTTAAGGCCTTTCCCCGCCCACAATGCCTTCTCTGTGCAGGACTTCTTGCCGACCTTGGTAAAACGGAAGGACGCTAGATCGGGATTTATTACTTCTAGTTTTAATTCCTGCTTAAAGCCAAAATACACTTCACAAAACCATTCACATTGTCATGTTGAGCGAAGCCGAAACATCTCAAGCCAAAGAAGAAGAAACGCGCTACTGCAGTGCGCTAAGGATAGGTACAGCACTGTAGCTCTGAGATCCCTTGACAGGCTCGGGATGAACTGTGCTTAAAAACAAACTTCTGGGATATAATTTTCTTGATATTTCCCTTTACTTTTTGCTATTGCAAAACATGTTTTTAATAACTTATTTGCTATTGC
>JAJYRG010000027.1 GCA_021794195.1 Bacteroidota bacterium
CAAAAAATCTGTCTTATATCGGGAATTTACTATTTGGAAAAAGATGAACAAACAATAAAAGAGCACAACGAAATAAAACTTCAATTCGAGGAGCTTATCGACCGCTCTATGGTAGCCGTAATCGATATGGAAGATAGTGTGCAGTTCGGTCGCTTGATAAGCGACGAGAACATTACTCCACAACGTATTGAAAAAATAAGATCTGTAAAGAGGTATTCGTTTCAATCTAAAAATCATTTTTATTATGGCATGTTTTACAGAGATAATCAAGGCGATTTTGCAGTTGTCGTCAAAGAAAGCAAAGCAGAATATCACCAATTAATCGATCGTTTGCTTATTGTTTTGGTGTTAGTTCTGTTGTTTGCATGGATAAGTATCGCAATAATATCTGTAGCTTTGAGTAAAGTTGCCTACCGGCCTATCCAAAGAGTCATATCTGAAGTAAATCGGCGTACCTTAGAAAATCTTGCAGAGCCTATCCCTTATACAGCTTCTAAAGATGAAGTGCAAAAACTAATAGAAACGTATAACAGTTTGCTGAATCGGGTAAACAATGTGTTTGAAGCTCAAAAAAACTTTATTAATTATGTTTCTCATGAATTTAAAACTCCATTGACTTCTATCGCTGTAGCTTTGGAAGTGTTTTCTCAAAAAGAGAGAAGTCCGGAAGAATATCAAAAAGTAAGTAAACGAGCTTTGCAAAATGTGTATGAACTTGAAAAAATTCTTTCGAATATGAAACTCTTATCAGGAATGAAGGATGAACGTATCCCGCTTCAAACTATACGTATCGATGAAGTGCTATGGGATTTAACAGATAAATGCAAAGAGCTGTTTAATGCAAGTTTTAACATAGATATTCAAGTAGAGGATTATAAAAAAATGGAATACCAAGCGAATGAGACACAATTGAACATGGCGATTTTTAATATTTTGGAAAACGCAATAAAATATTCGGATAATCAGCCTATTGACATAGTCTTAGAGGAGGATAATCAGCTTATACTCTTGAAAATAAGAGATAAAGGATATGGGATCGAAAGAGCGGATCAACCGCATATTAAGAAACCATTTTACCGAGGTGAAAATGTAAAAACTCATGTGGGAAGTGGTGTGGGGTTGTCGCTCACTCAAATTATCTTCGATGAGCACGATATAAATTTTGATATACAGAGTTTGAAAGAGGGAACTATGGTAGTTTTGACTTTTAAAAATAAAGAATCAGAATCGGAATAAAAGGTCTAAACTTGCGTAGTGGCTGAATATCTCTGTTTTTAAATGTCTGTCCCAATTATAAGGGATAAAATGATAAGAAGCCTGTAATCCTATATGTGTTCTTTTGTGCAAATATTGCATGCCGGCTACAGAAAAGCTTAAGTCCATAGTGTTAACATTATGGAAGGTAATGCCGGAACCATCGTCTTCATCATAGTAATAATCAGCATCATAATATGTAGTTTCAGACAGGCCAGTCGAAACGGATTTGAACCCTATACCTACTTTAGGCGTCAAGATAAATTTTTTTCTCTCTAAAGCTACAAAGCCAATATCACCTCCGAAATATATCGAAAGATCAGAATTTATACTTTCCAATTCATCATATAATAAATAATCGAAATTCCGGGCTCCTGAATTTATTTGTAATTTTACACCTAACTCATAAAAGAAACGGTTTTTTATGGGAGACATTAATTGCACACCGAAAGCAGGGTTTAGTTTGAAAATAGGGTTGATCGCTCCTATAGGACCTATCATCCCTGCATAAACGATTCCGCTATAACGGGATCGATAAGCATACATATCTTGGTACTTTTCTTGATATACCGCTTCCTTTGTCTCTTGTTTGATATCAGAATACAGCTCTGTATCTCCCGCAAATAAATAAAGTATAGATTCCTCATCTTTGCTGAGGTCGTAAGAAGATGATTGTAATAGTGCTTCTGCTTTTATTTGGGTAAGCTGATCAATAGGGTGGCGTAATGGGAGAAAGTCATATCTTGAAGGGTTTTGAGAGTAAGCTTTTTCAAAATCAGGATGTGATGCACTTTTCAAACGTTTAATGAGCTGCTCTTCATATTTTTTTTCATGATAAAGATGGAGAAGCGATTGGGTGGATTTTTTTTCAATAAGATGTTGTAATATCTGAATACGAAGAAAAAGTTCGTTTATTCCACAGTTTTTTTTATAAGTTTTTAAAATTTCGTCAAAATTACTGAAATCGTTTTTTTGAAGAAGGGGAGCTATTTTTTCTACAAAGTTTGCAGTATGTTTTTCACAATTTTGAATCGGATTATTTTGATATTCTTTTTGGGGTAGATGAGCATGAGCCCATGAATAGATGAAAAATAGTATTAAAATATTTAAGAAACGCATGGAGTCGAATTTATAAAGATAAAAGTAAGGATTATTTTTAATTTCTTTCTTTTTAGATGATGCAAGTATTATGTTTGTTGCTATGGCATCTATATTCCGGTTTAAAGAGTTTTCTGTGGATCAAACTAACTGTACGATGAAAATCAATACAGATGGGGTTTTATTAGCAGCGATGTGTGACTCTTCAGAACCACGTAATATTTTGGATATAGGTACCGGAACCGGTGTGATAGCGATGATGTTGGCACAACAATATAGAAATGCTAAAGTATATGCTCTGGATATAGACGAAAGCTCTGTAAAACAAGCTGCAAAAAACTTTCGAAACTCTATTTTTTCAAATCGGTTAATCCCTGTTCACAGGGATATCATGCATTATACTCCTGCACAACCTCTTGATTTGATTATTAGCAATCCACCCTTTTTTATTAATTCGTTAAAAAATCCTTATGTATCAAAATCTCTTGCACGACATACGGATTGGCATTTTTTTGAATGTTTATTGAGTTTTTCAAAGCAGTATCTGTCTGGAAAAGGAAGTTTACAGTGTATTTTACCGACTGAAACCGCAGATAAATTAATAACTCTCTCCGAGGATTATGATCTTTATCTGCAGAAAGAAATTTGTATTTCTTCTTTTCAAGGTTCTCGGGTTATACGTAAAAATATAGCGTTTTCAAGAAAGGCGGGGACAGGGATTCAGAAAGAATGCTTTTATATTTATCGGGAACAGAAGGTATATTCACAAGCCTATATTTCTCTTCTCAAACCTTATTTTGTAAATTTTTAATATGAAAAAAATTGGATTATTGTCAGACACTCATAGTTATTTAGATAAGAGGGTGTTCGAGCATTTTGAGTCTTGTGACGAAATTTGGCACGCTGGTGATATAGGAGATTTTAAGGTTGCAGATGAATTAGCTGATTTCAAACCTTTTCGTGCAGTATTTGGTAATATTGATGAGCCTCTTATCCGCAGGCAATATCCGGAAAATCTGCGTTTCGAACTGGAAGGAGTAGATGTATGGATGACACATATCGGTGGATATCCAGGAAAATATGCGCCACGTATAAAGAAGAAAATTTTAATGCATCCGCCGAAGCTCTTTATATGCGGGCATTCTCATATTTTAAAAGTACAGTTTGACCCGAAATTAAAACTATTGCATCTCAATCCGGGTGCTGCAGGTAAACAGGGTTGGCATACTGTACAAACATTGATGCGTTTTAATTTAGAAAAGGGGGAAATAAAGAACCTGGAAGTTATTGAGCTGAGGTAATTTAAATATGCGGTTCAATATTTTATAAATTAGTTACCTTACATTATGAATATTTCAAACGCTATAAAAAAGATTCAAGGCCGCATGAACAGAGCATGTGAGAAAGCTCATCGTGATCCTCAATCTGTACGTCTCCTTTTAGCTACTAAAACGGTGCCGGTAGAAAAGATAAAGGAAGCGATAAGTTTAGGGTACCCGCTTATAGGAGAAAATAAGGTGCAGGAGATAGAAGAAAAGTATGAAGGTCTAAGAAGTATAAAGCATGAAAAACATTTTATCGGCCATCTTCAAACAAATAAAATAAAGTTTCTTTTGCGTTATGGAGTGGAGTGTATCCAGTCGGTAGATCGTCCTAAATTAGTGAAGAAGTTACAAAATCGTTTGGCATTTGAAAAAAAAGAAATAGATATTTTTGTGCAAGTAAATACTTCCGGAGAAAAAAGCAAGTTTGGGGTAAGTCCGGAAAAAGCTTTAGACTTTATTCAGTATGTAAGTACGTTTGAGCGACTACACATAAAGGGACTAATGACAATAGGGCTTTTTAGCGCAGACGAAAATAAAGTGCGGGCTTGCTTCGCTTTGTTACGCCAAATTCGGGATGAAGCGAACCAATTGGCTCTTACTCAGGAACCTATTCGGGAACTGTCTATGGGTATGAGTAAAGATTTAGAAATAGCTATAGAGGAAGGAGCAACGGTTATTCGAGTGGGGACCTCCATCTTTGGAGAGAGGCCCTTTCCCGACAGTTATTATTGGAATGAAGGATAAGTTTTCATCGATTTAACAATCTTCATAAGCTCATTCTACACTCAAAAAGAATTTTACATGTGTCAATAGCCCATTGCACTATCGTCGCCTCTTGGATCGGCACCTGCTTGTAGTTTTCCATTTGGGAGTACGACTATGTTCTCAACGCGGCCAATGGCTCCTCTTTTATGCAAAGAGTATCCGTCTTTCTCTAAGCTTTCTCTAATTTCATTTGTTATGGCTTTTTCTTCTAAATCAATTCTATCTGGCTTCCATTGATGATGAAAGCGGGGAGAGCTTACCGAAGCTTGTGCATCTTGTCCAAATTCTATTACATTTAATATCGTTTGAAACACGGATGTAATGATGGTAGATCCTCCGGGAGTGCCTACTACCATGAATAAGTCTCCATCTTTTTCGACAATAGTAGGAGTCATAGCGCTCAACATACGTTTGCCGGGTTCGATAGCATTAGCTTTACCCCCTAATAAACCATATAAATTGGGGCTGCCGGGTTTAACTGAAAAATCATCCATTTCATCATTTAATAGAAAGCCGGCTCCATCAACCCATACGCGGGAACCGTATGAGTTGTTAATAGTAGTAGTTAACGAAACGGCATTTCCTTCCTGATCCACGATGCTGAAATGAGTTGTTTGTTCCGATTCACCGTCATAATCATAGCCTTCGAAGTATGTAGCGTTTACCTGAGAACTCGGAGTGGCTTTGCTTAGGGAAATTGTATCCATACGTTTTTGATTAAACTCTTTGTCAATGAGTTTTGGAATCGGTACGTTATAGAAGTCGGGATCGCCCAAATGTACCGCTCGATCTGCGTATACTCTTCTTTCTGCTTCTACCATTGCACGTACTGTACTGTCGGCTTGGAACCCCCAATCGGACAAGGGATATTTCTCGACAGAATGCAATAATGACATTAACGCCACGCCACCACTGGAAGGTGGAGGCATAGAAATAATTCGGTAATTCTTATAATCTCCAAGGATAGGTTCTCTCCAGACTGCCTCATACTCTTCTAAATCTTGATGTGTAATGATGCCATTTCCTCGTTTCATTTCTTCTACAATCAAATCGGCAGTTTCTCCTTTATAAAAACCATCCCGGCCATTCTGGGCAATCCGCTCTAAAGTTTGAGCTAAGTTTTTTTGTACAAATACATCTTTCTTTTGCCATTCTTCGTCTTTGATGATAGGAGCTCCATCGGGATTATATTTAACAAATGATTTTTTATAACGATTAAACTCTTGTGCTTGTCTTTCGGTAATTTCAAAGCCGTTTTCAGCTAATTGTATTGCTGGTTCTATTAAAGTGGGCCAAGAGAGGTTTCCATACCTTTTATGGGCAGCTTCCATACCTGCCACTGAGCCAGGCACACCGGCTGATAAAGAGCCAAAAAGGCTTAATTCAGTAATAGGATCCTCATTTTCATCCAAGTACATATCGCGATGAGCAGCTAAAGGGGCTTTTTCCCTAAAATCTAGAGAAGAGACATTTCCTTCTTTATCTCTATAAACTAAAAACCCGCCTCCGCCAAGGTTTCCGGCATTAGGATAGACTGCTGCGAGTGCGAATTTTACTGCAATAGCCGCATCGATGGCATTCCCGCCATTTTTCAATACATCCAGACCTACTTCAGAAGCGAGAGGATGCGCTGTGACCACAGCCGCATTCTTATATTCGCTTGATTGAGCAAGCGGTTGCGGAGAACTGCATGCATTAACAAAAAACAGCCATGCAAAAGAATAAAAAAATATTTGTCTCATAGGGTAAAAGTACGATTTTTATAAAGAAGTAGGAAGTATGTTCTTCTCTTGCTTTACCTGAAAATAAAAAGCTGGCTCATAGAGATGAGCCAGCTTTTAAAATATAGGAGTAATATTATTAATTAGTTTCCTGCCTAATAATATTGGTTGCTTCTACCATAGCTTTTAGAGCTGCTGTCGTTTCTTCCCAACCGCGGGTTTTCAAACCACAGTCTGGGTTTACCCATAGCTGTTCGGCGGGTACTACGCCTTTTGCTTTTCTTAACAGCTCCACCATTTCTTCGGTATTAGGAACTCTTGGAGAGTGTATATCATAGACCCCCGGTCCTATATCATTAGGATATTTGAATTCTCCTGCAAAAGCATTTAATAACTCCATTTGTGAGCGGGAAGTTTCTATAGTAATGACATCAGCATCCATTGCTGCGATATCTTCGATGATTTCATTAAACTCGGAATAACACATATGCGTGTGTATTTGAGTATCATCATCTACATTTGAAGAAGCTATTCTAAATGCTCTGACTGCCCAGTTTAAGTAACTTTTCTGATCTTTTTTACGTAATGGAAGTCCTTCACGGATGGCAGGCTCATCAATTTGAATGATTTTTATCCCTGCTTTTTCCAAAGCTTTTACTTCATCCAAAATAGCTAATGCAATTTGATTTGTAGTCGTTTTATCATCTTGATCATTTCTGACAAAAGACCATTGAAGTATAGTGACGGGACCTGTCAACATACCTTTGACGTGTTTTTTTGTAAGGGACTGAGCATAAGATGACCACTTTACCGTCATATCTTCAGGTCTGTAGACGTCTCCATAAATAATCGGAGGCTTTACACATCTGGAGCCATAAGATTGTACCCAGCCGTTTTTGGTAAAGGCATATCCGGCTAATTGCTCTCCGAAATATTCCACCATATCGTTTCTCTCAAATTCGCCATGGACTAAGACGTCTATTCCCAAATCTTCTTGGATACGTATTGCTTTTTCAGTTTCTTCAGCAATAGCTTTGTTATATTGTTCTTGAGAAATAGCTCCTTTTTTCAAATCTCTTCTCCATTTTCTTACCTCTTTTGTTTGTGGAAAAGAACCAATGGTGGTTGTCGGGAAAGCGGGTAAGTTAAATTTATCTTGTTGTGCTTTTTTACGCACAGCAAAAGGAGAGGTCCGCTTTGCATCTTCATCTGTGATATTTGCTACACGGCTTTTTACTTCATCGCGGTGGATAAGAGGAGAAGTACGTCTGCTCTCCTGTGCCGCAATATTATCTTCAAAGCGCTGGTTCACCTCGGTATTATCATCATGAGTAGCCAAAGTAGCTAAATCTCTGATTTCGGCCAATTTTTGTTTAGCAAAAGCCAACCAGTTTTTAATCTCTTTACTCAGAATGCTCTCATTAGTTTCATTATCTAAGTCGTAAGGTACATGAAGTAAGGAACAAGATGGCCCTATCCAAACTCTGTCTTTACCCAAAGCATCAATGGCTTTATTGATAAGCGATAAAGATTTTTCATAATCGTTTTTCCAAATGTTTCTTCCATCAACTACTCCTAAGGAAAGGATTAAGTTTTCTGGAATATTTGGCAAAATATCATCTAACTGCTTGGGACCCCTTACCAAGTCTATATGCAAAGCGTCTATAGGTAAGTTTAGAGCTAACTGTGTATTGTCTTCTAAAGTTTCGAAATAAGTAGCTACGGATATTTTCAGTTCTTTAGTTGCATTGGCAAGTTCGGCAAAAGCATTTTTATAGAGTTCTGCAGCTTTTTCATCAAGATCCAACGCTAAAAAGGGCTCATCGATTTGTACCCATTTTGCACCTTCTTCTTCCAGTTGAGATAAAATCTCGATATATACCGGAAGGAGTGAAGAAAGTAAATCTAATCTGTGAAAGCCTTCTTCTTTTTCTTTACCTAATAAAAGGAAAGATATAGGGCCTAAGATGACCGGTTTGGTTTCATACCCTAAGCTTTTTGCTTCTTTATACTCGTCTATTATCTTTGATGAAGATAATTTGAAATTTTGATTTTTAGTAAATTCCGGAACGAGGTAATGGTAATTAGTGTCAAACCATTTTGTCATCTCCATTGCAGTAACATCGACTCCTTTATCTTGAAACCCTCGGGCCATTGCAAAATATAAATCCAAATTATGATCAGATTGATTTTCTTTGATAAGGCTGTTGTATCTTTCGGGAATGGCTCCGACGACTAAAGCTTGATCGAGTACTTGATCGTAAAATGAAAAATCATTAGAAGGGATTACTTCGATTCCGTTTTTGTTTTGGGTTTCCCAATTAGACTGTTTGATTTTTCTACCCGCTTCTATAAGCTCATCTTGCGAAATCTTTTTTGCCCAATAGGCTTCACAGGCTTTTTTTAACTCTCTGAAGGAGCCAATTCGCGGATAACCTAAATTGTTTGTTACTAACATGAAAAAGTTTTTAAATATTTAATATTTTAATAATTTCATGCGATACTTATTTTGAACCTGAACAAGTACGCAGATTTTATGTGCTTATTAAAGAAAAGAAGGGAAAGTTACTTGGAGTACCCGGCTTATCTTTCCTGATAAAAGGTAGAATGTAGCACCTTGACTCCAAAATCGTCAGGTTGCTAAGGCATCAACGGATCTATTCCCTCCGCCTTTCTTTATAAGCTTTGCAAATATGAACCTTTAAATTGATAAAAGCAAAATAAAGTAAAGTAAAATAGAAAGAAAAGAATTTTTCGGATCCTTTTTATGATTTTCTATAGGTAAAAATGCTGGAAGAAGACAAGAGTTAACCTGGATTAGAAATTAAAAGTTTATAACCTTTTCCGTGTACATTTACTATTTCTACATTCGGATCTTTCCGCAAATATTTTCTCAATTTGCTTAAAAAAACATCCATACTCCTTCCGGTAAAATAGTTGTCATCATGCCATATTTTTACCAACGCTTCTTCCCGTGTGAGGACCTCATTCTTTTTTAAACAGAGCAGACGTAATAATTCGGACTCTTTGGTGGATAGTTTCTGTGTTTGATCATTGTACGTTAAAGTTTGGCTCAACGAATCAAAGAAAAATTCGCCTAACTCAAATTTTGTAATGGCTTCCGCTTTTTTATCTTTTGCGGAGCGTTTTAGCAATGCATTGATCCGCAGTAGCAATTCTTCAATTCTGAAAGGTTTGGTAATATAATCATCGCCTCCCAACTCAAAAGCCTGGGTTTTATCTTCCATCATACCTTTGGCAGTAGCATAAATAATCGGGATAGTTTTGTCTATTCTGCGAATATCTTTACCTACTGAAAAACCGTCTTTTTTGGGCATCATGACATCTAAAATGCAAAGATCAAATTCTGAACTTTTAAATGCTTCCATTGCTTGATGTCCGTCTTCGCAAAGAGTTACTTCGAATTTACCTTTAAGCTCTAAATAATCTTGTATTAATTCTCCTAAATTCGGATCGTCTTCTGCTAATAATATTTTTTGCATGTTTTTAAAAGTTTAAGCCAGCGGTAACCAAATATCAAATTGTGTGCCTTTATTTTTTTCGGATTTGACTTGAATTTTACCGTTTAGTTTTTTAATAATATCATACACATAGCTTAAACCTAAGCCAAAACCTTTTACATTATGGATATTCCCTGTGGGGATTCTGTAAAATTGGTCAAAAATACGCGTGCTTTGTTCTTTTGTCATACCGATACCGTTGTCACGTACAGTTACTATAATTTTGTCGTGGCTTTCACGGGTGGCTATGTGTATTGTCGGATTATTATTTTTATACTTGATAGCATTATCAACTAAATTAAGCAAGACATTTGATAGATGCAATTCATCTCCTATTACAATATCGTTATCTGCTTTTAAATTTTTTTGCAGCTCGACTCCCGCTTTTTGTAACTGTAGCTGCATGCTTTCAAGAACATCCTTTATCAGAGAGTTAACACTTACTTTATTGCGTTCGATTCTTATGTTTTCTTTTTCAAGTTTTGCAATATTTAATACCCTTTCAATATGATTGCCCAAACGGACGTTTTCATCATAAATAATATTAGCCAAACGGTTTACCCGGGTTTTTTCAGCGGCAATTTCTTCATCGCGCAATGATTCACTGGCAATCATGATAGTGGCAAGTGGAGTTTTGAACTCATGTGTCATATTATTAATGAAGTCTGTTTTCATTTCCGAAATTTTCTTTTGTTTGAAAATAATCGAAAGGGTGTAAGCGAAGCTACCGATTAATAATATTAATAAAGTGATGATAGGTAAAAACAAATAACTCATATTCCCTGTTATCACTCCTCCTTTATTGGGGAAGAAGATGGTTAATTTCCCTGGAGTACTGCCCAAATCCCCCTTAAAGAGACGTGTGCTATATGTATTAACTTTGTTTCTGTTAATGGGTTTTTTAAGATTTTCATTGGATATGCTGTATATGACTCGTTTCGGGTCCCGTATTTCCAAATTAAAAGGGGCGTTAATATCCCGTCTCTGGAGCTCTTCTTTTAATTCTTTTTTTAGAAGCTGTATATTTATCCGCTCTCTTAAAGGTCTTTTTGAAAGTTCCATTCCGGAGGAAATCGATTCCATAAAATCACTCCTTTTTCCGCCCAAAGAACCGATAGTATCCATAAATGTTTGTGACATACTTAGGGCCAGATTCGTCTCTAGGTCGTGGATTTTGTAAGCAATATCGGCATTGTAGCGAGGCGGCAGTACTTTTACTTTGAAATTTCGAAGTTGTTTAAAATAAGGGTCGATGTCTAAAATAAGGTATCGGGTACTGTCGTCTTTAGAGTCAACACGCGGAATACTTTCCGTAGCAAACAATTCGAAATAATTGTCAACGAGATTTTCTTCATTTAGAACCTCCCTTATATTTACTTGAATAAATTTTCTGAATCTTGGACGGCGGATGTAGGTTTCATAAAACCAGTTATCGATATTTAAAATATTGGGATACGTCGCTTTTAAAGTATCCTCTTTCATTTTAAATGTCTGCTCGTACTCATATTGTTTTAATCGTAATTCTTCTATTGTTCTTTGGATAGACAACTGCTTGGCAAGTTCTCTTTGTTTCTTTTGCTCAATCAGCTGTTTTTCTAAACTTGCTTTTTGTTGTTCCTGGGCAAACTCTAAGACCTCTTGCCTTTCTAAACGACTGGATACAGACGAAAGCGAAGCGTTCACGGCTTCGTCAAATATTTGTGATTTTTGTTGATAAGTTTGCTGAATAAAGTAGTATTGCATTGCCATGACACCTATCAAGGCAATAGACATTAACCATATAATGAGAGTTATACTTCTTTTACGCATTGATACAAAAATAGCTATGCTTAAGGAGGTTTAGCCCTTGTTTAACAATATTTAACAGCTGAAAATGAGTGTGATGGAAAATGTAAAGTAGGTTTTGTGTGGAAAAGTGTATAAGGAGAATATTGAAATAAAAAAACTGCCTGAGATAAGTAATTACTGTATTTCAGGCAGTCCGTCTTTCTTATAATATTATTTGACCACAGAGACCCGAACAGTATTTGTACGGCCTTTTTCATGGAGAGGAGTAGAAGCTGTGTTAATAACTACTTCTCCTGGTTTGATCAGTTTACGTTGCTTCAATATTTCATTTACGTCTTGAATAGTAGCGTCTGTACTTTCATTTTTCTCATATGTAAAAGTAGTGACTCCCCAGAGTAAGCTTAAAGTTGTCAATAGTTTTTTTGTGCCGGTAAAGACGTGGATATTTGCATTCGGCCTATAGCTTGCAATTTCGAATGCCGTGTAGCCTGAAGAGGTCATAACTATCAATGCAGAAGCCTGTGTTTTACTTGCGAGAATTACGGAAGAATCACAAATAGAATCTGCATATAAGAGCTCTCCTTCTGCTTGTCCTTTTTTAGGAATATTGTAGGGATAAGATGTTTCTTCAATATGGGTGATAACCTTGCACATGGTTTCGATGACAATTTCCGGAAATTCTCCCACGGAGGTCTCTCCGCTCAGCATTACGGCATCAGCCCCATCTAAAACGGAGTTGGCTACGTCATTTACTTCAGCTCGTGTAGGGCGCGGGGTATTAATCATGCTTTCGAGCATTTGAGTGGCAATTATGACCGGTTTTGAAAGATCCCGGCATTTTTGTACAATTATTTTTTGCAGGCCAGGAACCTCTTCCATAGGCATTTCTACTCCTAAGTCGCCTCGGGCTACCATTATCCCGTCACTTGCTTCAATAATAGCATCTATATTTTGAATGGCTTCCGGTTTTTCTATTTTAGCGATGACTAATGCGCTACTCCCGTGTTCTGCGATTAATTTTTTACCGTGTTTGATATCTTCTGCGCTTCTGACGAATGACATGGCAATCCAGTCAGCACCTTGATCCAATGCGAATTTTAAATTATCTATGTCTTCATCGGTAATTGAGGGAATGGAAACTTTTGTGTTTGGTAAGTTGACCCCTTTGCGCGATGTCAGAATACCCCCGTGTACTATCTCGCATTTTACGCTGTCTTTATTGTTGGTTTCTAGGACTTTTAACTGGAGCTTTCCGTCATCAAGCAAGATGACCTCGTTTTTACTTACATCTTTAGGGAAGTTTTCATAAGAAATGTAAATTTTCCGATCGTCTCCAATCTGCTTATGCGTTGTCATTTCGACAGTTTCACCCGTGATTAACTCTGCGCCTCCTTCTATCATTTCCCCTACACGTATCTTCGGCCCTTGCAGGTCGGCTAAGATTCCTATATTGAGATTTTCCTCCTTGTTGATTTCTTTTATAGTGTTTATGACTTTTAAATGGTCATCCTGACTGCCGTGCGAAAAATTTAAACGACATACATCTACCCCCTTGAAAACCATGTTTTTTAGCACTTCTTTGTCTGATGAAGCGGGGCCTAAAGTAGCTACGATTTTGGTTCGTTTTTGAACTTTTTCCATGTAATATATTTATAATATAAAATTATTATTTGTCGAAAAACAGAAAATACTAATTGTTTTGCGTGTTACAAACAAAATCAGTGGCTAAAATATTAGATTTTCCTTAGATTTCAATATTTTAGGGTCAATTTCTTTTGCCAGTAATATGCCATCAACCCGATTTAACCCAGTTAAAAGTGCAGATAAATCTTCTTCATCAATAAAATGTTTGATAAGAAGGAAAGCATCGAAGTTAGCAGTTTCAGAAATAAGTAATCTACCCTCTAAACTTTTATTAATGAGCATGTAGCATTCTCTCTCCAGATCTCCGGATACATCTCTGTAAGTTTTGAAATGATGAGTTTCTTTTACTTTGTTTTTTAGCGTAAAATTGAGAATATGATAGTCTAATTCGGCTTGAGTTTTATGTAATTTTTTGTTGCCTTTCTCGTCATAAGGATTTTCTTTTCCGAAAATGAGTTTAAAGTTTGAGTTCTTGTTTACATAATGGCACAATCGATAATCTTTTAAAATACTGCTGATACCGATTAAGATAAAATCGAACTCTAAGTTTATATCGGTGCTTAAATTATAGATAGTTTTACTCAATTTTCTTTCACTCAATTTTTTTAACAAAATTAACTCAATTTTTACAAAAAATCAATGTTTGTGATCAAAGCGAAAACTAAAAAGGAAATATTTTGTAATTAATTAATACTTTTGTTATTATTGGGAAGTCATAAGAAGGCTGTTTAAGCATAAAAACGACTATTTCTTAATTATTTTCCACCTAAAGGTCAAAAAGATTTGAATTGTGGGGAAAATTAATTTTCTTTGCAAAGATTTATCAAACAATTAAATTTTATACAATCATGTCAGATATCGCATCAAGAGTAAAAGCAATTATCGTAGAAAAGTTAGGTGTGGATGAAAATGAAGTAACACCTGAAGCATCCTTCACGAATGATTTAGGTGCAGACTCACTTGATACAGTGGAGTTGATCATGGAATTTGAAAAAGAATTCAACGTAGCTATTCCAGATGACCAAGCTGAAAATATTAGCACAGTAGGTCAAGCTGTGAAGTACTTGGAAGAAAACGTTAAGTAACTAAATTAATTAGCTCAATTTTAATTAATGGGGTTTAAAAGAGTAGTTGTAACAGGAATAGGTGCCCTTACACCGTTAGGTAATACCGCCCCAGAATATTGGGAAGGGTTACAAAATGGTGTAAGCGGTGCTGCTCCTATCACCAGATTTGATGCGTCGAAATTTAAAACTCGATTTGCATGTGAGGTTAAGGGTTTCGATCCTTTGGACTTTATGGATCGCAAGGAAGCCCGTAAAGTCGATCCTTTCGTACAATATGCGATAGCTTCTACAGATGAGGCTGTGAAAGATGCAGATCTTGATTTTGAAAACTTAGATACCAACCGTATAGGCGTTATATGGGGGTCAGGTATCGGTGGCTTGAAGACATTCTATGAGGAAGTAGCTTCTTTTGCAAAAGGAGATGGTACCCCTCGTTTTAATCCATTTTTCATACCTAAAATGATCGTGGATATTGCTCCTGGCCATATTTCGATGAAATATGGATTGAGAGGGCCTAATTTTTCTTGTGTTTCTGCATGTGCTTCTGCCACTAACGCGATGATAGATGCTTTTAACTATATCCGTATGGGAGTAGCAGATATCATAGTGTCGGGCGGTTCTGAGGCTATTATAAATGAAGCCGGAATCGGTGGGTTTAATGCTATGCATGCACTGTCTACTCGAAATGACGACCCGGCAACGGCATCTCGGCCTTTTGACAAAGATAGAGATGGCTTTGTGGCTGGCGAAGGTTCTGGAACCCTCATTCTTGAAAGTTTAGATCATGCTTTAGCTCGTGGAGCTAAAATATATGCTGAAGTGGCTGGTGGAGGTCTTAGTGCAGATGCACACCATATTACAGCAACACATCCTGAAGGATTAGGAGCTAAATTAGTCATGGGGAATGTGCTGAAAGATGCCGGAATGGAGCCGGGCGATATTGACTATATTAATGTGCATGGCACCTCTACTCCTATAGGAGATCCAGGAGAAGTGAAAGCTATCTTAGATCTTTTTGGGGAGCATGCATATGCTTTGAATATAAGTTCGACTAAGTCTATGACAGGACATTTGTTGGGAGCTGCCGGTGCAGTAGAGGCTATAGCCACTATCTTTGCTGTAAAAAATGATGTTGTTCCTCCGACAATAAATCACTTTACAGATGATCCGGATTTAGATAATAAGTTAAACTTTACTTTTAATAAAGCACAAAAAAGAGAAGTAAAGGCTGCTATGAGTAATACCTTTGGTTTTGGTGGGCATAATGCTTCGCTGGTTATTAAAAAGTATATACCATAAAGCAGTTTTCCTTTTACTGATGTTAGATTTTGAGTAGAGAGGGGCTTATATTCTGTTTACTATAAGAATATTGACCAGAATGGGGGTTCGGAAAATATATAATTTACATTTCTCCACAAATAAACAGTTCGTTAAAAAACTGAGGAATCTTTTAGGGTTTGTGCCGGTAAATGTAAAGTTATATAAAATGGCGTTTCGCCATAAATCTGTTGCTGTTTCCATTAAAAAAGGAGTGAAAAACAGCAACGAACGCCTTGAGTTTTTGGGAGATGCGGTGATCAGTTCTATAGTAGCTGATTTACTGTTTAAACTTTATCCTTATAAAGATGAAGGATTTCTAACGGAACTTAGGGCTAAAATTGTTTCCAGAGATCATCTCAATCAATTATCACGAAAAATAGGATTGAATGAGTTTGTGCAGTATAACGATTGTGTAACTATTCTGAAAAACCGTCAAAGTTCAATTTTTGGAGATGCTTTGGAAGCTTTGGTAGGGGCTGTCTATTTGGAATGTGGCTATAGAAAAACACAGAAGTTCTTTCTCCAAAGGATTATTGAACCGCATGTGGATATCCAGTTGCTGGAACAGACAGAAACAAATTTTAAGAGCCGCCTTATTGAATGGTGCCAGCATGGGGGGAGAGAAATAGAGTTTTTGCAGATTGATAATAAGGAAAAAGAGTTTTCTAACCTTTTTTGCGTACAAGTGCTGGTAGAAGGTGAAGTGTGCGGGGAAGGACAAGACTTCAATAAGAAGAATGCCGAAAAATTAGCTGCAGAAAAAGCCTGCGAACTATTAAGTATCATTGACGAATCTGATTAAATGAATGGAAAAAATCTTTCTATTCATTATTTCTAATTTTATATTTTGCTTCTATGTCAATAAAACCTTCTTTAGCAAAAGGAACAAGAGATTTTTTGCCGTCTCAAATGGCAAAGCGAAATTATATTTTTAAAACATTAATAAGAATTTTTGAGAAGTATGGTTATTCTGAAATCCAAACACCCAGTTTCGAGAATCTCTCTACATTAATGGGAAAGTATGGAGAAGAAGGGGATAAGTTAATGTTTAAAATTTTAAACTCCGGCGATTACCTGAGAAAGGTAAAGTCAAACGCATTGGATAACCGGGATTCAGAAAAATTAGCTGCCGAAATTTCAGACAGAGGCTTGCGGTATGACTTAACTGTTCCTTTTGCACGTTTTGTGGTGATGAACCGCAATGAAATTCAATTGCCTTTTAAAAGATTTCAAATTCAACCTGTCTGGCGGGCAGATCGGCCGCAAAGAGGGAGATACAGAGAGTTTTACCAATGCGATGTGGATGTAGTAGGTTCAGATTCTTTGATAAATGAAGCTGAATTTGTGCTGATCTATAACGAAGCATTGAGAGCATTGGGTTTGACCAATTTTACTATAAAACTAAATAATCGAAAAATACTTTCCGGCATTGCAGAAGTGATTGGTAAGCCTGAATTGATTGTCGATTTAACTGTAGCCATAGATAAATTGGATAAAATAGGTTTAGAGGGAGTGCAGAAAGAGCTGAGAGAAAGAGGTTTTAATGAAAGTGATTTGAGAAAATTAGAGCCTATCATCAATTTGCAAGGTTCGAATCGATCAAAGATTAGTTCTCTAAAAGAAGTTTTAAGAGATTCTGCAATGGGAATGGCAGGGGTAGCAGAGTTGGAAAAAGTCTTAGATTTATTGAAAAATATGCTGGGAGAAGATGAGTTTGCAGACTTTAACTGTCTTGAAATCGATATTACGCTTGCTCGTGGGCTTCATTATTATACCGGCTGTATATTTGAAGTAAAGACTAATGAAGTGAAAATGGGAAGTATCGGAGGGGGAGGAAGGTATGATGACCTGACCGGTATGTTTGGATGGAAAGGCCTGACAGGAGTTGGGGTATCTTTTGGGGCGGATCGGATTTATGATGTCTTAGAAGAGCTAGGCTTATTTCCAAAGGAAAATCAATCGAATATACAGGTGTTTTTAACGAATTTTGATGAAAAATCTGAACGGTTTTCCCTAGGTTTATTGACTAAACTTCGTAGGGCGGGAATAGCGGCAGAAGTGTATCCAGAATCTGTTAAGTTAAAAAAACAACTGACTTATGCGCATCAAAGAAAGATTCCTTTTGTAATTTTTACTGGGACAGAAGATACAAAAGACGCGAATGCTTATACTATTAAAAACATGCAGACAGGTGAGCAAAATAGTCTAAACTTTGATGAAATTGTTGATGTGTTACTGAAATAAATATTAAAGAAAAATAAAATCGGCATTTAATTAACATAATAATATTCAATAAAAACGACTTCACGACAGGAATTATTAACTGAACGAAGCCCCTTATATTGTCGGTAATTTTTATTATGTTTGTTCCTAATATTATATTGAAATAATTGATTAGATATGAGTTCAACACCTATAACAAAAGATACCTATTTGGAGTGGTATAAGTCTATGTTACTTATGCGCAAATTTGAGGAAAAGTCCGGTCAATTGTATGGTCAACAAAAAATAAGAGGTTTTTGTCACCTTTACATTGGTCAAGAAGCCGTCATTGCGGGGACGATGTCTGTATTAGAGCCGGAAGACTCCATTCTTACATCATATAGAGACCATGCTCATGCATTAGCTAAAGGGATGTCTGCAGACGTTTGTATGGCAGAACTATTTGGAAAAGAGACAGGGTGTTCTAAAGGTAAAGGAGGCTCTATGCACTTTTTTTCAAAAGAGCATAAAATGATGGGAGGCCATGGGATTGTTGGCGGACAGATTCCGTTGGGAGCAGGGATTGCCTTTGCTGAACAATATCAAGGCACGAAGAATGTAAGTGTTTGTTTCATGGGAGACGGAGCCGTCAGGCAGGGAGCTTTTCATGAGTCTATGAATATGGCTATGTTATGGAAGTTGCCTGTTATATTTGTTTGCGAAAACAATGGTTATGCTATGGGTACTTCTTTGGAACGCACTACAAATATGAAAGATATTTATAAAATGGGTTCAGCTTATGATATGCCTTCAGAGCCTGTCGATGGAATGGATGTTGTAGCTGTGCACACAGCTATGGATGAAGCTGTACGCAGAGCTAGAGAAGGAGAGGGACCTACATTCTTAGAAGTGCGTACATATAGATACAAAGGGCATTCTATGTCTGATCCCGCAAAGTATCGTACAAAAGAAGAGTTGGAAGAATATAAAGGGAAAGATCCGTTAATTTCAACTAAAAAAGCTATTTTAGAGAATAAATATGCAGACGAAGAGTGGTTTAAAGAAGTTGATCAGAACGTGAAAAAAGAAATTGCCGGTGCAGTAAAGTTTGCAGAGGAGTCTGATTACCCGGATCCATCTGAAATTTATAAGGATGTGTATGCGCAAGAGGATTATCCGTTTGTAAGAGGTTAAGATTAGTTTTATACGAAAATAAATAAAGGAATTTTAATGGCTGAAGTAGTTACAATGCCAAAAATGAGCGATACCATGGAAGAAGGGGTGATCGCTAAATGGCACAAAAAAGTTGGAGACACTGTTTCTTCTGGAGATATTATTGCAGAAGTGGAAACTGATAAGGCTACTATGGATTTTGAGTCTTATCAAGAAGGTACATTGCTCTATATAGGTCCAAAAGAAGGGGAAGCAGTTCCCGTAAATGCTGTGATAGCAATATTAGGTGAAGAAGGTGAGGAATATGAGGATTTGTTAAAAGAGCATGAATCTGGAAGCGCCGATACTAAGGGTTCAGAAGATGAAACAGAAAAATCTACAGATGAATCAGCAGAGGAGGAGAGTGTTGCAGATACTGAAGAAGGAGACTCTTCAGTAAGTGCGGAGGATTTAGATGTTACGGTGATCACAATGCCGCTTTTAAGTGATACAATGACCGAAGGAGTTATATCAAGCTGGAACTTTGAAGTGGGAGATACGATTGCATCAGACGATGCTATTGCAGATGTAGAGACTGATAAAGCCACTATGGAAGTTACGGCATATGCAGAAGGAACACTTTTATATATAGGTCCGAAAGAAGGAGAATCCGTGCCAGTAAATGGTGTTATCGCTATGGTAGGGCCAGAAGGAACGGATATTGAACCTTTATTAAAACAAGCGCAGTCAAAAGCAAAATCTGAGGGGGGGAAATCGGAAGGGAAGAAAGAAGATAAAAAAAGCAGTGAACCGAAATCGGAAGAAAAATCTACTTCAGAAACAACCTCTTCATCTGATTCGGATGACTCTAGAATTAAAGCTTCTCCATTAGCTAAGAAAATAGCAAAAGAAAAGGGTATCGATCTACGGGATGTCAAAGGATCAGCTACTGGAGGAAGAATTGTGAAAAGTGATGTTGAGAACTTCGTACCTGAGAAAAAACAAACTGAGGAGGTATCAACGAAAGCTAAAAGTGCTGCTACTATTCCACAGTTCGTCGGAGAAGAAAAATATAGAGAAGAAAACGTGTCGCAAATGCGTAAGACAATTGCGAAACGTCTTTCGGAATCTTTATTTACAGCACCACACTTTTACCTGACAATAAGTGTGGATATGGACAATGCAATGGCTGCCCGGAAACAAATTAATGAAGTAGCTCCGGTAAAAGTGTCTTTTAATGACTTAATCATAAAAGCTGTTTCTATTGCTCTTAAGCAACATTTAGCAGTCAATTCTTCTTGGAAAGGAGATAAGATTCGATTTAATGAACATGTGAACGTTGGGGTCGCTATAGCTGTAGAAGATGGCTTGTTAGTGCCTGTCGTTCGTTTTGCCGATGGTAAATCACTTTCCCATATTTCTGCAGAGGTGCGCGAGTTCGCACAAAAAGCAAAAGATAAAAAGCTTCAGCCTTCTGATTGGGAAGGATCTACATTTACGGTTTCTAATTTGGGTATGTTCGGTATCGATGAGTTTACTTCGATTATCAATTCTCCAGATGGAGCTATTTTGTCCGTAGGAGCTATTCAGCAAATCCCTGTGGTTAAAAATGGCGAATTAGTACCTGGAAATGTCATGAAGTTGACTTTGGGTTGTGATCACCGTGTGGTGGACGGCGCTACAGGTGCAGCGTTTTTACAAACATTGAAAGGGCTGTTGGAAGCGCCTGTAAGACTTTTAGCTTAAATAAAATAAAGGGCTTCAAAAAAGGATTTCAAACAGAAAAAGCAATCGAGAAACGGTTGCTTTTTCTGTTTAATGACAGAAACGATGTCTTTATTATTTAATAACATTTAATCATGAATGAAAAGATTGTTTTAGTGAGTGGTGCGGCTGGAAATCTTGGTGGTGCAGTTGTCGAATATTTTCTTGAAGAAGGCTGTCGGGTGATAGGCTTGGTTCACCGTGCTACAGGCAGAGCACGTGCCGAAGAAAAATATTCGGAATTTGCATTAGACCTTTTGGATGAAAAAGCAATTCAGAATTGTATAAACGGGATAATTAAAAAACAGGGACAGATAAATATAGCTGTATTGACGGTGGGTGGTTTTACTTTAGGCACTCTTGAAAAAACTTCAATGCAAGATTTGAACCATTTAATCCGCTTAAATTTTGAAACTGCTTATAATTTAGCAAGACCGGTTTTAGCAGAAATGAAAAAATATAAATCGGGTAAGCTCTTTTTTATAGGCTCTTTGAAAGGTCTAGACACAAGTACAGGGAAAGGCACGGTTGCATACAGCCTTTCTAAATCTTTACTCCTTCAATTGACAAATATTATAAATGCCGATACGAAGGGTTCAGCTGTATCAGCGTACTATGTGGCTCCAAGCACTATAGATACCCCGCAAAACCGTGAGGCAATGCCGGAAGCAGATTTTTCAAATTGGGAAAAACCTTCTCAAATTGCGGAAATAATTGGCCGTTATGCAAAAGTAACCAAAGAGAATAGAAAGATAGTGATTCAAGATGAGATGCAATAGATGAGGTTTATTTTTATAGTTAGTGATTTTTATTTTTCTACATCTCTAAGATTGTGAATACATATTTATACAACATTTACTGAGAAAGGGGAGAGCCGTGTGATAACAATAGCAGAATGTCTTTTTGGCTCTTTATCTATTAAATCTGCTTAGATCAATTTTTCCTTTTATTTTTATGGAATTTTTATTTTTTGATCCAGGCCTGTGACTGATGTGCTTTTCTTTTAATTTTTCTATTTTACGTTTTTCTTGTTGATCGAGAGGGAAAAGCCAACCGTTTGTTTTTAATATAGGGAGTGGTTCAGGTTCTATAGATAAGTCTGTCGAATTTATTTTTATTGTTTTATCGATAGGTTTGGTAATTTCTCTTTCTTCTGAAGTGAAGCGTAAGATTTGAAAATTAAACTTTGGCCATAGCTTTATAGAGTTTAATTCTCCAGAAAAAAACTTTGAACTGCTATTTTTTTTTATGATTTCTCTTGATATTCCGACAGCATTTTGATGCTGAATTGCCGATACAGAAATTAATATTTCAAAAGAGGTGTTATTTGAAACATATAAATCTGCTTTTCCCGGAATTTGTTGGGGAATTACTCCAACAAATACACCTTTTTCTATAAATTCGGCAGGAGTTTTAAGGAGAATATCTTGAGAAGTCTGCCGTTGTGTTTCTTCTTTTACTCTTTTCTTGGCCTCGACTGGTGATGTGGTATTTCCTTTTTTTGTTGTTTCGTCCTGTACTTTTGTGACTTTATTTATTGGAACTGGAATTTCAAATCCGGAGTCATCTGTTACTCCGATTAGATTATTGTTTTTAATTGAGGTAATATACCCTTCGATATCCTCATCTACAAATCGTACGAACTCACCTATTTTATATTCCATGTTCATTTTATATTTGGATTTATTAAGATGTAATCTATGGAAAAAAATGGAGGGTTAAAAAAAATACATGTATTTTTTAACCCTAAAAAACACCTTTGATTCTAATATTGAAGAAATGTATATTTTTTCTTAATTATGTATCATCATTAGAGTTATTGTTCTCTTTCTTTATTTCGTCAAAAATTCTGTCCATATTCTCTACATAATCACTAGTGTCATCAATGTAAAATTCAAGCTCAGGAACTGCTTTAATGTCATGACGTATTTTGTTGCCCAATTTGTACCGGATCTTGGAAGTGTTCTGTTGGATCTGTTCGAATTTTTCTGTTTTGGTTTTCGAGTCTAAAAAACTTAAATATATACGGGCAATTGATAGATCAGGAGTCATGCGTACCTTAGTGACAGTAATGAATGCCCCCGGAGCCCAATTGCTCCCCTCATGCTGAAATAGCTCAGATAAATCTTTTTGTATCACATTTGCGAATCGCTGTTGTCTTTTGCTTTCTCCCGTCATTTTTTTAATGTTTAAGTACTTGTTATTTTGAATAAGAATTTAATGATACTACAAATTTTTGAAAAATAAAAACAAAAGGCGTGCAACGGTCATTGGCACGCCTTTTGTACTTAAGTTTATAATTGGGGAAACTAAAAAATCATTGAAAATTTAAAGACTTTTCGGGTCTATCAAAACTTTAACGTTTATTCATCGGTCTGGATACTAAAGCAAATCGTACTTACTTTCGCACTTCCATTCCCCCTTTATGTAACAAACATATAGAGATAAAAGATAATCTCAAAACTTTTATTTAAAATAAAGTAACCGCTCACTTACTTGCATGAAGCGCGCGGAGCCGAGTTTAGGGAAGAGAAATGTCAAAAAACTATCATAGTTCCAATTTAAACGTGTTTTTTAAGAATATTTTTTTTTCCGTTTTTCAAAGTGTATTTTCGTAATAAATAAATACTTACATGAAAATTTGGAGAAAAAATATTGACGTAGATGCATTTGTAGATTCTTTTACTGTGGGTAGGGATCGGGAATTTGATCTGGATTTAGCCGAAGCGGATGTGTTGGGATCATTAGCGCATACTAAAATGCTGGAATCTATAGGCTTATTGACTAGAGAGGAATTGCGCGATATCCAAAAAGAATTGAAAAATATATACCAACAAATTCTTGACAAAGATTTTGAAATAAACGAAAGTGTAGAAGACGTGCATTCTCAGATAGAGATGATGTTGACAGAACGTATAGGTGAAGCTGGAAAAAAAATTCATTCCGGCAGGTCTAGGAATGATCAGGTCTTAGTAGACTTGAAAATATATTTTCGAAATGAAATCCGAGCTATGATTAATGAAATCAGGCAACTATTCGATAAGTTAATTGCTTTAAGTAATCAACATAAGCAAATATTGATGCCGGGATATACGCATATGCAGATTGCTATGCCCTCTTCTTTTGGGCTTTGGTTTGGAGCTTATGCGGAAAGTCTCGTAGACGATTTAGAGTTTATCCAAGCTGCCTGGCGCATCTGTAATAAAAATCCTCTGGGGTCGGCAGCGGGCTATGGGTCTTCTTTTCCTTTAAATAGGAGGATGACGACTGAGTTATTGGGTTTTGATGATCTAAATTATAATGTCGTTTACGCACAAATGGGTAGAGGAAAAACAGAACGGATAATTGCTCAGGCGTTGAGTTCTGTCGCCGCTACTTTAGCTAAATTTTCTATGGATATATGCTTATTTAATAGCCAAAACTTTGGGTTTATTTCTTTTCCAGCTCATCTGACTACTGGTTCAAGTATCATGCCGCATAAAAAGAATCCAGATGTTTTTGAGTTAATTCGCTCTAAATGTAACATACTTCAAGCTTTGCCAAACGAAATAGCTATGATGACAACGAACTTGCCGACAGGCTATCAAAGAGATCTACAATTGCTTAAAGAAGGGTTGTTCCCAGCATTTGAGACTTTAAAAGATTGTTTGTCTATAACTACTTTTATGTTAGATAATATTATTATTAATGAGAACATTTTAAAGGAAAAAAAATATGATTATCTTTTTAGTGTAGAGGTAGTCAACAATGAAGTATTTAATGGAAAGTCATTTAGAGATGCATATAGGGAAGTAGGAATAGCGATAGAAGAGGGTACCTATAAACCTTCTAAAAAAGTAAAGCATAGCCATGAAGGAAGTATAGGGAATCTGTGTAACGACAAGATACAAAATATGTTTTGGCAGATATATGATCGTTTTAACTTTGATAAGATAGATACGGCCCTCAAAAACTTGGTCAAATAGCCCCCCTTGAGTGCTTTCTTAACATAGATCAATGTTTTTAGTATTAAAAAATATGACCTTTGATAATTGACTAAAAGTTGAAATTATTTAATTTTACGTATAAAATAAAATACAAAAACATGAAATGGAATTTTGATAAAGCGCACAGTGAATTAGTGCTGAAAGTAAAACATATGATGATTTCTAATGTTACGGGTACATTTGATGAGTTTGATGTAGCTTTAGAATCAGAGGATGAGAGTTTCAAAAATACAAATGTTAATCTTGTTGCACAAGCAGCAAGTATTCAAACTCGTAATACGCAAAGAGATGAGCATTTGCGGAGTGGGGATTTTTTGGAAACAGAAAAGTTTCCGGAAATTACTTTCATATCTGAAGGAGCTGATTTGCATTCTGGTAAAATAAAAGGAGAACTAACGATAAAAGATGTTACTAAAGAGGTAGAATTAGATGTAGATTTTGGTGGGATAAATAAAGATCCCTGGGGGAATCAAAAAGCTGGGTTTTCAATAGAAGGGAAAATCAGCAGACAAGATTTTGGGCTTACGTGGAATACAGTACTTGAATCAGGAGGTGTGATGGTAAGTGATATAATTCGTCTTTCGGCAGAACTACAATTTGCGCAAGAAGTATAATATAAAAGTAAGAATAACATCATTGGGCTTAATTAATATACTTTAATTAAGCCCATTTTTTATAATCCGGATGATGGAAACAGAAGGTCAATTTTGACAAAACGGTTTATATAATAATATTTATTTTATCAATCTCTTTTTAAAGAAAACTTATAAATGGTTTTTGAATGAAACTCCTCATCTTTTTTTAAAATGGTACTTGGAAAATTGACTTGGTTGGGCGAATCTGGGTAATGCTGCGTTTCAAGGCAAAATCCCGAATATTGGTCATAGGGAGTTCCTGATTTCCCATTTTCTTTACTTTCTAAAAAGTTGCCTGTATATAATTGTACTCCCGGTTCGGAGGTGAACACCTCCATCAGGATACCACTTTTGGAAGAAAAGACTTCCGCAATAGCAGAGGAAATATTTAATGTATTAATATAAGTATGATCGTATCCGTTTGCAATTTTTAACTGTTCATCCGAAGAACCGATATCTTTGCCTATTGCTTTGTATTTTCGAAAATCGAATGCAGTATTGTGTACAAATTCTTTTGCGCCCAAAGGGATCATATTATTGTTAATAGGAAGATAGGAAGGGCTGTTTATTTTTAATTTATGATTCAGAATACTTTCTTTTCCCTCTCCATTCAGATTGAAATAAGTATGATTGGTCAAGTTTAAAATAGTGTCTTTATTAGCCTGGGCTCTGTAGGTAATGATAATTTCATTGTCATCTGTCAATGTATAGTTGACGTGGACTCTAAGGTCCCCCGGAAATCCTTCTTCGCCATCTGGTGAAAACAGGTAAAAATCTATTGTGTTTCGTTGAAAAGAGAGTCTTCTGTCCCAGACTTTATGATGAAACCCTTCAGGGCCGCCATGTAAACTATTACTATTATTATTTTTTGTTAAGATATATTTCTTTCCATTCAGTTCGAATTGCCCATTTGCAATACGGTTTGCATAGCGTCCGATTGTAGCTCCAAAATAAGGTTCTGCAGAATTTAAATAACTATCTATATTATTGTAACCAAGGGCTACATCAGTCAGGTTACCATATTTGTCAGGAATCAAAATACTGACTGCACGGGCACCATAATCTGTTAATGCGAGATAAGCTCCATTCGTATTCCGTAAAACAAAAAGATGAGTGTTTTTCTGGAATATTGTTTTTTCAAAAGATTGTTTTTGTGGCAGATTAATATTTTTCATCGAATAATGCTATGCTTATAATTTATACTTTATTAAATATAAGCAAATATTTATAAAAAGAGGCTTTACTATAGCTACTCTGATTTTTTAATTGATTTTACTTAAATAGAAATAGTAACTTTGTATCTATGGTAGAGTTTATGAAGTGGAATCGATTATTATCATCTAAGCGTTGGGGATATGAACGGAAAGTGCGTAACAACCGTATGGATGATCGTTCTGAATTCCAAAGAGATTATGACCGTTTAATATTCTCTTCTCCATTTCGGAGATTACAAAATAAGACACAAGTTTTTCCATTGCCAGGTTCAGTTTTTGTGCACAATAGGTTGACTCATAGCTTGGAAGTAGCAAGTGTAGGCAGATCAATAGGTAGACTTTTTTATAATTTATATAAAGAAGATCATCCTGATGTGGATGAACAGCTCCCTAATTTACAGGATATTGGGGATATAGTGTCTGCTGCATGTTTATCTCATGATTTAGGAAACCCTGCTTTCGGACATTCAGGAGAAGCAGCAATAGCGAGTTATTTTATTGATGGTGAAGGAAAGAAATTACAAAATGACGTTTCAGAAAAACAATGGGAGGATTTGATTGCGTTTGAAGGAAATGCAAATGCTTTACGAATTTTGACCCACCCTTTTCGAGGTAAAAACGAAAAAGGTTTTGCTTTAACTTATGCAACTCTGGCGTCTATTGTTAAATACCCCTGCCGAGCCATAGATGGACATATAAAAAACAAACATCATCGAAAGAAGTATGGTTTTTTTGATTCTGAAGAAAAAACATATCAGGTTATTGCTGATGAATTAGGGATTTTGCGGGACGTGGATAATCCAAATGGTTTTGTCCGTCATCCTCTTGTTTATATGGTAGAAGCTGCTGATGATATTTGCTATAATATAATTGATCTGGAAGATGCACATCATCTCAAAATTTTGTCTTATGATGAAGTAGAAAGGCTTCTCTTACCTTTATGTGGTGAGGCCACACTCCGGGATCGCTTAAATAGCTTGGAAGATAACGGAAGCAAAGTCGAACTCCTCAGGGCGAAAGCAATCAACACTTTAATAAAAGCATGTGCGGAAAGCTTTTATCGTTATCATGACGAAATATTAAGAGGTACTTTCAATACTTCACTCATTGATAGTCTGGATGCAGAATTAGTTGATATTCTTCAAGAGATTTCTAAGATTTCAATTAAACGCATTTATAATGCACCGACTGTGGTGCAAATTGAAGTTGCCGGATACAAAGTGATGAATGCATTATTAGAAGAGTTTATCCCCTCTTTTTTAAATGTAAATAAAACCCCTTATGATAAAAAGTTATTGGCTATGATGCCTGTACAATTTCAAATAGAATCTAATCATACTTATGAAAAGATAAGATCTGTATTGGATTTTGTCTCTGGGATGACGGATGTATATGCCGTAGACCTTTATCGAACTATCAAAGGAATTACCATTCCTACGCTGAATTAGTAAGTATTTCAACTGTAACATTTACTTTTACAACAAACACAATAATATGTCTTATACCCTATATGATCCTTTTGAATCATTTACTTTTGATACCAAACATTGCTTTTTGACAGGTGAGCCTTTAAAGGAAGATGATGGTATGTGGCCGGTATTCCCGGAATGGATTATGGAGCGCTATGGACTTTATGACCAACAGTTGAAAATGTTTGATGATGTTATCAAAAATTATGGTGCAATACGTGTACCTGTTTCAGCTGCAGCCATGGAGAAATTGAAGGATGTAGACGAAAAAGTTAGAGAATCTTTTTCAAAAGGTTTTGAGGCATTCGGAAAGTTAGATCAATTAACACTTTTTCAATGGATAGGAGCTTGGTTTTATGGAGTTATTTTTAATGAAATACAAACTGCTGTCAGACAAGCGACCCTTACCGGGGAACCGATGAACTTCTCTCAATCTCTTATCCATAAATTTCGCAACCTGAACTATATGTTGCAATCCTTAGTAAAACCCATGGAGTTTGAACATTATAATCCTTTTCGGATTATAGTGAGGGAATTGGATGTGGAGAAAGATGATTTTATGTACAGAGATGAAGTGAGTACACTTGTTTTTTCTTTGAAAATGAATAATATAGGTTTGATCGCCTGCCTTCAAGATAACGGTACAAATGCAAAATATCACTCTGAAATACTTGAAAAAACCGAGAATAAAAAATTACATCCTATTCAGTTTGAAGAGTTAACTGCCCGTTTTTATTATTCGGCTTATTTGTTTAGCCGCTTACCGGATTATACCTATCTTGAAACTCCAAAAGGAATTTTTGTGGAAGCGATGCCCTTGGATGATTTTTCCGGAAAACCGATGTTTGACAAATGGACAGCGAAAACTTATTCACAAGTGTTAGAGAACTTTTGGAAACCGTGGGCCATCAATATGTTTGAAATACGCAAAAATCCAGAAAAGCCGATTAGCTTTTTGCTAAATGAAAGCGGGGATTTAGTAGAGTCAAATAAAGTGGTTTGCCCTGATGAGGAATAGCAATCAAGAGGCAAACTAGAAGTTTTATTTTTGAAAGATATACTGTAAACTAATAGCCGTGATCTTCATGGCTTCTTCAATTTCTGCACGCGAGACTGTGAGATGTGGCCTGAATCGTATGCTTCGGTTTCCACAACCCAAAATTAAAAGTTTATTTTTAAATGTCTCTTTAAGAAAAAGATTTCTTTGTTCCTCCGTTTCAAAATCAAAAGCAACCATAAGCCCTCTTCCTCTTATGTTCGATATAGAAGAGTAAGGATTGACCGTTGTCTTTAATTTATGGATCAGGTAGGTACCCATTTTTTCTGCATTCTCAAAGAGTTTATCCCGTTCCATTATTTCAAGAGTAAGTTTAAATCGAATCATATCTACCAAGTTACCACCAAAAGTAGAATTAATCCGGCTTGATTCTTTAAATACATTGTTTTCAACTTGATCAAGCTTTTCTTTATTGGCAAGGATCCCACATACTTGTGCTTTTTTGCCAAAAGCAATAATATCGGGAAGAAAATTGTAATGTTGATATGCCCAGACTTTACCGGTAAGGCCTAAACCAGTTTGCACTTCGTCTAATATTAAAAGAATATCATGTTTATTGCATATTTTCCTGATTTCTTTAAAAAATTCTTCTCGAAAATGATTGTCCCCTCCTTCAGCTTGTATCGTTTCAATGATAATGCAGGCTATTTCGTTAGGGGTGTTTTTGAGAGCTTCATTGATTTTTTTAAGAGCCTCTTTTTCTCTGTTTAAGGTAGAAGATAAGTTTTCCCCTTCTAAAGGAAACTTTATTTTTGGAGTTGGAATTCTGGGCCAATTAAACTTGGGGAAATACGCATATTTTCTCGGATCGGCGGTATTGGTAAGCGATAATGTGTAACCGCTTCTTCCATGAAAGGCTTCTTCGAAATGTATTACTTGGGAAGCTTTTTTATGTATGCCTTTAGCAAAGTTTAGCTTTGTCTTCCAGTCGAATGCTGCTTTCAATGCATTCTCTACAGCTAAAGCGCCACCTTCTATAAAAAAACAATAGTTCAATTTATCCGGAATTGCTATTTTTTGAAAAACCTTCATAAATTCTGCGAACTCTTCTGGATAAATATCAGATAAAGCCAGCTTATTAAGAGCAACCTGAGTTATTTGCGCTTTGTTTTTAACTATGTAGGGATGGTTATAACCCACAGCCGAAGAAGCATACATACTAAACATATCTAAGTATTTTTCTCCGTTTGTATCTACGAGGTAGGAGCCATGCGATTTTTGTAGATCCATGACCAAAGGATAACCATCTGTTATCATGTGTTCAGATAAAATTTTATGTACATTTCTCATAATTCAATTCTTTATTATAAATCAAATTTAATCCCTTGTGCCAAAGGTAGATCATCAGAGTAATTAATAGTGTTGGTCTGTCTTCTCATATAAAACTTCCATGCATCTGAGCCAGACTCTCTTCCTCCACCTGTATCTTTTTCGCCTCCAAAAGCTCCTCCGATTTCTGCTCCTGATGTTCCAATATTTACATTAGCTATTCCACAATCTGATCCATTGTGGCTTAAGAAAATTTCAGATTCGCGTAAATTATTTGTCATAATTGCCGAAGACAAGCCTTGTTGTACATTGTTTTGAATTTTAATGGCTTCAGAGACCTTCCCTTTGTACTTTATTAAATATAATATAGGAGCAAAGGTTTCTGCTTGTACTATTGTATAATGATTTTCTACTTCTGCAATTACCGGTTTGACATAGCAACCGCTTTTATACCGTTCTCCAGATAACATTCCTTCTTCTGTAATGATTTTCCCGCCTTCATTTCTGATTTTTTTGAGAGCATTCATATACATTTCTACAGCTTCTTTATCTATGAGAGGTCCCATATGGTTATTAGGATCCAAAGGATCACCTATTTTGATTTGTTTATAGGCATTTATTAACGCGTTTTTCACCTTGTTATATATTTTTTCATGGACAATAAGTCTTCGTGTACTTGTGCAGCGCTGTCCGGCTGTTCCTACAGCGCCAAATACAGCGGCAGCAATCGTAATGTTCAAGTCTGCATTTGGAGTAATAATAATTGCATTATTCCCCCCTAATTCCAATAGTGTTTTACCTAATCTTCGTGCTACATTCACAGCTACTTCTCTTCCCATTTTTGTAGAGCCAGTGGCAGATACCAAATTTATTCTGGGATCTTCGCTGATCCATTTTCCAGCCTTTGCATCACTAAGCAATACGGAGGAAATACCTTCGGGAAGGTCATTTTTTTTCAAAATATCGGCTAGTACTTTTTGGCATGCTACAGCGCATAAAGGAGTTTTTTCACTGGGCTTCCAGATAATTACGTTTCCGCACACTAAAGCTATGGCAGCATTCCATGACCACACCGCTACGGGAAAATTAAAAGCGGAAATAATTCCGACGATTCCGAGAGGATGGTATTGATCGTACATCCTATGCATGCAACGCTCTGAATGAATCGTGTTCCCATAAAGTTGACGGGAAAGACCTACAGCGAAATCACAAATGTCAATCATTTCTTGTACTTCACCTATCCCTTCTTGATAAGACTTTCCCATCTCGTAAGAAATTAATTTTCCTAAATAGGATTTCATTTCGCGCAGTTTTGTGCCTAATTGCCGGATAATCTCTCCGCGCTTGGGCGCAGGAATATCACGCCATATAATCTTTGCTTTCTCCGCTTCTTTTATAACTCTGTTGTAATCATCATGTGTGCATAATCGAATACGGGAAATTACTTTGCTGTCTACTGGTGAAACAGAGTTTATTTCTTTGTCTCCTCCGAACCACTTCTCACCAGTGGATGAACCCGCATTGAAAGCTTCTATGTTTAATGTGTTAAGTTCTTCTTTTGTCATTATAAATGTTTTTTATTCTTTTTTTGTATAAAAATAATGAATTAAAATGTGTTAATAAAGTGTATTTGAGAATTTTCTATCATCCATTTCGATGAAGGTGGTGTTTAATTAGATGTTTTATCTGTTATAGATAAAGATAAGAGCTGGTAGGGGGCTTTATTATATAAAACTGATATTTAGTCCATTATATGGAAGAGGTGTTTTATTTATTTTTTTTATGAAATAAAATTTGGAAATGATGTTCGAATACATTTATCTTTGTCGTTCCTCTGCGAGGGAGGGTTTGAATTTTTGGGTTTGGGGGGTGTTTTCGGGATAAAAAATATTTTTATTTTGTTTATTGCGGAAACTTTTGTTACCTTTGCAGTCCCCGCTTTTTGAGA
>JAJYRG010000121.1 GCA_021794195.1 Bacteroidota bacterium
TACAAATAGGACAATGTAAAAGGCACAGGACTTCGTCAGAAACAGTTATACTATTTTTCTTCATTTTTTCTTATTCTTTAAAAATAGACAATAAAAATCATACAACAATCTAAGAAGATGTTGTCATGCACTTGAAATCAGCCTATGCCTTAAGAATATAGAATAAGAATACTCACTGTTATTTTTTTGTTCTTTACAAAAAGAGACTAGTATAGCTGCCCCATCTAATTTTGTTGTATCGAATGCTGTAAAGCGGGATCATTCTTGACGCATTCCACTTCGCTTTCAGTAACACCGTAAACATCAATTTTAGAGTTCCCAAAACCCGGGAACTCTAAAACCACATCCTTTTTACGAGGATATTTTTAAAATTTTAATTTCGTTGCTGCGCCTTTATCTAACACCATTTCTACTCCATCAAACTCTTGTAAATAAGTAGCGGGTATCTCTGTAGTAATGTCACTTTCCAAAGCTTTTTGCACGATATCGGCTTTATTCTCTCCCCAGGCCATTAGGATGATTTTCTTTGCTTTTGCTATTGTTCCAACTCCCATGGTGATCGCATGCGTCGGTACGTTTGCTATTCCCTCAAAACCCGCCGCGGCATCTGTTCTCGTCACCTCATTGAGCTTCACCAACCGGGTAAGCGAATCCGGTGTCGATCCCGGCTCATTAAAGCCCACATGGCCTGTTCGTCCTATCCCTAGCAGTTGTAGGTCTAATCCGCCGTAGTTCGTTATTTTCTGTTCATACGCTTCGCAATATGCCGGTACATCCTCCTCTGCTATGCTGCCATCAGGAATATGAACATGCTCTTCCGCAATATCCACATGGTCAAAAAGATGCTGCCGCATAAAGGCCACATAACTCTGCTTCGCTGTAGGCTCCATAGGGTAATATTCATCCAGATTAAAGGTCACTACATTTTGAAAGCTCAACCCCTCTTCTTTGTGCATCCGAATCAGTTCGTTGTACACCTCAACGGGTGTCGCACCTGTCGCCAGCCCTAATACTGCCTTTTCTCCAACCGCTTTTTTGGATTTAATCAAGTCTGCTATATGCTGAGCCACCGCAATAGAAGCCTCATGCTGATTGTTGTACACACGCACTGGTGTCCCGTTATACTCTTTATTTATTACTGTTTTCATATTCACTTAATTAATATTTCTCTATTTACCGACTTTCAATGTACTGAAAAGATCTTATTAAAAACCCGTGCAGATTGGCCCGCTGTCATCCACTTCCCTTACCAGATCCATTACCTGCCTTTTGCCATTCTGCAACGCATGCTCAAGATATGTATTTTCCATTTATCCGGCAAAATATCCAAGGCTTTCTTAATAGTCATAATATCTTTTCTGAAAATTCCATGGCAAAGGTAACCCATTTTCTTTAGGCTCATAACACAACGTAATCATAAGGGGAACTGCAACTTAAATTAGGAGACTTTTTTACCAGCTGACGTGGCATCTGTAAAACCAGCCATCTGTCCCTTGGTACAAGAAAACGTAATTAGGAGTAAATGTCGGAAATAGGCTGTTGTTCATGAAAGGGTCTCACCGTATCCCGATACATAATCATCCCTTTTAATAATTACATAACAGTTATCATTTGCCATTGTTTTACACGATTTGTATTTCTTTTATACAGGTTTAGGTAATTGTAGACAATACATAGGCTTTTTAGTTTAAAGAAACAACCTTCTAGACCAAGACCCCATTATATATACTTCATTTCCGTCGCTTTATGGATGAGAGCTGCCACATTGCTTGACTTAAACTTTTGCAATAGGTTGCGCCGATGACTTTCTACAGTGAGGGGGCTGATAAAGATTTTTTCGCCTATTTCCACTGAGCTTAACCCTGATGCCAGCAGGGAAAGCACCTCTTTTTCCCGTCGGGTGATGACGGGAAGATCGCCTGTATGATGGCTTCTTAATATATTTTCGATTCCGTTGCTAAAGGCCACTTCCCCTTCGACCGCCAGATGGATTCCGGAAATCACTTCATCCGCCGATGCGTTTTTCAGGAAGTAACCGCTGGCACCCGCATTTAACATCCGCTGGATAATGCTGTATTCGTTGATGTTGCTGATGGCTATAACAACAGTATCTTCATATAGCTCTTTGATCGCAGCACATTCGTCAATACCATTGCTGTCGGGTAGATTGATGTCAAGTAATACAACGTCAACCCCATTGTTTTGCAAATAGTTCTGCATCGAATCTGCATCCGAAAATTTACCAATCAACTGGATCCGCTCTGCATCTTGCAAAATATATTCAAACCCCTGTTGAACTATGGGATGATCATCCACGACAATAACTTTAATTGGTTTTCTTTCCATTTTCATAAAGGTATCTGAATATTAACTGTTGTCCCTTCGCCAAGTTGTGAAAGTGTTTCTATATTTCCCTTTAATAAGGATATCCGGTTCTGGATATTGACTAGCCCCAGCCGTTTTCCCTGTTTTTCTTCTTTTTGTCTCATTCCTTTACCATTATCTTCTACGGTAACAAACAGCCAACTATCCAGTTCACTGCATTGCACAATGATCTTAGTAGCACTGGCGTGTTTGATGGCATTGGCCAGTAGTTCCTGGATTATGCGATACACCGTAATACGTAATGGATCGGGATAGTTGTCTTCGATTCCTAAGTTTTGAAATACGACTTCCACCGATGGAGTGCCCATATACCGGCAGAGATCTGACAAAGCAAGAGCCAAACCACCGAACCGCAGCGATTCGGGCATCATATCATGGGCAATCCGCCGGAGTTCATCAACCGAGTAATCCAGCTGATGGACGACGTCGTTTATGTCTCTTCTATCGCTTGGATTGTCTTTACTTATTCTTAAAACAATAGAAGATAGCTTTAGCTTCACACCTGCCAACAAGCCTCCCAAGCCATCATGAAGATCTTTTGCCATGCGGCTCCTTTCGGCTTCCTGTCCTTGGAGCATGGCATCATAGTGATTCAACCGCTCCTTTTGTCGTATGGTGCGAAGTTCTTCTTTATGGAGCAAATCCTTTTGGATAAGGAGCCTTTTGTTATTTCTTCCGATTTTTCTCCAAAAATAAGCGACACATACAGCCAATACTAACCCGGCTCCTAATGCGAGTGTCCACCAGCGGTTTTTGGCTATGGCTAATTCCTGTTGCTTGCTTTTTGTCTCAAGCCGTAGAATGCGGTTCTCCTTTTCAGCCGCTTCATATTGCTGTTCAAAATTCAGCAGTTTTGTACTTACATCTCTTTGGTATATAGAGTCCTTGGTCATCCTAAGCGAGTCCATATAACCATAGGCTGTTTTATAATTTCCCAAACGGTATTCTAATTCAGCCATTTCCCTTTGATATATTGCCCGGTTTTGTAGACGTGAATAGGGCTGGTAGGTGTTCGAAAGAAGGAGGTATTTCCGTGCCTCTTGATATTCGCCCAAATCTTTATAAAAAGTGCTCAATTCGAAACTGAGGTCTTTTAACATATAAGCATCGCCTAATTTTTCAGCAGCTGATACTCCCTCTTCATAGTTTTCCAAGACTTTTTGTTTGTCGCTCCTATGCTTATAGTAAGTGAGCTCCGTCCGATAATAGGTCGGTATAGAAGTAACAGAATGCGGAAGGTGTCCAACATAAGACTCCGCACTGTCCAGATAACTTCTTGCCTGCGCCTGATCTTTCATAAACAAAGCATTTCGAGCCGCATTGATGAATATATCCAATCTCTCCTCTTTCCGATTAGGTACAGCGAGCGTGGTGTTAAGGGCCTGTTTGTAATAATTATCCGCTCTTTTATAATCTGACAGGTTGCTCATCAACATGGCCATATTCTGTAATTGGTAACCCACCTGAGCACTATCACCGGCTAACCGGGCATAAGGAATGGCTTTGTTGACAATGACTTCCATGAATTCAGCACTCTTATCTTCCTTTTGCAGTACAACCCCGTAATTGTTCCATAGTTTTGACCGATATAGATAGCTTTTAGGGGCTGAATTTCTGGCTAGTAAACTATCTGCTATTGAAAATTCCACTTTTGCCTTTTGGGGTTCGAAGTCCATTAAGATATTGGCATGATACAAGTGGTACAGACCTTTCTGATAATCCGTTGGTGGCTCATCCATAAGTCCGTGTGCCTCCTCTAAATATTGATAGGCCTTCACAGTATCATAGTCGATCCAAAAGATGCTTACATTCAAAAGTGCCTCTATTTTCAATTCTGTTGTAGGCGCTTTGTGGGCATTGTTCAATAAACTATCGGAATACTGCGTGACAGCATCCTGTGCCCGGGCAATATAAAAACCAAATACACAGAACGTGATTACCCAAGTTATAGGTAACTTGAAAAATTTATTGTTGTACAAGTTCTTCCTTTCCATTGTAGATTTATTCTGTGATTTAGTGCGAATGTTCTGCATTCGGTAATCTATAGATCAAATTTAGTCCCATTTTTTACGGTAGGCAAGCTTGCCCCTTTCTTTCTTGTCCTATCTGTCAAAGATATAGGATTTACTTAGCTACTGCAATCCTAGAAAACAAGGGGTTTATCCAAATTTTTCCTAAGGCAACCCTATTTATCAATACAAATACTGGTTTTTGTGGATTGTATAAATGAACGAAGTAACGGAAATTAGCTGTTCGATAAATATGTAAATCTATTTTCCTATGCAACGTACCTGTAAAACCCACCGTGCTAAAACAATGACACTGTTATTTCTTTCCCTTGGGTTTATGGTTTCATGCGACTGTATTCAGCAATTACAAGGCTTCGCTATTGATGCTGAAACAAGGGAACCCTTGTCGGAGGTGTTTTATACCCGTGACAGCCTTTTGACAGAAAAAGAAAAGCTTGTTGACATCAATGATCCCTTGTACCCCTACCATCGCAAAACGGACAGTGACGGCTGGTTTTTGGATTTCCGATTAGCTGATGGCTTGACTTGCAAGCCTCCTCTGGTGTTATGGCTTGAGAAAGAAGATTATAAACCGGTTCGCCTGGAATGGCAACGTAATAAATCAAATATGGATACGCTGGTGATAGAGTTACATCGGAAAGAAACTCGTTAAAAACCATATTTACGACAATACAAAAACACCACGCCAATGAATGAAATTGAAAATATACTCTTTAATATTAAACACAGACCATTTGAAATTCCCAAAGGAAAATGGATATACTATCAAGAATGGAATAAGGCATTATTCCTACATTGGAAAGTTCCAATTGAAATTTTGAGAGAACTTGTTTCTGAAAAATTAAACATAGACACACTTGAAGGAAATGCTTACGTTTCTTTAGTCGCTTTTACAATGGAAAAAATAAGACCAAGAAATTTACCTTCTTTAAGTTTCATTTCCGACTTTGCCGAAATTAATCTAAGAACGTACATAGAAAACGATAACAAAAAAGGAGTTTACTTTTTAAATATCGAAGCTGAGAAGTCATTATCTGCTTTCATTGCTAGACAATTATCTGGATTACCCTATGAAAAATCAAATATATCAAGAACAGAAACAAAATTTAAATCCGAAAATCTTAATAAAGATTTTTTTCTAGACACAGATTTTGAAATAAAGGAAATAGTAACTAAAAAAAAGGAATTGGATAAATGGTTAACCGAAAGATATTGTTTATACCTTGAAGAAGATAAAACATTTTATCGCTACGACATTCACCACAAAGAATGGGAAATTAAAAATGTTGAATTAAAAAAACTTAAATTGAAATATATACTGGGAAATCTAAATTTAGTAAGTAAACCAAATTTGGCGCACTATTCTAATGGAGTTAAAGTCGTAGCGTGGAAAAGAGAAAAAATTTAAAATATGTACTTCATAGGGCGGATACCTCATCGTATTGCGGAGAGTTTTCATCTGGTGGACTAAGAAACTTTTCTAACTCTTCAAGCGTCGCTAGTGCAACGTTTTTTATACCGCCATGCGGCT
>JAJYRG010000028.1 GCA_021794195.1 Bacteroidota bacterium
CAGATTATGAAAAAACCGAAAAATCCTACGTAAAATTGGCCCCAGTGTCTCCCACATGGTGAGACACTCTCTTCCAACACGTAATGAAACGTATACGACATGTAGATCCCCTCAACCACCTGTCAAATATGGACAAACTACATGTAGTTTATAACTAACTATATGTTATTTAGGACAAACATCTTTAGATGCAAAGCCGATGTAAAGGTGAACAGTCAGTCCTACAGGTTAGAAGCGCTTAACTACAACCAGTACTTCATACTTACCCTATAGTTTATAACACGATCCACATTACACACTTTCAACTACTTATAGTTAAAAACAAACAATCTCCTGTTTATTCCAATGTATATATAGCTCAATGAGCGGTACTATACGGACAGATCGCTTGCCGCTTAGAACTCCGAAATATTTTTGCTTTTGACTTGTACAATCCAGAGCTCTTGAACTATAAGGTTATGAGATAATCATAACTTGACTGCAACCCTAAAGGAATACCTAATGCCCAATACACTAACAAAAATATTGTCCACAACACAAAAAAAGCAATAGAATACGGAATCATAGTGGATACTAATGTACCTATCCCTGTACCTTTTACATATTTCTGGCAATACACCACTACTAAAGGGAAATACGGCATCAAAGGGGTAATGATATTAGATACGGAATCTCCTACACGATAAGATGCTTGTGTCAGATCTGGAGATATTCCCAATTGCATCAGCATAGGAACCATAATCGGTGCTATCAATGCCCATTTAGCAGAAGCTGAACCAATAAATATATTTACAAATGCAGTAAGTACAATAATTCCTACAATAGTGATTTGTCCGGGAAGATTCAAAGCTTGCAGTCCTGATGCCCCTTTAAGAGCAAGTAATGCCCCTAAATTAGACTTTGCAAAAGCGTCAATAAATAAAGCGCAAAAGAAAGCCATTACCACATAATATCCCATTCCTTGCATGGATTTAGTCATACTCTCGATGATATCTTTTGTAGAACTATATGTCTTCGAAACTAAACCATAAACCACTCCGGGAATCAAGAAAACGATAAAGATTAAAGGAACAATAGATTGCATCAATGGAGCAGAGAATGAAGTGATTTCCCCTTTTTCATCCCGAAGTGCCGAGTCTTCTGGTGTTGCCCATAAAAAAAGTCCAATAAAACTTAAAAACATTACGCTACAGGCAATGTAAAATGCTTTTTTCTCTTCAGGGCTTAAAACATCCATCGGGGTCTCCTCTTCCTCATCTTCGATAGACACCGGCACCTTTTTCAATCTGGGCTCTACAATTTTATCTGTAATATACCAACCTATCAATACTATCAACAAAGAAGAGGCTGATGTAAAATACCAATTATTCAGTGGGTTTATCTGTATACCTGAATCCATAATCTGCGCTGCAGATTGTGTGAAACCTTGTAAAAGGGGATCTATACCCGAAGGTATAAAATTAGCACTAAAACCACCCGATACACCTGCAAATGCTGCCGCAATTCCAGCAATCGGATGCCGACCAGCTGCATAAAAAATAACGCCGCCTAAAGGAATAACTAAGACATACCCTGCATCTGTAGCTGTGTGTGACACAATAGCGACAAGAATCAACATAGGTGTTAACAAACTCTTTGGAGTTATTTGTAACATGGATTTTAAACCTGCATTTATGAAGCCAGATTGCTCAGCTACCCCTACTCCGAGCATGGCGACCAATACAATGCCAAGAGGTGCAAAACCCGTAAACGCAGCTACCATGCCGGATAAGAAATCTGCAAAGGCTGAACTTGTAAGCAAGTTATTTATTTGAATTGCACTTCCTGTAGTAGGATCAATTTCCGAAAAAGTCAACTTGGATAAAAATGCGGATAAAACCCAGATAAGAACCATTAAAAGAAAAAACAGTATTGCAGGATCGGGCAGCTTATTCCCGGCACGTTCTACAACATCTAATACTCTGTTTACAACCCCCTTTTTGTCTATTTTCCCTCCGCTTGTCATATCTATTTTATAGTTAGTTCTTCTGCCGTACTTTTGAAGTAACGCATTTTGTACAAACACGTCTAAAATACAACTTATTATCCACTATAAGTGTATTCCATGTTTTATGCACTTTCACAACTTAGCATTTTTATAAAAAACGAAGAAGGTTTAGGTTAGAAATGGTTATGTTTAACCGCCGCTCTTTATTTTATCTGTAAAAATTCAAGTTATATAAATGGTTTTTTATAATAAAAAAAGCAAAACGGTAACCCGACTGGAGCGACGGGACCATTTCACTTTTAAAAACAACGTAAACACTATAAAGAAACTTATGTTCCTTTATAAGACTCCATCATCTTCTTCTAAGTTTTCTTTGTCCTCTCCGCCTTGGCTGAACAACTGGTTTTCTTCGTCTTCCATTCCCTTTCTTCCAGATTCTTTCGCAGTTGTACTTCCCGGAACATCTAAATCTTCTCCTGTAAAATCCACCTTTTTCTTTCTATCCCGCAATTGTTGATCATCTCCTTCATCTGCATGGAGATTATCTTGCGAAAGCGTTTTTATATCTTCATTAGTCACCTCCGGATTATAAGAAAGTTTTTCGTTTTCTGTTTCTGGAACTTCGGACTCTTGTTTTTTGTGTTTATTATCAGATTTTTTCATGTTTCCTCCTCTTTTTATTTGTACTTATTCAATATAAAAAAAGAAAGACCAGCATATCGTAAAAAACACTGATCTTTACATTTAAAAAACATATTGAGCGGCTTAAAAATATTCCACACAATATCGTTAACTTATATTATTTAAAGTCCTTTTATTACACAGTAAGCCCAAACGGACACACATGGTTTCATATCGACTATTGTTTCTTCTTTAAAGAAACCTCTGCCTCTTTTCTTATTTTTCCACCTTAACCCCTCTTTGAGTAAACACATCCTTCGCGACTTTAAGAGCATTCAATACTCGCGGAAACCCTGTATACGGCAGCAAATGTATAATGGCGTTCACTATTTCTTTGGGAGTCAGCCCTATAGTCAATCCGGTATTCACATGCAGCCTCATTTGCGGTTCCAAACCTTGCGTAGCTAATGAAGAAATTGTAATGAGGGTTTTTTGTTTATGGCTCAAAGTTTCCCGTGAATAAATATCACCAAAGGCAAACTCAACAATATAATCTTCTAATTCAGAATCGAGGTCCATTAAATCTTCGAAAGTGATGGAATATGCCGGATTTTCTGATTTATCTTCATATTCCCGGATAATCTCCATTCCTCGTTCATAACGTTTTGATTTTCCCATATTTCCCTTCTGTTTTTAAATTAAATATTTTCTATACTATTACTATTGTTGATGAAATTAGGATATTTTTACGGAATATAAAAATAGATTTCTACGCTTTTGAAATACATATTTCATATGAAAAAAACTGTCGTTTATAAGGAGAGAAGAATATATATTCAACAGCAATATGGATGATTGTTTATTCTGCAGGTCAATATTTTTATTCTATTTTTTTCAGCATATAACGAGAAGCAATGTCCCCTTTTATTTCTTCACCAAAAAGATCTAATTGCTGCAAACTGTTTTTTCTAACTTTATAAGTGTAATCGACTCCTTCTAAAACCACTCTACCTTCTCTGAGTGACCACTTTCCTTCATGTTCAAAAAGCTGATCACTTTTACCCTGATATTTATAACGTAGCTTAAACTCATAATCTTCTGAAAGGGAAAGCACGGTTTCTATAGCATCACAATTTGTGCAAGGCATTTTACCTCCGTAAATACCTAAAACATTATTAACCCCTATACTATCCGCATCTGTTTGTTCATTTGACTCTCGCACAACTTTATTATTGACACAAGCTATTGCCATATTGCTTAACAGAAACAATAAAAACACATGGCGTATATAAAGGTTCAAGCTCCTCACATGGAGGAACAAACAAATCGAATGCCAAGTTTTACTTTTTCAATCTTCGTAATCTTCATCCATCAAAAGATTTTGCAAAGCATTCTGCAATTCACGAAACGAATGGTTGTCTTTGGCTTGTTTTGCGGTCTCCATTCCTTTTTTATAAAAAACAACGGCTTTATCTTTTTCATCAGATTCTTCTAAAAACTTAGCATAATGATAATAAGTAGCTACGAAACCGGGGTGTTCGGCTACTAGTCTTTCAAAACCTTTTCGAGCTTCCCCAGCATTACCCAACTTCAAATGTTCCAAAGTGATAGCATATATCAAGAAAGGATCGTTAGGAGATTCCGCTAAAAATGCTTGAAGCTTTTTTAATCTTTCTACCATGTTACAAAGGTATCAATTAATCGTATAACAGTATATGTCCACTTAAGATGGATGTGGTTTTTACAAATACTTTGACCGTTTTTTGATTTTTCGGACCCTGTTTACCCTTTGATTTGGGCAAAAATTATAGTAGGTTTGTAATAGTGATTGTACGTGTAATTTGCTTTGACGATAGGTTTTGTAATATTAAAAAGCGAACAAACTTTCTTCGGTTCAATACACATCTTACTTGCAATCCATTTTATATAAAATAATCTCGTTTCGCCCGGGATAAAAATTAATTCACTCTATAACGATATTCATATGAAGATATTAGTTTGTATAAGTCAAGTGCCTGACACTACTTCTAAAATTCGTTTTATCGATGATAATAAACATTTTAATACAGAAGGCATTCAATATATTATCAATCCTTATGATGAACTGGCATTGTCCCGAGCTGTAGAAATTGAAGGGGCAGATATCACTGTTATCAATGTAGGCAAAGCCGATACGGAAGCCTCTCTTCGGAAAGCATTAGCGGTAGGGGCAGCAAAAGCGATTAGAGTTGACGCTGAGCCGAGAGATGCATGGTTTGTTGCCCATCAAATCGCAGAATATGTCAAAAACAACCCTTTTGATTTGATATTATGCGGTAAAGAGTCCATTGATTATAATGGCGCACAAGTACCTGCCATGATTGCCGGATTATTAGACTTTCCTTCTGTTTCTATTTGCCGAAAATTAGATTTGGAAGATGGGAAAGCGCTTATTGAGCAGGAAATAGAAGGTGGAAAAGAAGTGCTCTCAGCGGATTTACCGCTTGTCATCGGAGCCGCGGAAGGAATTGCAGAAGTAAAAATACCCAATATGAGAGGTATTATGAGTGCACGAAGTAAGCCTTTGGAAACGATAGAACCCATTGATGTCCCACAGTTGTCTCATATCGAATCTTATGAATCTCCGCAACCTCGTGAAGCAGTGACCCTGATCGAGGCTAATAACTTAGATGAGTTAATCGCTCAATTGCACAACAAATCTAAAGTGATTTAAAGATTTTAAATAGAAAAATATGTCAGTATTAGTATATACAGAACACAGAGAAGGTGTTTTCTCAAAAACAGCTTTTGAAGCTGTATCCTACGGAAAAGCCTTAGCAGAGCAGCTGAACACAAATTTAACGGCTCTCTCCATCGGAAATGTAGAAGAATCAGAGCTCAAAAAATTAGGCCAATATGGTGCAGATAAAGTTTTGACTACAAGCCACGAGAAACTATCCGATTTTGTCAATCAAGCATATGCTGCCGTAATCTATGAAGCAGCCAAACAAGAAGACGCTGAATATATTGTCTTATCCAACTCCTTTAGTGGAAAAGGCTTAGCACCCCGCGTTGCAACGAAGCTGAAAGCTGCATTAGCAGATGGTGTTACCGAGTTGGGAAAAATAGAAGGGGGTACTTTCTCCGTCAAAAAATCAGTCTTTTCCAATAAAGCTTTTGCAACCGATGTGCTCACTTCGCCTATTAAGGTCATTTCTGTTGTCCCCAACTCCATTTCAATAAAAGAATCTCTCACCGATGTGGATGTGGAGAGCTTCAGCCCAGAACTTCCGGAAAACGCATTCAGCGTTTTGGTCAAAGAAGTAATAAGAGATACAGGGAAAGTGTCTTTGCCCGAAGCAAGCATTATCGTTTCGGCAGGTAGAGGGCTCAAAGGACCTGAAAACTGGCAAATGATAGAGGATTTGGCTGAAGTACTCGGTGCGGCTACGGCGTGTTCCAAACCTGTTTCTGACGCAGGCTGGCGACCTCACGCCGAACACGTAGGCCAAACAGGAATTGCCGTAAGCCCAGATTTATACATTGCGATAGGAATTTCCGGAGCTATACAACATCTTGCAGGTGTCTCCTCCTCAAAAGTAATTGTAGTCATTAACAAAGATCCGGAAGCCCCTTTCTTTAAAGTAGCAGATTACGGTATTGTGGGAGACGCTTTTGAAATAGTTCCAAAATTAACGGAAGCTTTAAAAGCTTTTAAAAGTTGAAAACTTTTAAAAAAGGAAAGTAAAAGTAGCGGATTATGAAATATTAATGCCGCTACTTTTTTTTTGCTCTGAATATTTACATCTTTGTAAGAGGAGGAATCGATAATAATGAATGAAATTAAATTAAGCATCATTGGATTATCTTACAGTCAAAGCCAATCGGGAGCTTATGCATTGATCTTGGGTGAGGAGGAAGGAAACCGCAGATTACCAATTATTATCGGCAGTGCAGAAGCGCAAGCCATTGCTGTTGAAATTGAAAACATAAATCCGGAACGACCTCTGACACATGATTTATTCAAATCGAGCTTTGATCAATTCGATATAAAACTAGAGAAAATCCTTATTTATAACTTAGAGGACGGTATCTTTTTCGCACACCTTATTTGTTCTCAAGATGGCGAAAACATAAAAATAGATGCCCGTACTTCCGATGCTGTCGCCTTAGCGGTCCGTTTCGGATGCTCCATCTATACTTATGAATCCATTATGAGCGCAGCCGGGATCGCCATCGAAAGCAATGATTTCGCTTTTTTAGACAATCTTGAGTCCGATTTGAAAAAAGAAGAAATTCCCGAATCAAAATCAACGGCTGGGGATAAAGCGGTTAATCCATTTGCTACCTTGAGCGCTAAAAAATTAGAGCAATCACTACAAAAAGCAATAGAATCCGAACAATATGAGTTAGCCGCGAAATTACGCGATGAGTTGAAGAAAAGACAAGGCTAAAAAAAGACGTGTTGTGAGGCTTCAGGCTGCACCTTCTTCCTTTCAAAGCCTTTACAGCTCCAGACTTTGATGCCTCAAAACCTATACAAAGAGAAATCTGTAAAAATCTAAGCTAAGGGAAGAATACTTTCACCTAAAATATATTGTTTTCGTTAAAAGCCGGAAAGAAAAAGCTAACGGGATTCCGCTTCTGCGATCATTTTCTGTACTTCCTCAATAGTTGTCTGCGCTGCTTCTTTCATCTTTGGATGACCCGGAAAATCTGGGTCGAAAGTCACTTTTTTTCTTTTCTTTTCATACGTATAAGTCAATTCGTAGCGAGGTTTAGGGCTGGGATCCAATGCTTCATCCCCTGCTGTCATGTCTTCATCTACATTAAAAAAGCCAATGGTTTGCGCTTTAGAATGTAGGTATTGCAAATCATCTTTCCGCATTTTTAAAGATTTGGAAACAAGAGAATCATGTTTATTCAGATATCGGTACTCATGTGTTTTCGAATTATAGTAGTTAACCATTTCATCTGGATATCCCCAGCGAAGCTCAATCGATTCAAAATCACTGAAACGGAAGGGTGCGTTATTAATCATACCCGCATAATAATAGCCTGAATATAAAATAAAGGGTACTAACAAACAAATGGCAAGAAATATTCTCTTCGATTTTTCACTCATGATTTCATGTACTTAATCTGCAAAAATAACACAAATTACCGGACCTTTATAAGCCCTCTTTAAAAAAGGCTCACTTTTAACCTAAACTCGATTAAGGGAGCTCAGGCTAAACGTATTTTCACACCTTCGGTGTACCTAAGCGAGCAATATACTTTGCATACCAGGGGTCTTTTAAATCAGAAATAATCACCCCTTTTTTAGTAGAGACATGCACAAATTTATTATTATGCAAATACACTCCTACATGATCAATTTTATTTCTACCAAAAGAAAAAAATACCAAGTCCCCTTCTTTGAGTTGAGAGTCATATTTCCGCTTTACTATTTTTGCCATATCCCTAGAGTTTCGCGGAAGTGTTTTTTGATATATTTGCGCATATAAAATCTGTATAAAACCTGAGCAATCAATTCCATTTTTCAATGTTCCTCCCAATTTGTGGGGGCTGCCGATCCATTCATCGATAAAATGATATAAATGTTGACTTCTATGAATAGTATATTCGTCCACCTCCAGTAAGTTAGCATAGTTCTTCGTCATAGAATGAGTCCATACAAAGTTACGCGCGCTATTCGCATCGCTCGGCACTGCTGGATTCCCACTATTTACATCTTTTGCGGCAGGCGAAACTAATTTATAATTCTTTTTACGCATGCCACAGGAATTCATAACAACAAAAAAAGCAAAGAGAAAACTTGCTTTCGAAATGAATCTATATCCATACGCAATCCTACTCATGCTGTAAAATTACAAAATTAAATAATTATGAGAAAAACTTAAAACAAAGAGAATTACAAGGTATTTCACTTCATTTTCTCCTAATCTCATTAACTCTTTTAGCCCTAAGACGGTAGCTTAACGCTCAGTTGCTTAAAAACACGTAATAAAGTGACGGTAAATAGACTTACCTATATAATAAAAGAGGTCTGTCTTATATTATAAAACATAAGACAGACCTCTTTTATATCCTTTCAAAAAACTCTCGTACTTAGCTTAAACTATTGACATACTTGGTAAGCTTAGATTTGTTATTCGCTGCTTTATTTTTGTGAATAATATTTCTTTTCGCTAAACGATCTAACATAGACGTTACTTTCGGCAATAACTCTTTTGCTTCTTCCTGAGAAGTAGTATCCCGTAGTTTTCTAATTGCATTCCGTGCAGTTTTTGCTTGATAACGATTTCTCAAGCGTCTTGCTGCGCTTTTTCTTATTCTTTTACGTGCTGACCTGCTATTTGCCATTCTTTTTATTTCTTTATACTCTTAATATCTTATATATCCCAATATTAATGGAGTGCAAAAATAACATCTATTTTCTATAATTCAAAATTCTTTCTAAAAGAAAAAAGCTATTTGTACCTTTGAATATGAAAAAACTTTCTCTGAAAGAGTTAAACAGGGTCGATATCCACACATTCAAAAATCAAGATAAATCCCCTATTACGATTGTCCTTGATAATGTGCGAAGTATGAATAATGTAGGTTCAGCCTTTCGCACGTCGGATTGTTTTGCTCTGGAAAAAATCTATTTGTGCGGCATTACTGCAAAACCGCCCCATCGGGATATAGAGAAAACAGCATTGGGGGCTACTCGATCTATGGAATGGGAATATATAAAAGAAAGTAGCCAGCTCGTTAAACAGCTTAAAAAAGAAGGGTACATAGTCTTAGCAGTAGAGCAAACCAATGAAAGTGTTTTTATCCATGAGTATTCTCCATTGGCAGAAGAAAAATATGCTTTAGTATTTGGAAATGAAGTAAACGGAGTAAGTGATGAAGTAATGGCATTAATAGATGGGTGTTTGGAAATCCCGCAGTTTGGCACTAAACATTCTTTCAATATTTCCGTCTCCATCGGAATTGTCGCTTGGGACTTTTTTTCAAAAACACAGCTTAAAGTAAAGCGAAACTCAATTCCTTAAACTTAAATTTTTAGAAGTCATTACAAAACAGTAGATTTGCTTTGCAAAATTTATAGAAAATAATGAGTGTATTAGTTAATAAAGATTCGAAAGTTATCGTTCAAGGTTTTACAGGAAACGAGGGGACTTATCACGCTGAGCAAATGATTGAATACGGCACAAACGTTGTCGGAGGTGTTACTCCTGGGAAGGGTGGACAAACACATTTGGACAGACCTGTTTTTAATACTGTAGAAGAAGCAGTAAACAAAACAGGAGCAAATGTTTCTATCATTTTTGTACCCCCGGCCTTTGCTGCAGATGCAATTATGGAAGCCGGAGCTGCCGGAGTTGAAGTAATTATTTGTATTACTGAAGGCATCCCTACAAAAGATATGATTGCTGTAAAATCATACTTAGCAGATAAAAAATCAAGATTAATCGGTCCGAACTGTCCCGGAATTATCACTTCTGATGAAGCGAAAGTAGGTATCATGCCGGGATTTATCTTTAAGAAAGGTAATGTGGGGGTAGTTTCCAGATCAGGAACATTGACTTACGAAGCGGTGGATCAAACTGTCAAAGCCGGCTTGGGCATCACCACAGCTATCGGCATCGGAGGAGATCCCATCATAGGAACTACGACAAAAGAAGCAGTAGAACTCCTTATGAACGACCCGGAAACAGAAGGAATCGTCATGATTGGAGAAATCGGGGGAGGAATGGAGGCAGAAGCTGCAGAATGGATCAAAGAACATGGCACTAAGCCGGTCGTCGGCTTCATAGCAGGGCAAACAGCTCCTCCTGGACGTCAAATGGGGCACGCAGGAGCGATTGTAGGCGGAGCGGAAGATACCGCCGCTGCCAAAATGAAAATTATGGCAGAATGTGGAATCCGTGTTGTCGAATCCCCAGCTGAGATAGGTCAGGCGATAGCTGAAGAATTAAATAAGAAATAAATTAATTTTTATAGACTTTTATAAACAAAAAGCCGAAATCTTACGATTTCGGCTTTTTGTTTATAAAATATTTTTCCACCTATTATTTTTCATCTGCAGAAGGCCCGTAGATACCCGGAACAGGTAAATCAAGCAACCTTAAGTAAACCGTCAGCTGACCGCGGTGATGGTAAATATGATTATTTACTACATAACGAAGAGTGTCTTTTTTAGGCATCTGGCGGAGAATCTGATCACCTACCTTTAAAGTCCATGTGGTCAAAAAATCATCTTCCTTTATAGCTGACAATGCCCTTTTATTCTTTCCAAGACCTTCATTCAAGTATTTTATCAATTCAGCAACCGTATCTGCTTTCGTAGGCTGATAATTGGACTGGAAATCTAACTCTCCCGTTTCCAAAACTAAAGAAAACCAATTGTGCAAATCTACTATATGGGTAGCTAATGCTTTTACAGACATAGATTTTTCATGGGGCTTCCAATCTAAGTATTCCTCTTTCAAAGATTCCAAAACCTGCAACGTAGATTGGGTTTCATTTTCCAGTTCCAATAACAAATCTTCTTTAACCATATTATCTTTTCTTTAAAAAAATGTGAACAATGAAAATAATATAAGAAAACATTTGTGCGTGGAGTGTCAGAATACTGTTTCATTTATTCTGCGCTATTTCTTTAGAACAGTAATACTGCCTATGATCCTCAAAAAAACAGCCAGACAGAATGCTAATCAATCCACTCAAAGCCTGTATAAGGAATCAAAATATCCGGAATTCTGATCCCTTTTTCGTTTTGATTATTTTCTAATAAAGCCGCTACAATTCTCGGAAGCGCGAGTGCAGAACCGTTCAAAGTATGGGCTAAGGTCGTTTTCCCTTCCTCATTTCTAAATCGTGTTTTCAAACGATTGGTCTGGAATGTTTCAAAATTAGAAACCGATGATACTTCTAACCATCTTTTTTGAGCAGCACTGTACACTTCCATATCGTACGTAAGTGCAGCAGTGAAACCTAAATCACCGCCACATAAACGTAACACACGATACGGTAGATCCAATTTTTCAAGAAGACTTTGGGCATAAGCACTCATCTCCTCTAAAGTATTATACGATTTGTCAGGATGTACGATTTGTACAAGTTCAACCTTATCGAACTGATGCAGCCGGTTCAATCCCCGAACATGTGTTCCATAAGAGCCCGCCTCTCGTCTAAAGCAGGGCGTATACCCACAATGCTTAATGGGAAAATCTTCCGCATTGATAATATCATCGCGATACATGTTGGTGATGGGTACTTCTGAAGTAGGGATAATATAGAGATCATCCTCCCCGACATGGTACATCTGCCCCTCTTTGTCTGGCAGCTGTCCTGTAGAAAAAGCGGATGTTTCGTTAACCAATATAGGCACTTGAACTTCTGTATACCCCTGTCCCACAGCTTGATCTAAAAAAAACTGTACGAGCGCTCTTTGTAGCTTTGCCCCCTTTCCTTTGTAAACTGGAAATCCGGAACCTGTTACTTTCACACCGGTTTCTAAATCTATAATATTATATTTCTCTGCCAACTCCCAATGTGGAAGAGCTTCTTGCTCCAAATCCGGATACCCACCTTTTTCCAAAACCACCTCATTATCTTCATCTGATTGTCCCGCAGGTACAGAAACATGTGGCAAATTAGGGAGCTGATACAGCTTTTCATTAAGCTGATCCTCTAATTGAGAGAGTTCATCCGTCAAACTTTTTATCTTTACTTTGTAACCGGCCGATTTTTGTTTATACCCTTCTGCTTCTTCTCTTTTACCCTCCCGCATCAATTCGCCTATCTTTTTTGCAGAGGCATTAGACTGTGCGGCCAATTCTTCAGACTCTCGTTTCGTTTTTCGCAACCTTTCATCCAAATCAATTATCGAACCCACAATTTCAGCAGCTTCTATTCCCCTTATCTTTAATCTATCAACAACTTGATCTCTATTTTTACGAATGAAATTTAATTGCAACATATCTATTCAGCATCTTATTATTTGAGACCTCAAATATAACAAAGTATGCTAAGTTTATTTAAACTAAAGCAAATAAAACATTTTCCACTTCAGAATAAGCGATTTCCATTATTTATCTACTAAATTTGCATATGCTTTATTTAGTCCCCACCCCTATCGGAAATTTAGAAGATATGACTTTTCGTGCGATCCGCACTCTTAAAGAGTCAGATATTATCTTGGCAGAAGACACACGTACCAGCTCTACGCTTTTGAAACACTACGATATACAACATAAAACTGTGTACGCCCATCACCAGCACAATGAACATAAAGCTCTGCCGGAAATTATTCGATTACTCAAAGAAGGAAAAAGGATATCGATGATTTCCGATGCCGGAACGCCAGGTATTTCTGATCCGGGGTTCTTACTGATCCGAGAAGCAATCAGAGAGAATATTGACATAGAATGTCTGCCCGGAGCCACCGCTTTTGTCCCGGCGCTAATATTATCCGGTCTCGCTAATGACAAATTTTGCTTCGAAGGTTTTCTGCCCGTAAAAAAAGGAAGGCAGACAAGGCTAAAAGAGCTTGCAGAAGAAAAAAGAACAATCATCTTCTACGAATCCCCCCATCGGGTCGTAAAAACGCTTTCTGATTTCATGGAATACTTTGGAGCCAATAGGCAAGTTTCTGTATCCAGAGAGCTAACGAAACTTTATGAAGAAACCCGTAGAGGAACTTTAGAAGAGTTAAAATCTCATTTTGAAAACACTACGGTAAAAGGAGAGTTTGTAATTTGCGTAGAAGGAAAAAAATAAACAAAATATCGATATTTATTTCTGCTCATTCAGGAATATTTTATTCGGAATAAAGAGAGGAAAACAATAAAAGTCAAATAATTATTTAAATTAGAGCTGTGAAAACATATCTATATTGGTTTGCAATAAGCGCTTTGCTGCTGTGGATAGGGTGGCCACCTATTCCTTATTCGAGCCCTGTTTTATTTGTAGCCTTCATTCCACTGTTAATCGGTATTGAAAAAATCATCCGCTCAGATTATAAAAAAAAAGGAAGAAAGATTTTTTGGTCTTCATTTTTAACGCTTTCTGTCTGGAATACTGCTTCCATCTACTGGGTATACAATGCCATGAACGCTTATTTGCCCGCACATATTTCACTCCTTATTTCCCTCATTCCCTTTACCTTAGGTCCTTTCTTATTGACAGCTTCATTTTGGTTGTATTATGCTATCCGGAAAAGAAAATCTATTTATTTAGGCTTAATCGCATTACCCGGCTTTTGGATTTTGGCAGAATATCTCCACCAAAGCTGGGATTTAGCTTTTCCCTGGATGAGCTTAGGCAATGGGTTTGCTAATTTTCATCACATTGTACAGTGGTACGAATTTACCGGTATATATGGTGGAGCTGTATGGATATGGGTAATCAATATATTAGGTTTTCTGATTTATCTGCATTATAAGAAACAAATACAGTTGTCAAAACCAAAGCTTATGTATAGCGCCCTCGGCTTAATCATTGTGCTGCCCATTACCGCTTCGTTGCTTATTTACAAGCAATATGAAGAGCATTTCAATCCTTCACATATAGTAGTTGCACAACCCAATATAGATCCATATCAAAAATTCGGGAACATTCATCCGGACGAGCAGTTAGATATTTTAATGCGCTTATCTGCAGAAGTTGCGGCTCCTAATACAGAGTTTTTTATATGGCCTGAAACCGCTATTTCTTCTTATGAAGGAATTAATGAAGAAGATTTTCGGGAATATCCGGCTTATCAAAGAATGCAAGAGTTTTTAACAAATTATAAAAATGGAAATATCTTATCGGGGATAGAGAGCTATCGTTTATATCCTTCAGCATCTACTTCAAGTGCCCGTCCTTTTGGCAATCAGTATATAGATTATTTTAACTCCAGCGTTTTAGTAGATAACAGTTCAAAAATTCAATATTACCACAAATCGAAGCTCGTTCCAGGAGTAGAAAAACTTCCTTTCGGTGAGTCATTAAACTTTTTAAAGCCTCTATTTGCACACTTTGGAGGAACTACAGGAGGTTATGGAAGCCAGAAAAAACCAAATGCTTTCTACGCAGAGAGTGGCATTGGTGCAGCTCCGGTAATCTGCTATGAATCTATATGGGGCAATTATGTCAACCGATACGTGCAAGAAGGCGCACAGTTTATCGCTATTGTAACCAACGATGGCTGGTGGGGCAATACCAGTGGGAAGGATCAGCATTTATTATATGCAAAACTCAGAGCCATTGAAAACCGCAGGTGGGTGGCACGGTCGGCAAATACAGGCATTTCCGCATTTATCAATCAGACAGGGGATATCACCCAACAGAGCGAATGGTGGATGGAGGATGCTTTAGCTGAAGAGATTAATTTAAATGAAAAACTGACTTTCTATGCAAAACATGGGGATTGGATAATTTCCCTATCTACTTTCGCCTCGTTTTTGATATTGATTTCTCTATTTTTCAAGACATCCTTATTTAAAAAAGAATAAAAATCTCGTATTTTCGCAACATGAAAGTATATTTTGATAATGCTGCAACTACGTCTATTGATCAAGAGGTCGTCAAAACCATGACGGATATCATGCAGAAAGACTTTGGAAACCCTTCCTCTGTGCATAGCCATGGCAGGCATATAAAGTCTGTAATAGAGCAATCACGCCGGACCGTTGCTAAAATATTAAATGCGTCGCCTACAGAAATATTCTTCACTTCGGGCGGAACAGAATCGGATAATATGGCTTTGATCTGTTCTGTGGAAGATTTAGGCATTCGAAATATTATTTCCAGTCCTATAGAACATCCGGCTGTACTACATACTTTAGACTATTTGGAAAACAGCGGTAGGTCCGAAGTTCATTATCTAAATATTGATAAAGATGGAAATGTAAACCTCACACAGTTAGATGAATTACTTTCACAATTTCCGAAAACACTTGTTTCTCTTATGCATGCCAATAATGAAATAGGGAATATATTAGATCTCCAAAAAGTATCTGAAATATGTAGAAAGCATGATGCTTTATTTCATTCCGATACCGTGCAAAGTATAGGGCATCACGAATTTAACTTAAAAGAATTAGATATTGATTTCATCACCGGATCTGCACATAAATTTCACGGTCCCAAAGGTGTTGGTTTTATCTATATAAATAAAAAAAATAAAATAAACCCTTTTATTCATGGCGGCGGACAAGAAAGGAATATGCGCGGAGGAACTGAAAATGTATACGGCATTGCCGGCCTCGCTAAAGCTCTAGAAATAAGTGCCGAAAATAGAGAAAAAAACAATAAGCATATACGCACGTTAAAAAGCCATATGATTAAAGAGCTACAAAAAAACATTAAAGATTTAAAGTTTAATGGCATCAGTCACAAGGAAGAAACTTTATACACGGTATTGAATGTGTCTTTTCCATGTATAAATTTAGCGGATTTCCTTCTGCTTAAAATGGATATGAAAGGGATATCTGCCTCTGGGGGAAGTGCCTGCAGCTCAGGTTCAATAGTAGGCTCGCATGTGCTGTCTGTCGTAAGCGCGGAGAAAGAAAGACCTTCTGTCCGATTTTCATTTAGTAAGCACAACACTTTAGAAGAGGTAGATTACGTAGTTTCGGTGCTAAAAGAAATTTGTTCAGAATAATCTTTTTCCGGGAAAATATTTTCTAAGATTCAGAAAATATTATTTTTAACCTTCGGGGCGATTCTTTTTTCTAAGTCGATAAGATAACCATTGACTATTGCAAATCTCAGTCTTTCTTTATCTTTCAGGAAAAAACTTGCCGAACCTTCTAAAATAGGTTGAGTTAAAAGCTCAGGTTTTCTGTTTGAAGTAAAGATTTCTATAGGATAAGAGTGCAAATGTTTCCCGTTCAAAGATCCATCGCAAACCTGTAGAGCTAAGTATCCTTCTCTTAAAAAATCATAAACAAGTTCGTTTGTCAATTCTGCCATTCGTATCGCCTTTTCTGTGTGTATTTTTCCTCTACAGAAGGTCAGTCCTTGCATATCTTTATCTGTATACCCATATTCATCCCTCAGATCCCCTATATCGAATATCTCCCCTCGTACATAATAGTCTCTGTCTACAGTCAGTTCTTCTTGACGAATAGCTAAATCCGTTGTAAAAGATTTCCCATTTTCTTTTTCTACTGTTACATTCCTCAGCACCAAATCGTGCAATTGGGAGGCATTAAAAGGAATTCTTTCATAATCTTGTATAGAATATTGAGTATAAGACTCCTTTGCAATCTCAATTAAAGCATGTAAAAGAAGAATAAAGTTTAGCTTTCTGATTTCCTGTTTTTCCGGATCTCCTTTCATAGCGCCCGATTCTACCAATATCGTACTAGCTCCCCAACGCTGAAAATTATCTCCGAAACCACGGGGGCTATGCGTATCATCGTATTTTGCTACCGCATGAGGAATAAATTTTTGCAAGAGTTTATGTATACTACCTATCAGTTGCATAGCACTTTTTCGAACAGAATTTATGTTCCGATTTTCATTATAAGCGGGAGCCAATAAAGATATACTTACCGGATTTTGGGTACCTGGTACATTGTAATAGATGTTTTGATCGTGCAGATTGAAAGCAAAATCGGGTCTTATTTTTAGAGCTCTTTTTTTAAGTAATTTTCCTTCCTGTGTTTTCGTAGCACGTGCATCCCGGTTGATATCTATTAACTCCGCATTTCGACGTTCAAATTTATCCGAACCATCAGGGTTTAGCATAGGAATAAAATGAATTGTCAACTTCTCTTGCAAAAAAGAACGAATAGTTGCCGCCTTTCCTTCTCCACTCTCTAAAAAATTAAAAAGGTCAAAAAGTGCCATTGTTGCTGTTGCTTCATTGCCATGCATCTGCGACCACATCATCACTTTTTTATCTCCTTTTCCATACTTCAGTTCGTAAATAGATTTTCCTTCAAAGGACTCCCCAATCTGCAGGACATCCAATGTGGCATTAGTACGCTTTTGGTCAATTAACTGCTCAATATCAACATGTTTAAAACGTCTGTGTGTGAGTGATTTTTCTTTAGAAAAATCAAAAAACTCAATATATTCGTTGGTATTGATTTTCATATTCTTTCGGTCGCCACTTCTCTTTTCATGCAATGTTTTCACTGCATTATTTATCTTCTATGGAATAACAGCCTCTTTCCCGGGCTTTTTTCTTGGATTTCTCCATTTGTATAAACTACTTTTCCCGAAACCAAGGTATGTATAATGGTAGATGTAAAAGTATGCCCTTCAAACGGCGACCATCGGCATTTTGATAAAATATTAGAAGAGTCAACCGTAAAAGGTTTATTTTGGTCCACCAAAACCAAGTCCGCCCAATACCCTTCTCTGACAAACCCTCTATCTTCCACCTGAAAGCAAATAGCTGTATTATGCGCTGTTTTTTGTACCAATTCTTCTATGCTCATCTTTCCTTCTTGTACCAAATCTAATAAAACCTGCAACGCATGTTGCACCAAAGGCCCGCCCGACGGTGCTTGTAAGTACGGCTGTTCTTTTTCTTCTAAAGTATGAGGGGCATGATCCGTCGCTATCACATCAATATATCCTTCTTTTACCGCTTGCAAAATTCTATTTCTATCCTCTTCTGTCTTCACTGCCGGATTCCACTTTATGAAATTCCCTTTCTTCGCATAATCTTTATCCGAAAACCAGAGATGGTGAACACAAGCTTCTGCTGTAATCCGCTTTTCTATCAAAGGCTGTGAATTATCAAAGAGTTCAGTTTCTTTTCCAGTCGAGATATGCAAAATATGTAAGCGTGTGTTATATTTTTTAGCAAGGGAAACAGCTTTGGAAGAAGATAGGTAGCATGCTTCATTCGAACGGATTAAAGGATGCATTTCGGGTGTAATATTTTTACCGTATTTTTCTTCGAAGGCAGCTAAATTCCTCTTCACAGTCTGTTCATCTTCACAATGCGTGGCAATCAGCAGAGGTACTTTAGAAAATATATTTTCTAAAGTTTTTTCATCATCTACCAACATATTTCCGGTAGATGATCCCATAAAAACTTTCACTCCACACACATCCCTTTCATTTGTTCGGAGCACCTCTTCCAGATTATCGTTAGATGCCCCCATATAAAAAGAGTAGTTAGCCAAAGAACTGCGGGAAGCTATTTTGTATTTTTCAGCCAATAGCTCCTGTGTTAAGGCCTGAGGGATAGTGTTCGGCATTTCCATAAAACTGGTCGTTCCTCCGGCTACAGCGGCACGGCTTTCGTGCCAGATATCTGCTTTATACGTCAAACCGGGTTCTCTGAAGTGTACCTGATCATCTATCAATCCAGGCAAAAGAGTCAGTCCGGCCGCATCGATTACCTCATCCGCATTTTTATCTACCTGCGGACTAATTTGTTCTATCCTGCCGTTTCGGATATATACATCTGTTTCCGCTGTTTTATTTTCATTGACTAAAAGTGCGTTTTTTATGAGTATCGATGACATATTTTGTTTTTATATTAATTTCATGAAGCTCTTCCGCTCATCAGGTATTGTTATACAGACTTTTCTTATTTTGTTAATCGCTTGTATTTAATTCGCCTTGGCGTTATATCACCTAATCTTTTCTTTTTATTCTCCTCATATTCCGAATAATTTCCCTCGTAGAAATATACCTGTGAATCTCCTTCAAAGGCAAGAATATGAGTACAAATCCTATCTAAAAACCAACGATCGTGTGAAATCACTACCGCACAACCTCCGAAGTTTTCCAAACCTTCTTCCAGTGCACGCAAAGTATTTACATCAATATCGTTTGTGGGTTCGTCCAACAGTAACACATTAGCACCTTCTTTTAGCGTAATCGCCAAATGTACCCGATTTCTCTCTCCTCCTGAAAGCACATCTACTTTCTTTTGCTGATCCGAACCGCTAAAATTAAACTTGGAAACATACGCTCGCGAATTAAGAGAAGTATTGCCCAGCACAAGGGTCTCATTGCCACCTGTGATATTTTCCCAAACTGTTTTTTCGGGATCTAAATCATGGTGCAGTTGATCCACATAGCCTAATTTCACTGTTTCTCCTACTTTGAAAGTTCCGGTATCCGGTTTTTCTTGCCCGGTAATCAACCTAAAAAGTGTGGTTTTTCCTGCTCCATTGGGTCCTATTACCCCTACTATCCCAGCTGGGGGTAAAGAAAAGCTCAGGTTTTCAAAAAGTATTCTATCACCATAAGCTTTAGAAATGTTTTCGGCTTCTATCACCACATTTCCCAAGCGCGGGCCCGGAGGGATAAACAGTTCAAGTTTCTGTTCTCTTTCTTTGGTTTCGGAAGAAGCTAATTTCTCATAATTACTTAAACGTGCTTTCGATTTTGCATGTCTGGCTTTTGGAGCCATCCGTACCCATTCCAATTCGCGCTCAAGTGTTTTTTGGCGCTTTGACTCTTGTTTTTCTTCTTGGGCCAATCGTTTGGCTTTTTGATCTAGCCAAGAGGAGTAATTCCCCTTCCACGGAATACCTTCTCCGCGATCCAGCTCTAAAATCCAGCCGGCGACGTTATCCAAGAAATAACGATCATGCGTGACTGATATTACCGTCCCTTTATACTGTTGTAAATGCTGTTCTAACCAATCTACAGATTCTGCATCTAAATGGTTTGTGGGCTCATCGAGAAGTAAAACATCCGGCTCTTGTAATAATAAGCGGCATAACGCCACTCTCCTCCGTTCCCCACCTGACAAATTGGCAATTGCTGCTTCTGCATCCGGGCAGCGCAAGGCATCCATCGCCCGCTCTAATTTTGTATCCAATTCCCAGGCATTAGAAGCGTCAATCTTATCTTGCAACTTTCCCTGCTGTTCCATCAGCTGCTCCATTTTATCGGGATCCTCATATACTTCAGGCAATCCAAACTTTTCATTGATCTCCTCATACTCTTTAAGCAAAGCTACTGTCTGCGCTACTCCTTCTTCTACAATCTCTTTAACAGTTTTATTCTCATCTAACTGTGGTTCCTGCTCTAAAAACCCAACGGAATATCCAGGAGAGAAAACGACTTCTCCCTGATACGAAGTATCGATTCCCGCTATAATCCTTAATAAGGAAGATTTACCCGCTCCGTTCAATCCCAAAACACCTATCTTAGCACCATAAAAAAAGGATAAATAAATATCCTTAAGAACTTGTTTATTAGGAGGGTATATCTTACTTACACCCGCCATGGAAAATATTATTTTTTCGTCTGACATCGTTTCTCGTTTGTAACTATTTTAGTAACAAAGATAAAGATTTATACGGATATCCTGACATTTTGTTACTTTTATACTCTCGGCGCAATTGTTGATAACTATTAACTGAGAAAGATTGAGGATATGTAATAATTTTATAAATTTATATATTCGAACACATAAAATAAAAGATAGGAAGGTATAAAATGGAAGCGAAATTTTCACCGCGTGTTAAAGATGTGATTTCATATAGCCGTGAGGAGGCTTTACGACTCCGTCACGATTATATCGGTACAGAACATCTTTTGCTCGGTTTGATCCGTGAGGGAGATGGGGTGGCTATCAATATACTGAAAGATAAGAATTTAGACATTTCACAAATAAGGCTATCAGTAGAAGATGCAGTAAAAGGATCCTCCGTATCCCGGGGGCCTATAGGCAACATGCCATTAACAAAACAAGCCGAGAAAGTATTAAAAATAACATATTTAGAAGCTAAAATATTTAAAACCGATATCATCGGAACAGAACATTTGCTGTTAGCCATATTGAGAGACGAAGACAATATAGCTTCTCAAATTTTGCAGCAATATGGCATAGAGTACAATTCGTTTAAAGCTGCCGTTGACCAAAATAAAAGTGAAGACATCTCAGAAGAAATAAAAGGAGCAGCCACAGACGATGGAGGGGATTTCTCTTCAGAAGAGCAATTTTCAGGTCCTAAAAGAGCCTCAGATATCAAATCCAAAACACCGGTTTTGGATAATTTTGGACGGGATCTGACTCAAGCAGCTGAAGAAAACAAATTAGATCCGATTGTGGGCCGAGAAAAAGAAATAGAACGCGTTTCTCAAATCCTTGCGCGCAGAAAAAAAAACAACCCCATACTCATCGGAGAACCTGGAGTAGGAAAATCTGCCATTGCCGAAGGGTTAGCGTTACGTATAGTACAAAGAAAAGTCTCTCGAGTACTCTATAACAAAAGAGTAATTACCTTAGACTTGGCTTCTTTGGTCGCAGGAACAAAATACCGGGGCCAATTTGAAGAAAGAATGAAAGCTGTGATGAGTGAATTGGAAAGATCACCCAACATCATTCTCTTTATAGATGAAATTCACACCATAGTAGGTGCTGGAGGAGCTTCTGGCTCATTAGATGCTTCAAACATGTTCAAGCCAGCGTTGGCCAGAGGAGACATACAGTGTATAGGAGCGACTACTTTAGACGAGTATAGAGAACATATAGAAAAGGATGGCGCATTAGATCGGCGTTTTCAAAAGGTGGTGGTAGAACCTACTTCATATGATGAAACGATTGAAATACTCAATCAAATCAAGGGAAAATATGAAGATCATCATAATGTGACCTACACTCCAGAAGCCATTGAAGCTTGTGTACAATTAACCACCCGGTATATTACCGATCGGTTTTTACCCGATAAAGCTATAGACGCTTTGGACGAAGCCGGCTCAAGAGTACATCTTCAAAATATCCATGTGCCCAAAAGCATATTGGAAATAGAAAATAATATAGAAGAGGTAAAAGAAGAAAAAAACAAAGTGGTCCGCAGCCAAAAATATGAAGAAGCGGCCAAACTGCGGGATAAAGAAAAAACTCTCCTCAAAGAACTTGAAGAAGAGAAAAAAGCTTGGGAAGAAGAAACCAAGTCAAACAGGTATTCCGTTACTGATGAGAATATTTCGGAAGTAGTCTCTATGATGACAGGCATCCCAGTCCAGCGGGTAAGTCAATCTGACAGTCAAAAACTGCTCAACATGGGAGAATCGATGAAGAAACGAATCATCGGGCAAGACAAAGCAGTCCAAAAGCTCGTAAAATCTATCCAACGCACACGAGCAGGGTTGAAAGATCCGAAAAAGCCTATTGGATCGTTCATTTTCTTAGGTCCTACCGGAGTAGGGAAAACGGAATTGGCGAAAGAACTCGCCCGTTTCATGTTTGATTCCGAAGATGCTATCATCCAAATTGACATGAGCGAATACATGGAAAAATTTGCTATCTCAAGACTGGTGGGAGCGCCTCCAGGATATGTAGGCTATGAAGAAGGCGGACAGCTTACTGAAAAAGTAAGGCGTAAACCCTATTCAGTAGTCTTACTAGACGAAGTGGAAAAAGCACATCCCGATGTTTTCAATTTGCTTTTGCAAGTTTTGGAAGAGGGGCAATTGACAGATAGTTTAGGCAGAAAAGTAGATTTTCGAAATACAATTATCATCATGACCTCTAATATTGGGGCAAGACAGCTTAAAGATTTTGGACAAGGAGTAGGATTTGCGACTACGGCAAGAGAAAAACAAGCTGATGCACACAGCAAAGGTGTAATACAAAGTGCTTTGAAAAAAGCTTTTGCTCCTGAGTTTCTCAACAGAGTAGATGATGTAATTGTGTTTAACTCTCTGAACAAAGAGGATATTTTCAAAATTATAAATATAGAGTTGAAGTATCTGTTTGAAAGAATAGAAGGAATAGGACACACTCTTGAACTGACGGAAGAGGCGAAAAACTATATCGCCGAAAAAGGCTATGATACTGATTTTGGAGCAAGACCCTTAAAAAGGGCCATCCAAAAATATCTTGAAGAGCCTATCGCAGAAGAAATTTTGAAAGGGAGCCTGAAAGAAAACGATAAGTTGATAGTCAAATTCGATAAAGAAAACGAAGAAATTATCGTATCTGCACAGGATGAGGAAAACTCTATCGACATAGATAAAAAATCGTAACCTTTACTTTAAAATAAAAAACCGATTGTCTAATAACAGAGCAATCGGTTTTTTTATTTTAAACTCAGTAACCTTACGGGTATTCTTTTCCATCAGAAAAACACTCTCTAAAAACTAAATGTTTTAAATACTTTCATCCGTCTTTAATAAGAAATCGGCTAATTTCTTCACGGCTATGGCACGGTGACTAATTGTATTCTTTTTATTGATGGACATTTCTGCAAAAGTTTCTGCATACCCTTCAGGGATAAATATAGGGTCATATCCAAATCCCTTTTCCCCTCTGCGTTGATCTATGATCCTTCCGCTTATACTTCCCTCAAAAAAATATTGTTTCCCATCCAGATATAAAGAAATAACTGTTTTGAACCGAGCTGTTCTGTCTTCTACTCCGGCCAATCTTTCCAATAGAAAATCAATGTTTTCATCCATATTCCGAGATCCCGAATATCGGGCAGAATATACGCCAGGCTCTAAGTTCAAGGCCTCTACCTCCAACCCGGAATCATCTGCAAAACAAGAAACATCGTATCTTTCGACAATGAAATCTGTTTTTTGTTTGGCGTTTTCTTCAAAAGTCGTTCCTGTCTCTGGAATATCTTCTTCACAAGCCAAATCGTTCAAAGTTTTTATCTCAAACTCGTCTCCCAAAATACTTTGTATTTCCTGTACTTTATGAGGGTTGTTTGTCGCAAAATAAAGCGCTTTCATAATTGTATAAATTCTTTAAACTTTCTCCAAAACTCTTTCTTAATATTTGAATCGGTCAGCACTTCTTCGAAGTTAAAGGTATTAAAAACCACTGCTGTCTTTCCCTGGACAATAGTGTTATCTTTCATTTTAGGCAACTTCAACAAGGCAGGATCCAGTCCAAACATTACAATCTTTTTCGGAGCGAAAAAACGCATAATCTCTTTAAAGTCGGTAGAGTTTTTATCGTTTGCTAAGTTCAACAAAACAATCTCCTCATTATTCAATTGTACAGCATTTAACATTTTGCCAAAAGCTTCTTCTGCTTCGGGCGAGAAATAAGAATATTCCCGATTATGTATCATAACAAGAATACCTTTATCTTTCTTTCCTTCGAAAACAAACTCTTCATCCTGTTCGACTTCTTTCTGTATCGGTAGACTTTCCGGTCCTTTCAGTTTGATGGTTTCTTCCTCTTCGACTTCCAGCGTTTCTGAATCCTCGACAACAAACAGCGTTTCGTCAAGTAAGGCCTGTAAAGCAAGCGGATGAGTAGAATGAAGTTTTGACATTTTTATTTTGATTTTAATGACCCAAGACCCATGAAAATATCAAAGGAGCAACTATGGTAGCATCTGATTCCACTATATATTTTGGGGTGTTCACTTCCAGTTTTCCCCAAGTGATTTTTTCGTTGGGTACAGCTCCAGAATACGAACCGTAAGAAGTTGTAGAGTCCGAAATCTGGCAAAAATACGACCAAAACGGCACTTCTTCCCATTCCAAATCTTGATACATCATGGGCACAACACATATAGGGAAGTCTCCGGCTATCCCTCCTCCTATTTGGAAAAAACCTACACCATGTCCTCCCGAATTTTTGCGATACCACTCTGTAAGGTAAACCATGTATTCAATTCCCGATTTTACCGTGCTGGCTTTTAATTCATTCTTAATTACATACGAAGTAAATATATTTCCACAAGTAGAATCTTCCCATCCCGGGACAACTATAGGTAAGTTCTTTTCTGCCGCTGCCAATATCCAAGAGTTTTTTGGATCAATCTCGTAATGATCGGCCAAAGCGTGATCTTTTACGACCTGATATAAAAATTCATGTGGAAAATATCTTTCCCCTTTGGCTTCCGCTTCTTTCCATACTCTTTCTAAATGTGCCTGGAGTTTTCTAAATGCTTCTTCTTCCGGAATACAAGTGTCCGTTACGCGGTTATAATGGTTGTCTAACAGTTCTTTTTCATCTTCAGGAGACAAATCCCTATAATGCGGCACTCTCTTATAATGCGAATGGGCCACTAAATTCATAACATCTTCTTCTAAGTTAGCCCCTGTGCATGAGATTATCGCCACCTTATCCTGGCGAATCATCTCTGCCAAAGAAATTCCTAACTCGGCGGTACTCATCGCACCAGCCATAGAAATCAACATTTTCCCACCATTATCCAAGTGAGCTTCATACCCCTTGGCTGCATCAACTAAGGACGCAGCATTAAAATGCAAGTAATTTTTCTCTATAAACTGAGAAATCGAGCCTCTTTCTTTACTCATGATGTCAATAAATTATATTTAATTTTAAATTACGCAAAGGTAACTTTTTATCAAAATAAATATACTACCTCTTTGCATAAAAGCGAATATTTATCTTAAAACCCAGCTTTCACATTTCTCTAAATATTCTGGCTTAATATCTGCAGCGATTCCTACGCCTTCATTTATAAATACTTCGTAATTTTTATAATATACGCCCCCCTTTACCGGGTTTTCCAAATGCCCGACCATGCAAGTATCCAGATCAAAAAATTGGATACCGGGCAAAGCGTAAGCCATATGTAGTTTGGCAGCTAATCCTAATCTACTTTCTAACATTCCTCCTATCATACATTTCACCCCATATTTCTGAGCCACCTCATGAATTTTTATAGCTTCGTGTATACCGCCCGATTTAGAAAGCTTGATGTTGATGTAATCACAAGAATTATTCCTACATAATCGTTTAGCATCATGATGATCATAAACAGACTCATCAGCCATAATAGCAATAGTAGTCTGGTTTCTTAATTTGGATAATTTATAATCCTCATATGTACGCATAGGTTGTTCGCAGAACTCTATATGGTGAGGTTCCAGTTTTTGCAAGGCATCCACCGCTTCCGAATAAGTCCATCCTTGATTGGCATCGATACGTATTGGAGTATTGTAGCCTATACTTTCCCGTATTTTAGCCATACGATCTATGTCATCTTCCACCTTTTCTCCGAGCTTAACTTTCAATATTTTCGCTCCGTCGTTAACTAACTTTTTTGCTTTTTCCGCCATTTCTCTTGCTTCCCCTATTCCTAAAGTAATGTCGGTAATGACTTTACGCTTATCCCCACTTAAAAAACGGTACAGCGGAATATTTTCTATTTTAGCATTCAGGTCATATAACGCCATGTCAAATGCACTTTTGATAGTCGAATTCCGGGCTATATATACATTGAGTTCTTCTATTCGTTGATCTATATCCAAGGGGCTTTTTCCCTTCCATATTTTAGCGAAATCTTTAGCGATTTCAAAACAGGTATTTTGGGTTTCGCCCACAATCATAGGAAAAGCTGAACATTCTCCCACGCCGTACAGCCCGTTGTCAAGATAAATTTTAAGAAATATATTCTGCGCATAATCCATAGTACCGGTAGCTATAACAAACGGTTCCATAGGAATGCTCAGTTTATAAACTTCAATCTTTGAAATAAACATGAAAAATAATTAAGATTTATAAATTACTTCGGTGCTTTTAAAATCAAAATAACACTCAGTGTTAAAAATATTAAAGTAGGCAAAATAACAGCTACAACAGGCGATAACCCTCCTTTAGAGGAAAACATAGTCGCAAAATGAATCAACACTATGTAAACAAAACTAAGTGCAATGCCAATCCCCAAACTCAAACCGATCCCCCCGCGTACTTTTTTGGAAGATAATGCCACTCCCATCAAAGTTAAGATGAAAACCGCAAAAGGATTGATAAACCGTTGGTATTTCTCCAATAATAAATCGGTCATCATTCCTGTGCCTCGAATTTTTTCTTTTTCGATGCGCTCATTGAGTTCTTTAGTGGTCATTACGGTAAACATATTATCATAGGCTTCAAAATCTTTGGGACGCATATCCAAAATTGTATCCATAGATTTTCCGTATATCATATTTTCTTTTAAACCTTCGATTTTCCGGATGGAATAATTTTCAATATTCCACTTATTCGCCACAGAATCCCACAAAATACGGTCGGCCCAGAGCTTTTCAGTCATTGTATCCCCTTCAAATTTCTCCAGTCTAAAGTTATAACCTATGGCTGATCCCGTTTCGAAGTGATCAATATACACATAACTGTTACTATCGACTTGCATATGCGTAGAAATCGCCGTTTTACTCACTCTATCCGGTTTTACATATACATTTTCAAAGCCTACTTTCAGCTTATTCGTGACCGGCACTATAAATACATTGGACACAAAGCTAAAGACAAACACCAGAAAAGCCCCAAGCATATACGGCCTCAACATACGGTAAAAACTCATACCTCCACTTAATATCGGTACTATTTCCGTTTGATCAGCCATTTTGGACGTGAAGAAAATAACGGCAATAAAATTGATTAAGGGAGAAAGTAGATTTAGATAAAAAGGAATAAACCCCGCATAATACTCTGTGACAATCTTTGATAAAGGTGCATCATGTGCCGTAAAATCGTCAATACGCTCTGACACATCAAAAATCACCATAATAATGGTAAAGATGAGTAAGGTAAAGACGAAAGTCGTCATATACTTCTTAAAGATGTACCGATCGATAATATTCATATTGAATACTTTATAGCCGCTGGTCTAATATTTTTACCATTTTTGCTTTCCATTCATAAAAAGTGCCTTCCAAAATCTTTTCTCTGGCCTCTTCTACTAACCAAAGATAAAAATGTAAATTATGTAAACTGGCAATTTGAGCTCCTAAAATTTCTTTTGAACGGATAAGATGCCTTAAATACGCTTTAGAATACATCTTGTCTGTCAACAAATCACTGTCTTCATCAATAGGGCTAAAATCTGTCTCCCATTTTTTATTCCGAATATTGATGATGCCTTCTTTTGTAAACAGCATACCGTTTCGAGCATTTCGGGTAGGCATCACACAGTCAAACATGTCTATTCCCAAAGCTATATTTTCAAGAAGATTGATAGGCGTACCTACTCCCATGAGGTATCTCGGTTTGTCTTGCGGCAAAATAGCATTGACGATTTCGGTCATGGCGTACATTTCTTCTGCGGGTTCACCAACGGCAAGCCCTCCTATGGCATTCCCACCTCGTTCATAGCCAGCCACAGCTTCGGCAGATTTCTCTCTCAAATCCTTGTACACCGACCCCTGCACAATAGGAAACAATTCTTGCGAATGCCCGTACAGGGGTTCCGTACTGTCAAATCTATCGACACAGCGAGCAAGCCATCTCAAAGTGGTGTCAAGAGAATTTTTCGCGTAAGCATAATCACATGGATAGGGCGTACACTCATCAAAAGCCATGATAATATCCGCACCAATAATCCGCTGTGTATCCATAACGTTTTCAGGCGTAAAAAAATGTTTAGATCCATCTATATGGGAACGGAAAGTAACTCCTTCTTCCGCTATTTTCCGATTTTCAGTAAGTGAATATACTTGAAATCCGCCCGAGTCGGTCAGCATAGGCTTTTGCCAATTGATAAACTTATGCAGCCCGCCTGCCTGCCTAATCACGTCCAATCCTGGTCTCAGATAAAGATGGTAAGTGTTTCCTAAGATAATCTGGGCAGCAACATCATGGATTAATTCATGCTGATGCACAGCTTTTACCGTACCGGCAGTGCCTACCGGCATAAAAATAGGCGTTTTAATTTTACCGTGCGCTGTCTCTATCTCTCCTGCCCGTGCCCGGCTTCGTATATCTTCTTTTTCAAGTGTAAATTTCATTTTAACTATACCGCTCCCTCATGTAATATCGCAGTAGCAAAAGTAATATAATTATCTCGGATTAAAGGACAAAGCTATTTCTCCGCTTTAAAATTGAAAATTAAGGAAATAAAGTATTCTTATTAAATGGAAGGTAGTATCTTTGTTGGATAAATGGATATAAATTTTCTACAAAATATTGAGTTTGACTTTCCTCATATCTTAATAGGAATATTAGGTCTTACTTTGCTGATTCAATTATATTTTATTCTTATCGTGCATGGCAAACTTGCTTTTTATAAAATAAAAGAATTAAAAAAGACGACGAATAAACTCCCTGTTTCTGTCATTATTTGTGCACACAATGAAGAAGATAATCTAAAATCTTTTCTTCCTGCTATCTTAAGACAAAATTATCCTGATTTTGAAGTTGTCGTGGTAAACGATGATTCTTCTGACGATACAAATTGGATATTAAAAGAATTTTGTTCCCGCTATTCCCATTTACGTGTGATTGATATTAAAGAGCATATACGGCTGAAGCATAATAAAAAGTTTGCTTTATCCATTGGTATAAAAGGAGCAAAACACAACCATATGCTACTCACAGATGCGGACTGCGAACCTACATCCGATCAATGGCTCGAACACATGATGCAGCCCTACCAAGATACTGATAAAGAAATAGTTTTAGGCTATTCCCCCTATTTCAAGAAAAAAGGATTTTTGAATAAATTCATACGTTTTGAAACTACTTTTACAGCTATGACATATTTAGGTATGGCTTTAAAAAAAAGAGCGTATATGGGTGTAGGGCGAAATCTTTCTTATACCAAAGAACTGTTTTATCGAGGCAAAGGCTTCAATGCACATATGCATATTCGTTCAGGAGACGATGATCTATTTATAAACCATAATGCAAACCGTCGAAATACGGCTATTTGCATACATCCTGAAGCGCATATATACTCTTTGCCACAGACCTCTTGGAAAAGCTATTACAAACAAAAAGCACGGCATTCTACCGCTTCAACAGCCTATAAAAAACGGTATAAGATCACTCTCGGCCTTCAATATGTTTCCGCCTTACTGTTTTACCTTACCTTTATTGCCGCCCTTATTTTCATCCCATATCTTTGGTATATGTCTGTTTTCGCATACTTTTTCAGACTTTTATGCCAATTGTGCGTATATTATCCTGTATTTAAAAAGCTTTCTGTCGAAGATCTTATTTGGGCCTTTCCTTTTTTAGACCTTTTCTATTATTTTTTTATAAGTATTAACGGTATTTTAAACCGACATAAAAAACAAATCGCTTGGTCATGAAAGAGATAGAGAAAACGAATAACGAGCAAGTGTCTATCATATTCGAATACTTTCCGGATTTAGACGAAAAGCAAAGAGCACAATTCGTAGAGTTGTATGATTTATACATGCACTGGAATAGCCAAATCAATGTCATATCCCGAAAAGATATGGACAATTTTTATACCCACCATGTTTTACATGCTTTGGCCCTTGCAAAGCACATCCAAATACTGAAACCCAAAACTAAAATATTAGATGTGGGCACTGGAGGTGGTTTTCCCGGAATACCTATGGCTATATATTTTCCGGAAGTTACTTTTCATCTGGTAGACTCTATTGGAAAAAAAATAAAAGTAGTGGATGAAATTAGCAATGCTTTGGACCTAAAAAACGTACAAGCTCAAAAAATACGTGCCGAAGATGTAAAAGAAAAATACGATTTTATTATTTCACGGGCGGTGACCCGGTTTTCCGCTTTTATCCCCTGGATAAAGGATAAATTCAATACAAAAAGCCAAAATGAAATACCTAACGGTCTTTTTTATTTAAAAGGTGGAGATGTAACGGAGGAGATAAAAGAAGCACGAATAAAAGCAGAGACTTTCGAAATAGCCGATCATTTTAATGAAGAGTTTTTCGAAACCAAAAAAATCATCTATGTACCG
>JAJYRG010000029.1 GCA_021794195.1 Bacteroidota bacterium
ATTTAAAAAGATTTGGGGAAATAAAACAAAATTCATTTAAAATATGCGGGAGAAGGCTTTTTTCATTAATTTCGATCTCTTGCATTGTAACAATGGGGAAAGAGGTTTTACTTAACTTTTAGAATGGCGAAGAAAAGGTATTATTCTTTAGATGTGTTCAGAGGAGCCACTGTGGCCCTTATGATACTTGTTAACAATCCGGGATCCTGGTCTCATATTTTTGCACCGATGAAACATGCGCCTTGGCATGGGGTTACGCCTACTGATTTGGTATTTCCGTTTTTTCTTTTCGCTGTAGGAAATGCTCTTGCATTTGTAATGCCCCGGTTGCGTGAAGGAGGAGATGGGTTGTTTTGGAAAAAAGTAATTAAGAGAACAGTTTTGATATTCGGCATAGGGCTATTTTTAAACTGGTGGCCTTTTGTTCAGTGGTCTGGAGATAACCTTATTTTTAGGTCTTGGGTGAATCCGGATAATCCTGAGCAAGGTATCCGAATATTGGGTGTATTACAGCGGATTGCTTTAGCGTATTTCTTTGCTTCTATTTTAGTTTATTATTTAAAGGAGAAAACGCTTATCTGGTTGTCCGTAGGAGTGTTGTTTTTTTATTGGGGCATAACCGCTTTATCAGGAGGGGGAGATCCTTATAGCTTAGAAGGATGGTTTGGTACTCAAATTGATAAAACTATTTTAGGCGAGGCACATATGTATAAAGGCGAAGGTGTGCCATTTGATCCTGAAGGTTTGGTAAGCACTCTTCCGGCTATTATTCAAGTTGTGTTTGGGTATCTTACGGGGATTTTGATTCGGAATAGAGGTTCGGTAGATTGGTTATGGCATAAGTTTCCGCAAACCCAAGAAGAACAGTATAAGTTGGTCAGTGTACTCATGCTTGCTGGGTTTATACTCCTTGTTTTGGGCTGGACTTGGTCGCTGGGCTTCCCGATCAACAAAAAAATATGGACCTCCAGTTATGTTTTATACACTACAGGCTTGGCTATATTGACCATTGGGGCAATGGTATGGTATATTGAAATAGGTGGGGTAAAAAATAAGGTGACCCGGTTTTTTGATGTCTTCGGAAAGAACCCCTTATTTATTTTTGTGCTGAGCGGTCTATTGCCCCGGCTAATGAGCTTGATAAGGATCGACAATGGAGTTTCTGAAGAGGGTACACAGTTATATACGAGCCCGCTCGCTTGGTATTATCATTCGGTATGTGCCAAGATACCAGGGCCACCCGAATGGGGATCTTTCTTATATGGCTTTACTTTTTTGGTGGTCATGTGGGTGATTTGTTATTATTTAGATAAAAAAAGAATATATATAAAAGTATAAGTCTTTGATTTTATAAATTTTAGCAGTACATTTGCCTTTGATAAATATTTTTTAACGCTTTAATATTATTTTATACAATGTATTTAAGTAAAGAATTTAAATCCGAGATATTCAAAGAATATGCCGGTGCGGAGAACAATACAGGTTCAGCGGAAGGGCAAATTGCCTTGTTTACAAAAAGAATTGCTCATCTTACAGGGCATTTGAAAAGGAACAAAAAGGACTTTAGTACGCAATTGGCAGTACGTAAATTGGTAGGTAAACGTAGAGCTTTATTAGGCTATCTACATAAAAAAGATATCGAAAGATATCGTGCAATCATTAAAAAATTAGGTTTACGTGATATCATTAAGTAAACCTGATATTTTGCCAAAAAGCCATCCGCTAGCTAGCGGATGGCTTTTTGTGTTTTATATTTAAACTTAAAAACAAGAGTAGGTTTAAAAGGGAAACCGAAAATCTGCTGATAATTAGAATAAAATGAATTATAAGGAATTCAAAGTAACTGTGGATATGGGCGATAATGCCCCTATCGAAATTTCTACAGGAAAAATGGCTAAACAGGCGGATGGATCTGTTGTGTTAAAACAGGGGAATACCATGCTGTTGGCTACTGTAGTGTCTTCAAAAGAGGCTAAATCGGGAGTGGATTTTTTGCCACTTTCAGTAGATTACCAAGAGAAGTATGCCGCTGCAGGTAGAATCCCGGGTGGGTTTTTACGTCGCGAAGGCAGGCTTTCCGATCATGAGGTGTTGATCTGTAGATTGGTAGACAGGGCGTTGCGTCCTTTATTTCCCGAAGATTATCATGCGGATACGCAGGTCATGATTTCTTTGGTATCTTCAGATAAAGAAACTATGCCAGATGCTTTGGCCGGTCTTGCTGCTTCTGCAGCTATCTCGGTGTCAGATATTCCCTTTAATGGACCGATTTCTGAAGTACGGGTCGCCAAAATAGATGACAAGTTAGTGATAAATCCCACCGTGTCCGAACTGGAAAAAGCTACTTTAGAATTTATTATAGCCGGATCAGCAGAAGATATTGTAATGGTAGAAGGAGAAGCCGAAGAGATTTCGGAAGAGGAAATGATCGAAGCTATTGCTTTTGCCCACGAAGCTATAAAAAAGCAGGTTGCTGCACAGAATGAATTAGCTTCTTTAGTAGGTGTAGAAACCAAGAGAGAGTATAGCCATGAGCCTGTAGACTTAGAGCTTCGCCAACAGATTTTTGAAGCTTCATATGATAAGATTTACCAGATTTCAAAATCAGGGTTGCCGAAGCATGATCGTTCTGCTCAATTTGAAGCAGTAGGCGATGAATTTTACGAGACACTTGGAGAAGAGGTAGATGAGGATACTGAATTCCTATTCAAAAAATATTTTGGAGAAGTACAATATGAAGCAGTGAGGAACTTACTGTTAGATGAAGGGATCCGTTTAGATGGCCGCAATTCCCAGGAAGTACGTACGATCTGGTCAGAAATAGATTATTTGCCAGCGGCACATGGCTCGGCTGTCTTTACACGGGGCGAAACCCAATCCTTGACTTCGGTTACCTTAGGGAGCAAAGACGATGAGCAGATGATAGACGGTGCTTTTGTACACGGATATAAGGATTTTATTTTGCATTATAATTTCCCAGGATTCTCTACCGGAGAAGTACGCCCGAATAGAGGACCTGGACGACGGGAGGTCGGGCACGGTCATTTGGCTTTACGTTCCTTGAAAAATGTATTGCCTGAAGAGTCAGAAAATCCATATACCATCCGTATAGTATCTGATATTTTAGAATCCAATGGCTCCTCGTCTATGGCGACAGTATGCGCAGGATCATTAGCGCTTATGGATGCGGGTATTAAAGTAAAATCGGCGGTTTCAGGTATTGCAATGGGGCTGATTTATAGTGAGAAAGATGGACGGTATGTGATTCTATCAGATATATTGGGCGACGAAGACCATTTAGGTGATATGGACTTTAAAGTGACTGGAACTGAAAAAGGAATCCTCGCTTGTCAAATGGACCTGAAGATAAATGGCTTGAAATGGGAGTTGCTGACAGAAGCTTTAGAGCAAGCTAAAGAGGCAAGACTGCATATCTTAGGAGAAATGGAGAAAACAATCGCTGAACCAAGAACGGATCTTAAACCGCATGCGCCACGCATTGTTTCTTTCAAAGTAGATAAGGAAGATATAGGAGCTATTATTGGCCCTGGAGGAAAGATTATCCAGGAAATGCAAAGAGAAACCGGAGCGACTATTTCTATAGAAGAAGTAGATAATAAAGGTGTAGTTCAGATATTTGCCGAAAATAAAGCGGCTATAGACGCTGCTCAGGAACAAATAAATGGGATAATTGCAAAGCCCGAAGTAGGTGTGGTATATGAAGGGAAAGTGAAGTCTATTATGCCTTTCGGGGTTTTTGTGGAAATATTGCCCGGAAAAGACGGATTGCTCCATATTTCAGAAATTGCATGGAAAAGAATCGAAACCATGGAGGGCTTGTTTCAAGAAGGTGATGAAGTGTCTGTGAAATTGATGAATATTGATCGCCAAGGAAAAATGAAGTTGTCTAGAAAGGTACTTTTACCTAAACCTGAAGGGCAAGAGAAGAAAAATAGGCCGCAAGGAAAAGGAACTGAACGAGGAAATAATAAGGAGAAAGCGGAAGAGAAGTCGAAAGATAAAGAATAAAATATTCGAATTAATTGATAGAGAGAAAGCTTGACAATTTCTTTAAATTGTCAAGCTTTTTTATTTAAAACTAACTTGTCTTGACGAATAAGCATTCTCAAAACTTGAGTTGTAAAATTTACCTCAGAATCCTTGTAAAGGCTTTTTTTGAGCTTAATGAACTAAATCTGTCTGATGCAGGTTCTAGGAATCGAACCCGGGTTCAAAGCATCATGATATTTTTTATGTGTGCGCATTTTTTGTAATAATACACTACAGCTGCTGCATCTTTTACCCGCTTTTTGATGGTTATAGAAGCATATGTTCCTTTGGATGAGGTCTTCGTCTTAAAGTCACTCTCTTTCCCAAAAATTTCTTTCAATTCGGAAATCCCCTTACTTTTGGCAGGGAGAATAAATTTAAAAGAATAGTCGCTCGGAAAGCTTTGTACATCTGCTAAACGCTCTTTAAACTTTTGGTAAAATTCATCTTCGCTATCATAATTATCCTGTAAGTCCTGAATATTTATATTATTTAATTTCGACATTTTTTTCATAAAATTTAACAAAAAGTGTACCCGAATGTATTTTTATAACCATCCTCATCGTGCTTCGGATCGATTAAAGCTTTCTTTACCCTTATATTTCTAGGTTAATTTTCCATAGAAGAGGGCCATGAATCTTTTTCTTTTCCATAGCTTTTATTCGCTTCCCCGCCCATGTAAAACTCTATTTTTCCGCCTTTTAACAATTGATCGTGCGTGATATAAGTTTTGTGATATTCCTCTCCGTTGAGTTTAACGGATTGAATATATACATTTTCTTTAGAGTTATTATGTGCGACGATATGGAAATTGCCACCGGTGGGCAGTGTAATATAAGCTTCGTCTACGGCTGGGCTTCCAAATACATATTCCCCTCCTATAGGAGCTACAGGATATATACCCAACATGGACCAGACTGCCCAGGCACTCATTTGTCCTGCATCTTCATTTCCTGCGTAGCCTTCCGGCGTTTCATTATACATAGAATCCAAAATTTCTCTGACTTTTTCTTGGGTTTTCCAGGCTTCGCCTAAATAACTGTACATGTAAGCTATTTGATGGCTCGGTTCGTTACCGTGGGCATATTGTCCAATAAATCCACTGGCATCAGGAGAAATATTCTCTCCCGTCATTTCGGAAGGAACAACAAATAAAGAATCCAGCATTTTAGATAACCCGTCTTTTTCCGGAAATAGTTTTGCAAGGCCCCTTACATCGTGTGGTACAAAAAATGAATGCTGCCAGGCATTGCCTTCTATATATTGGCTTTTGTCAAAGTCATGCTCTGAGTAGAAAGGATCAAAAGGCTCTACAAATTCTCCATTTTTATATTTTGCACGCATAAATCCGGAAGCGGAGTCAAAATGATGAGTGTAGTTTTTCGCCCTTTTTATAAAAGTTTCATAAATATCATCTTTACCCAGTTTTTTCGCTGTTAAAGCGATACAGTAATCATCAAAGGCATATTCCAAAGTTTTTGTTACGCTTCCTCCATTTACATCTTGAGGTACATATCCATATTCTATATAAGCCGGTACTTCACGAATATCTTGATAAGCACTTTTTAACATGGCCTCTAAAGCTCTTTCTGCGTCTAAACCCGGCCAATCTTTCAATACTGCATCCGCCAATACAGGAACAGCATGGTAGCCTGTCATGGTGTTTGTCTCAAAAGTACTTAGATCCCATACGGGCAATAAGCCGTTTTCGTCGTAAAATGCCAACATGCTGTTTAATATATCGGTGTAGCGATCGGGCTGGGTGAGGGTATAAAGCGGATGTAAAGCTCTAAAGGTATCCCACAGAGAAAATAAAGTGTATCGCTGTTGAGAGTTGGCCATTTTATGAACTTCATCTTTTGCATTTTTATATTCTCCATCTGCATCGGAATATAGAGTTGGAGAAATCGCTGTATGGTATAAAGCAGAGTAAAAAACTTTTTGGATGGCTTCATCTTTTGAGGATATCTGTATCTTATTTAGTTCCTCTTCCCATAATTTTCTTGCTCTTTCTTTAGCTTTTCCAAATTGCCAATCCGGTATTTCTTTGAGTGCGAGGGTAGCTTTTTCATTATTAGTCATAGATAGAGCAACCTTTATTTCCACTTCATCTGTATTTTCGAATACGAGTTGTGCATTGCTGCCTGTAAAGGCCCCTTCTGTGTCTTTTTCAGATTGTAGTATGCTTTTTATGCCTTCTTTGCCATTGATGAGTACTTTTTGAAAAGGTTTGGCGCTTCGTAAAGTGAAATAAACATGCTGTTTATTTGCCCAGCCTTGAGAATATCGCTTACCAATTAGAGTGCTGTCATTCAATACTTTTAATTCGGTTTCCGTAGGCTTATCCCAATTGTAGGCATGGTGCAAATCTATACGCAAGGTAGCTTCTTTTGTATTTTTTGGAAATGTATATTTATGATAACCTACTCGTTCACTTACAGTGAGATCTGCTGTAATCCCATTGTCCAGAGTTACGTTGTAATAGCCTGGATGTGCCTGTTCATTATCATGTGAAAAGGTAGTACGGGTGTCGGCTTTATTTTCCGATGTAGGCTCCAAAAGAGGCATCACTGCTATGTCTAACCAATCGCCTATACCGGTGCCGCTCAAATGCATATGACTAAAACCAGCGATAGAATCAGAGGAATAGTGGTATCCGCTGACCCAATCCCATCCGCCTTTTCCATTATCCGGGCTCAACTGTATCATTCCGAAGGGAACGGTTGCCCCCGGAAAAGTATGGCCGTGTCCATCTGTACCTATAAAAGGATCAACGAAGGAGGTGAGTGGTGAGTGGGTTTGGTTTTTTGATTCACAACCTACTGATAGTAAGAAGATTGATAAAACCAATGCATAGTGTGCGTTTTTTATCTTCCTTAGCATAATAGAATACATCTTTTATTAATATGTAATATTACTAAATATTATTTATACGGATGTGTCTGATTATCTATCAGCTTGTTTTAAGCTTTAGGATAGGGGCCTGTTTTTCCGAAAAAAGATGTTTTTTTGATTTTAACTTTAGCTAAAGAAAAGCATGAACTTCCTACGTTAATTGCATTTTGCCAAAAAAAACGTATTTTGGGGGTTTGTCCAATCGATGCTTAATAGTATGCCTCTCAATAGAGATATTTTAATATAATGAAAAAAAGAATTTTAATCAGTGATATCGCCAGAGCGATGGGAGTTTCTATTACAACAGTTTCTTTTGTGTTAAATGGTAAAGCGGAAGAGAAAAGAATAAGTGAAGAAGTCACAAATCGAATATTAGCGTATGTTGAAAAAGTCGGGTATAAACCCAATCAATTGGCGAAAAGCCTTCGGAGTGGAGAAACAAAACTTTTAGGCTTATTAGTCGAAGATATTGGTAATCCTTTTTTTGCGAATGTGGCCAAACATATTGAAAAAGAGGCGTATAAAAATGATTACCACATTATCTATTGCAGTATCGCAAATGATGATAATAGAGCAAAAGAGCTGATAGATTTATTTTATGACAGGCATATTGATGGTTTTATCATTACTCCTACGGATAATCTATCTCCTACGGTCAGGATGTTGATACAGAGCAAAATTCCGACTATTTTGTTTGATCGGTATTTAACAGATGTAGAGACAAATTATGTGGTATCTGATAATTTTAAAGCGGCTTATGACGCTACTAAGCATTTGCTTGAAAATAAAAATCATCAGAAGGTAGGCTTGGTCTCTTTATACTCTAATCAGACCCAGATGCGGGATAGAATGGAAGGGTATAGAAAAGCAATAGATGAAAGTCGACTGCAAAATTTCATTCAGAAAATATCTTTGGATGAGGATATGTCTAACGACATAATGCATGATTTTATTGTTGGTAACCAGTTAGATGCGGTTTTGTTTTCCACAAATTATTTGACTATAAGTGCATTAAAATCATCAAAAGAGAAGAACTTTACCATGCCTAAGTTTATCTCCTTTGATGAGCATACTTTGTTTAATCTTTATGAACCCAGTATTACCTCTATTTCACAAAATATAAAAGAAATAGCTCATCAGCTTATCAAGGTACTGATTAAGCAGATCTCGTCGAAAGACGAACCGATAAGACAAGTAGTTGTGCCTTGTGAACTCAAGATACGGGCTTCCTCTCTTTAACTCAGGTAAGCAGCTAAGAATCTTTCTTTTAAATAGCTTGCTCACCGTTATAACATATCCTCTTATTTTTTTACGAACTTTAAAGAAATGGAGTTCACACAATGTCTCGTGTTTTTCGGTGTGAACTTTTCTCCCGTAAATACATGTCCTAAGTGTCCTCCACAGTTATTACATAATATTTCAATCCTTCTGCCATCGGCATCCAACTCTCTTTTTACCGCATTAGGAATTTCATCATCAAAACTCGGCCAGCCACAAAAAGCATCGAATTTATCCTCTGAGCGATATAAGGGGGCATCACACCTTTTACAAACGTAAAGGCCTTTTTCTTTATTGTCAAGCAGCTTACCCGTGAAAGGGCGTTCAGTACCTTTATTAAGGATTACTTCCTCTTCTTCTTTTGTCAGTTTGTTGTATTTTGTTGTATCGTCCATGGTTTCTTTAATGTTATCTTGCTTCGCAATACTTACATCGTAAAAACAAGCGTTAAACAATAGAAAAATGCAAAATATATTGAAATAAATAATTATTTGCCGTATTTTCATATTATCACAAATTTACGAAATAAATCGCGGTTATGATATTACAAATTTTGCGGTCAGGATAAAAGTCAGAATAAATTAATATCCCATAATTTTTGAGGTATAAAAAGGGGTTCTGAGCGCTTGTTTAGAATGATTATAAATTGACAAATCACGTCACGAAAGTGTCACCTATTACAGTAATAAGTTATACTTTTGTACGTGTATTAATTGGGTTATCTCCCATTAGACAATGTATTATCGTAATAAATTAGTATAAATTGCTGAATATGAGAAATATCTCATCTATTATTGGAGGATTTGTTAGGACAGTATCACTATGCTTGATATTGTCTTTATCTCTTTCTGTGTCGGTTTTTGCACAAGACGACATAAAAGAAGGGGAGACACTTTATAAGTCTAAATGTACTTCGTGTCACGCTTTAGATAGGCACTTAGTCGGTCCGGCTCTTGAAGGTATGTCTGAACGTCATCCGGATGAAGAGTGGTTAGTCAGTTGGATTAGAAACTCTCAACAGTTAATTCAGGATGGCGACGAAGTGGCTGTTCAGTTGTTCGAAGAGAATAACAGAATGGTGATGACCGCTTTTACGGATCTTTCGGATGAACAGATAAAAAATATTATTGCGTATGTAGATGCAGAAACTGCGGGCGGAGGTGACGAAGAGCAGGGGGATGCTTCTCAGATTGCGGCGTCACAAGATAAAGGCATTAGCCCGTGGATGATCATAGGTGTTATAGCCATAGCCGCTGTGGCGATTGCCATAGTTTTGGTTTTAAACCGTGCAATTCAGACTTTAGAAAAATTAGTGGAGGCGAATAAAGATGCCATAGCTGAAGCTGCCGAAGAAGAGTCCGATCGGGAAAACCGTTTTTTGGTTTTTGCAAAAGCATTTGTGAAGAATAAGAAGTTAGTCTTTTTCTTTGTATTGATGGTTGTAGCTATACTTGGAGTGGTGGGATGGAAGGTCATGTGGAATGTAGGGGTGCACGAAGGGTATATGCCGGTTCAGCCTATCAAGTTCTCCCATCAAATACACGCTGGCGTTAATCAAATTGATTGTCAATATTGCCACGGTGGAGCTTATGAGTCAAGAAATGCTTCTATTCCTTCAGCAAATGTTTGTATGAATTGCCATACGACGATAACCGGGGCCGATCACTACGATGGAAGTTTATCGCCGGAGATAGCCAAGATTTATAAAGCAGTGGATTATGATCCGGATACGAGAGAGTACGGAGATAATCCTAAGCCTATTGAGTGGGTAAGAGTACACAATTTACCAGACTTTGCATATTTCAATCACTCTCAGCACGTTTCTGTAGCGAATGTGGATTGTGAAACATGTCACGGGCCTGTGGAAGCCATGGAAGAGATGTATCAATACTCCCCTCTTACGATGAAGTGGTGCGTTGAGTGTCATCAGGAGACTTCTGTCGATATGGATAATGAGTATTACGATCAGTTGATTGAAGCACACGAAAAGTTGAAAAAAGGTGAGAAGATGACTGCGGCAATGATTGGCGGTCTGGAGTGTGGTAAGTGTCATTATTAATTAAATAGATAATTCAATCTTTATATATAGCTTAAATGGGTAGCAATAAAAAGTATTGGAAAGGTTTAGAAGAATTAGAGCAAACGCCCGCCTTTGTAGAGAAGAGCAAAGGAGAGTTTTCTGAATCTATTCCTGTGGAAAATGTTCTGAATGAAGCGGGGCTGAGTACAAAGACGCCTCGTCGTGATTTTTTGAAAACCTTAGGTTTCGGGCTTGGAGCAGTTACCTTAGCTTCATGTAATCGTACTCCGATACGTAAAGCAGTTCCTTATATCATAAAACCGGAAGAAGTAACCCCTGGGATCCCGAATTATTATGCATCATCATTTAATGGACGCAGCGTTCTTGTGAAGACAAGAGAAGGCCGTCCGATCGCTTTAGAGGTAAATGCTGATTCTACGGATATTAATCAAGGCACAGATGCAGTTACGGCAGCGGCGATTTTGGACTTATACGATATGTCCAAATTGCAAGACCCACAGTTAGACGGTAAAAAAACGGACTGGGGAAAGCTGGACACCACTGTTAAAAAAGCATTGAAGAAAGCGAACGATGCCGGGAAGGAAATATCTTTGGTTTCCCGTACGGTAAACAGCCCTTCGACGCTATTAGCTATTGCTAAGCTCAAAGAAGAATTTGAAACGGTAAACCATATTCAGGTGGACCCGGTTTCCTATTCCGGTATTATTCAGGCAAATAAAGAAAGTTTTGATAAAGCAGTAGTGCCCACTTATCATCTTGAACATGCCAATGTAGTCGTGTCAGTAGCTGCTGACTTCCTGGGAAGCTGGTTAGACGGACAGAGACATACTCAGGATTACATTAAAACCCGTGACTATAAATCGTTGAAAGACGGTAAAATGTCCCGCCATATCCAATTTGAAGCAGGCTTGAGCCTGACGGGAACAAATGCTGATGTGCGTATTGCTGTTAAACCTTCTGAAGAAGCAGCTGTGTTAGTTTCGCTATACAACGAAATCACAGGCTCTTCTCAATCAGGGGCTTTATCTACAAATAAAAAAGCACAGACAGCTATTCAGTTAGCCGCAAAAGAATTAAAACTCAACCGTGGAAATGCGGTCGTCGTAGCAGGATCTAATGATGCTCAGGTTCAGATATTGGTTAATGCCATTAATGCCGAGTTGGATGCTTATAACCAAATTATTGACTTGGAAAGTTATTCTAAGCAATATGCAGGTGACGATGCCTCTTTCAAAAAATTTGTGGACGATGCCCATGCTGGGAGAATAGGAGCAGCGATCTTTGTCGATGCCAATCCGGCTTACACTCACTATAAAGCGGAAGAGGTAGAAAAAGCAATTAAAAATATTGAGTTCACAGTTTCCCTTTCAGACAGGAAAGATGAAACGGCGAGTCTGGCGAATGCTATTGCCACTTCTTGCAGTTTCTTTGAATCCTGGGGAGATGCTTCTATTAGAGAAGGTTTTTACACGATTGTACAGCCTACAATTAACCCCTTGTTTAATAGCAGGCAAATAGAAAAAAGCTTATTGGCGTGGGCTGGAGACAGAGAAACCTCTGCGTATGATTTTGTAAGGAAAAACTGGGAGGAAAACATTCTTGTAGATTCCGGAAAATCTTGGAAAGAGATATTGCAAAGCGGGTTTTTTGATAATACTCCCTCAGAATCTGCAGCTCCTTCTTTTTCTGGAAATGTAACCGATGCTATTAATAAGGCGACACAAGCAGCTAAAGAAATAGCCGGAGATATAGAATTGCACTTGTATGAACCATCCGTCATGCGTGATGGTCACCATGCTAATAATGCTTATTTACAGGAGGTTCCCGATCCGGTGTCTAAAGTAACCTGGGACAACTATGCGGCTATTAATCCCAAGTTTGCAGAAGAATTAGGGGTTAAAGAAAAGGGGAAAATCAAGATAAAAGCCAATGGCTATGAAGCTGATTTACCTGTTTTAATCCAACCAGGTCAAGCAATGGGGACTATCTCCGTAGCTTTGGGTTATGGCCGTACTAAAGTGGGTAAAGCGGGAAATAACGTCGGTATAAATGCTTATCCTTTTGTTAGCGAAATTAACGGTAACAAGCGGTTTACTGTAAAAGCTTCTGCCGAAAAAACCGCAGGTATATATGAACTAGCTCAAACACAGACGCACCATACCATAGAAGGTAGGAATATTATCCGTGAAACAAATTTCCAAAAATACTTGGAAGATCCGAGCTCAGAGTCCGGTCAGTTCAAAGATGAGCATAAAACGTATGATCTATGGAATAAATATGAAAGTCCGGGTCATAAATGGGTAATGGCTATCGACCTGAATGCATGTACGGGTTGTGGATCGTGTATTGTAGCCTGTAATGTGGAAAATAACGTACCGGTAGTAGGGAGAGATGAAGTTCGCCGCAGAAGAGAAATGCACTGGATCCGCATTGATAGATATTACACTATTGAAGAAGACGATAAAAAATATACGAAAGAGCACGATATTAAAAATGTTGAGGACTTCGAAAATGTATCTGTAGTCCATCAGCCTATGTTGTGCCAGCACTGTGATCATGCACCTTGTGAGACAGTATGTCCTGTATTGGCGACAGTTCACTCTTCAGAAGGACTTAACCACATGGCTTATAATCGCTGTTTTGGTACGAGATACTGTGCAAATAACTGTCCATACAAGGTACGCCGTTTCAACTGGTTTAATTATTGGAACGATTCCCGTTTTGATAACTATTTGAACAACGAGTTCTCACAGTTAATGCTAAACCCTGATGTCACTGCCAGAAGCCGTGGTGTGATGGAAAAATGCTCTATGTGTATTCAGCGCATTCAAGCGGGTAAGCTAGAAGCTAAAATGGAAAACCGTAAATTGGAAGACGGGGATATTAAAACAGCTTGTCAGGTTGCCTGTCCAGCGAATGCTATCGTTTTTGGAGACTTAAACGATCCGAATTCTGAGGTTTCAAAAGCGTTGAGAAACGAACGGGTATACTATGTACTAGAAGAGATTAACGTCCAGCCAAATATTGGTTACATGACGAAAGTTAGGAATACATTTGAAGCATAATTTTATTCAATATCTGAAATAAATAGAATATGTCATCTAAGGAATCGATAATTAGACAACCTTTAGTAACCGGTGAAAATATCACGTATGCGAAAGTAACGGATGATATTTTACTGCCGGTCGAAAACAAGCCGAACAAAGCTTGGTGGATTGGTTTTACCATTGCCGGTTTAGGCGCATTATTGTGGGTGGTTAGCGTGGGTTATACCTTTTGGGAAGGTATAGGCGTCTGGGGGTTAAACAAAACCGTAGGATGGGCCTGGGATATCACTGACTTTGTATGGTGGGTAGGTATTGGTCACGCCGGAACATTGATTTCGGCAGTATTGCTAATATTTAAACAAAACTGGCGGAATTCAATTAACCGATCTGCGGAAGCCATGACGATTTTTGCCGTTATATGTGCAGCTACTTATGTAGTGGCGCACATGGGGCGTCCTTGGTTAGCGTATTGGATTTTCCCAATTCCGAATCAATTTGGTTCCTTATGGGTGAATTTTAACTCGCCTTTGGTCTGGGATGCCTTTGCAATTTCTACGTACTTTACCGTTTCGTTAGTCTTCTGGTTTTGTGGATTATTGCCGGATATAGCGACAGTGAGAGACAGAGCAACCGGACTAAAACGTAAGATATATTCTATTCTTTCACTTGGGTGGAACGGTTCTGTTAAAACGTGGCAGCGTTTCGAGATTGTAGCTTTAATTTTAGCCGGAATCTCTACCCCGCTGGTTCTCTCGGTACACACGATTGTATCGATGGACTTTGCGACCTCTATTGTACCGGGTTGGCACACGACGATTTTCCCTCCTTACTTTGTTGCCGGAGCTATTTTCTCAGGTTTTGCCATGGTGCAGACTTTACTTTTGGTACTTCGTAAGGTGATGAATTTTGAAGACTATATTACCATGTTTCATATAGAGGCAATGAACATCATTATCCTCGTGACAGGTTCTATAGTAGGTATTGCATACTTGACAGAATTGTTTATCGCTTGGTATTCAGGATCTGAATATGAGCTGTATGCTTTCCAAAACCGTATTGGAGGGCCTTATGCATGGGCTTATTGGAGCATGATGACCTGCAACGTAATATCACCTCAATTATTCTGGTTTAAAAAAATCCGTACGAGTATTCCTATTTCATGGGTGCTGAGTATAGTTGTTAATATTGGAATGTGGTTTGAGCGTTTTGTTATTATTGTTACTTCTTTGCACAGAGACTATCTGCCCTCTTCGTGGGCGATGTTTTACCCGACTTGGGTGGATGTAGGTATTTTTGTAGGTTCGGTAGGTTTATTTTTCACGTTGTTTTTGCTTTTCCTTCGCTTCTTACCGGGAATAGCCGTAGCAGAAGTGAAAATGCTCTTAAAGAGCTCAAGCTTACAGCATAAGAAAAAACAGATTGAAGAAGGACTTTTCCCTGCTGATCAGGTAGAATTTTTCAAAGAAAGGTTAGACATGTACGATTCAGTTACGGAAGAAGAAATTTCAGAGATTCAAAACTAAAAAATAGAATGAGTAATATTAAATATATCCTTGGAAGCTTTGCCGATCCGGATCAAATGATGGATGGGATTGATAAGCTGCAGAAGAATAATATTGAGATTTATGATTGCTTTACACCCATGCCCATTCACGGTATTGAAGCTAAGCTAGGGGTGAAGCCGTCAAGACTGCCTATTGTTGCTTTTTGTTTTGCGGTATTGGGTGCAATTTTAGGCTTTTCTTTGTTGTATTATACAATGGTGCACGATTGGCCGATGAACATCGGTGGGAAACCAGCGTTTGCGGCACCTGCTTTTGTGCCGGTTACTTTTGAAGTGACTATTTTGTTGTGTGCTCTTGGAATGGTAGCAACTTTTTTCTTTAGGAACCACCTTTTCCCGGGAAGAGCACCCAGAGTAATGGATATTAGAGCTACTGATGATCGTTTTATATTAGCTGTAGACGCTAAAACTAATACGGATCATGAATTGATAGATTCTTTATTAAAAGAAGCTGGAGCAGTCGAAGTTAAACACAATGAAAGAAAATATATTAGCTATGAATAAACGGAGCTTTCTTGCAACGGTATGTTTTGCGGTAGCTGCAGCCACAGTTGTGTCTTCATGTGGTGATGGAAAACGACGGGAACAACGCATGGAATTTGCACGGAATATGTATGATCCGGTTGCATATAATCCTGATCAGCCTAATGCGAATTTTAAAAATAAAATAACGGCGCAGACTCCGCCGGAAGGAAGCACACCCATAGGCTTTGAAAAATTTGAATACGAAAATACGACAGAAGACTATGAGCTGGCCGGTGAAGAGATGGTAAACCCTTTAGAACTGAGCGAAGCGAATCTCCAAAAAGGAGAGGCACTTTTCCAAGCATACTGTGCTGTTTGCCACGGTGCTGATGGAAAAGGTGACGGCCCAATTACTCAAGATCGCTCGGTAGAAGATTCCCGTGGGAAGCGAGATTTAGAAAACTTTCCGCCACCGCCGTCTCTGCAAAAATCGGATAAAGCATCTTCCTCCAGAGGAGGGTTGATGAGCGAATTGACAGATGGGAAAATTTACCATACTATATATTACGGACATAACTCTATGGGCCCCTATGCATCACAAATGAAGCCGGAAGAGCGTTGGCAAGTAATTATGTATGTAAATGAACTACAAGAGAAATAAAATATAAATACGATATTATAAATGAGACCTTACAGTTATCAACACGAATATAATTTCAGCGATAAATACCAATTTGCGGGTATCGCTAAAATCTTGAGTTTAATAGCTATTGCCGTAGGTGTGATTGTCATCGCTATGGGTTTCCTATCTTCAAATGAGGTGATGGTAGAGAGAACATATGCCAATTTGCTATTAATGGCTTATTACTTTGCTTGTGTGTGTGCCGCCGGGACAGTTTTTGTTGCTTTGCAGTTAGTCACACAGTCCGGATGGTCTGCCGGGTTGATCCGAGTGCCGCAAGCTATGTCGAGCATATTGCCCATAGCTTCTGGTCTTCTATTGGTTATCATTGTGTTAGGACTTTTCAGCGACAACCTTTACCAACACTGGAATGCAGAAGGACTGATGGATCCCAATAGTCCGAATTATGATCCTTTAGTAGCTGGGAAAGAAGCTTTTTTAAACCTTCCTGGTTTCCTTACCCGCCAAATTTTATTCATGGGTGCCTATAGTATTTTAGCTTATCTTATCGCTAAAATATCCTATAAGGAGGATTTAGAGGGCGGATTATATAGTTATAAAAGAACTTTTAAATTATCAGCTATATTTTTAGTCATTTTTGGCTTTACTTCCCCTATTTGGATTTTTGATACAGTAATGTCTTTGGAAGCCCATTGGTTTTCGACCATGTTTGGTTGGTATAATTTCGCTGCCATGTTTGTAAGCGGACTTAGCGTAATTACATTGATCATTATTTTGCTCAAAAAAGCAGGATATATGCCGTGGGTTAATGAAAATCATTTGCATGATTTAGGAAATTTGATTTTCGGTTTTTCCATTTTTTGGGCCTACGTATGGTTCTCTCAATTTATGCTGATCTGGTATTCGAACATTCCAGAGGAAACAGTCTATTTTTATAAAAGATGGGAACCTGAATACAAGCCTTGGTTTTGGTTAAGCGTGATTATGAATTTCGTAGCGCCTTTATTACTTTTGGTGGATAGAGATGCAAAGCGGAAACAAGGATTGATGATGTTTGTGTGTATATTATTGCTTTGTGGTCACTGGCTGGATTTTTACATCATGATTATGCCGGGGACTGTGGAAATGAATAGAGGTTTTGGACTTTCTGAGATTGGTATTGGGTTAGGATTTATTGGCTTGTTTGTTTTCTTGGTTTTTAATAAATTAGGTAAACATTCACTGGCGCCTGCGAACCATCCGTTTTTAGATGAAAGTTTGCATCATCAAGTTTAAATAAAAAGAGTAGAATTAAGTATTTTGAAGTAATTAACATATGCTACAGAACAGATTTAAGTTGTTTTTAAGTTTTATTCTGGCGATTTTTATCGCATTTAGCCAACCGAGCTTTGCTTGGGTGCAATCAGAAACAAACAATAGTCAGGAACAGGAACAAACCGAACAATCTTCCTCGAATGAAGAAGATGAGGACGCAGAGGAGCAAGATGAAGAAGAGACGGAAGACGCCGAACAAGGAGATGAAGAAACTGACGAAGAGGCCGCTGAAGAAAATGAAGACGACGCTGAAACGGCAGCCGTGGACGAAGGAAGCGACGAGTCCAAAACGCAGGCTTCTTCAAGTGAAAAATCATCCGTGTCTCCGCAAAACGATAATGAGGATACAGTTACTTCTCAAGCCCTTAAGACCATTGTATACTATATATTCTTATTTATCATCATCAGTGCTGTAGTAGCTATATTCAATAGGATTTTTTCTATTTATAAGCTAACTCAGGTAATGAATGGAAAGTATAGCTATATTAAAGAAAACTCTATCCAGGCAGTATTATTGATTGTGTTTTTGATCTTATTCCTTGCCGGCGTGTATTATTCTTACGCAGTATGGGGAAAATGGTCGTTTCGGAAAGCAGCCACTGAACATGGACAGAATATTGACTCCATGTTTATCGTGACTACTGTTCTGACCACTATCGTATTAGTATTGATGCATATCCTTCTTTTAGGTTTCAGTTATGTATATCGCTTAAAACCGAATAGACGTGCATCTTTTTACCCGCATAATAATACATTAGAGATTATTTGGACGGTGGTTCCTTTTGTCGTTCTTACTTCTTTAATTATATATGGTTCTGTCATCTGGAAACGAATATTTGATGTTCCGGAGGATTTGAAGAATTCTGCTATACAAATAGAAGTATTAGGAGAACAGTTTTCTTGGCAAGTACGTTACCCGGGACCAGATGGGGAGTTTGGAAAAAGAAACTTTAAATTGACCACACCGACCAACTCGTATGGTATTGATTTTAATGATAAAAAAGCTTGGGACGATCTTCGGGCATCCGATATAGTGATTCCTGTAAATCGCCCTGTTCGTTTCCATATTTTATCGAAAGATATAATTCACTCTTTCTATATTCCTGATTTTAGGGTTCAGATGAACGCGGTTCCTGGAATGACGAATTATTTCCAGTTTACACCCACTATGACAACGGAAGAAATGCGTGAGAAAATGGACGATCCGGAATATGATTTCATCATGTTGTGTGCAAAAATATGTGGTACAGGTCACTACAATATGCAGAAGAAGGTAGTCGTCGTAACTGAAAGTGAGTATCAGCAATGGTTGAATGAACAGAATAAATTCTTCACAGACGATATGAAGAAAGAGTTTAGTGTTAACGAAAATATAGACAAGGATGATTCCAAAGAAAGCGCTACAGCTTCTTTGAATTAATACGTGTTATTATAATAATATTAAGATTATGTCAAGTACAGCTATAACGCCAGAAGCATCATTTCAAGATTCCCATGAAGAAAAACAATCTTTTATCAAAAAGTATGTTTTCAGTACGGATCATAAAATGATTGCAAAGCAGTTTTTGATTACTGCAATCATAATGGCATTTTTTGCATTATTATTATCTATTTTATTTAGGATACAATTAGCTTGGCCGGATAAGGATTTTCCGGTATTGGAGTTTTTTCTGGGTAAGTGGGCAGAAGGGGGACGTATAAAACCCGATTTTTATCTGGCTCTCGTGACTATTCACGGAACCATAATGGTGTTTTTCGTACTTACAGCCGGGCTTTCCGGTACTTTTAGTAACCTATTGATTCCTTTACAGATAGGGGCGAGAGACATGGCCGCACCTTTTGTGAATATGCTGTCTTATTGGTTTTTCTTAGGTTCCTGTGTGGTGATGACAGCCTCTTTCTTTGTAGAAAGTGGGCCCGCGGCGGCAGGATGGACAGTATATCCACCTCTTTCGGCCGTTCCTACAGCTATTTCAGGATCCGGTTTAGGAACTACCATGTGGTTGCTGAGTATTTTTATGTTTATTATCTCTCAAATTTTGGGAGGAGTGAATTATATCAGTACCATACTGAATATGAGAACCAAAGGGATGGACTTATGGAAAATGCCGCTGACCATATGGTCTTTGTTTATTACCGCTATTGTAGGGTTAGTCTCTTTCCCTGTACTCGTTTCGGCCGTGGTCCTTTTGTTTTTTGACCGTTCTGCCGGCACTTCTTTTTATCTTTCCGACTTGGTGATAGGAGGAGAAATTCTGCCTAATGAAGGAGGATCTCCTATTTTATACGAGCATTTATTCTGGTTCTTAGGCCACCCTGAAGTTTATATTGCTATTTTGCCTGCTTTCGGTATAGTTTCGGAAGTGCTTTCGATAAATTCACGTAAACCCATCTTCGGTTACCACGCTATGGTGTATTCATTGATGGCGATTGCAGTGCTCTCTGTAATTGTGTGGGGGCACCACATGTTTGTGACGGGAATGAACCCATTCTTAGGTGGGGTTTTCATGCTCACGACATTAATTATTGCGATACCTTCTGCGGTAAAAGCATTTAACTATACGGCTACGTTGTGGCGGGGAAATATAAGATTTACTCCAGCTATGTTGTTTGCTATAGGAATGGTTTCTTTCTTTATATCTGGTGGTCTTACAGGCTTGTTTACCGGAAATGCGACCATTGATATTCAAATTCACGATACCTACTTTATTGTCGCACACTTTCACTTTGTGATGGGTTCGGCTTCTATGTTTGGAATGTTGGCCGCTGTTTATCATTGGTATCCGAAGTTATACGGGCGAATGCTGGACAATCAGCTGGGTTATATACATTTTTGGCTCACTTTCATAGGCGCATATTTAGTGTTCTTCCCGATGCACTTTATGGGGATAGATGGCGTGCCGCGTAGGTATTATGCATTTACAGAATTCCCTTTTATGGAAAAATGGGTTTCTGTTAACATATTAATTACATGGGCAGCTGTAATCGCCGGATTGGCACAGATTGCTTTTGTGTGGAACTTCTTCTACTCCATGAGAAATGGTAAAAAAGCCAGCAAGAATCCTTGGAGAGCTACTACCTTGGAGTGGACAACAGAGGTAAAACATATTCATGGAAACTGGGAAGGAGAAATTCCGACAGTGTATCGTTGGCCCTATGATTATAGTAAGCCCGGTCATCCGGATGACTTTATCCCACAGACCGTTCCTCATTCAGAAACAATGAGTTCGAATCTTTTACAGGATTTCCATGATAATGAGGAAGCCATTAAGATTCAAAAAGAATGGAATAAAGAGAATAATAGGGTGGAGAGTGAGTCATAAACTCACCTGCACGCTGTGAGTTGTTGTTATAGGTACGAGGTTAAATAAATTTTCTGTCAATGCATTCTAATGCAGAAAAAAGATTTATAAGAGTAAATCTAATTACCATAATCGCTTTGTTTTTGGTGATTGCTGCAGGAGGTATTGTCAGAAGCACAGGTTCAGGAATGGGATGTCCGGATTGGCCGACTTGTTTTAATAGAGTAATTCCGCCTACACATGCGTCGCAATTGCCGCCGGGGTATGAGCAGGAGTATATAGACGGGCGGGTAAAGAAAAATATTCGTTTTGCGAATATTATCGAAAAGTTGGGATTCCCTGAAAAAGCAGATCAAATCCGGCATGATGAATCTATAAAACAGCATGAGGAATTTAATGCTGCGAAAACATGGACAGAATACTTTAATAGATTGGTGGGGGTAATGTCTGGATTTTTCTTAATCCTTTCGGCTTTGTTTGCACTCACGTATGTTAAAACGAAAGTTTCTGTTTTTGTTTTGAGCGTGGTTAATTTATTACTCGTTATGTTTCAGGGATGGCTGGGTTCTATAGTGGTTTCTACAAACCTTACACCTTGGGTAATAACGGTACACATGCTGTTGGCTTTGATTATTGTAGGGATCAGTATTTACACGTATTTTAAAGCTACGACCTTGAGAGATTCTAGAATATTGGTGAATCACACTTTTAAAGGAGTGAAACCGTTGGCAGTTTTATCGCTGCTTATATTTCTTGTTCAAGTAGTTTTTGGAACAGAAGTAAGGGAAGTAATAGATGCCCTTAATTATGCAGGTGAGCGTCGGGCGGATTGGATAGATTTGAGTGGAGAGATTTTTACAATGCATCGCTTTTTTGGCTATTTTTCATTTGCATTGATTATTGTATTGTTTCTGCTTGTTAAAAATCGGTTCAACCCCCATTCTAAGCAGAGTATCTTTGCATGGATAGTTTTGGGTTTGGCAGGATTGCAAATGTTATCCGGAATATTTTTGGCGAGATATGATGTTCCTGCATTTTTGCAAACAACGCATTTGATTTTGGCGAGTTTATTATTCGGAGCACATTATTATTTGATGCTGTTAATGAATAAGCTCAAACGAATAAATTTATTTTAGGTAAACTATGTATATTCAAGACGATATAGCTATTAAAAAAGATAGCACGAAAAAATCGGTAAAGGCTTTTATTTCTGATTTTGCTAAATTGGTGAAATTTAGATTGACCATTACCGTTGTTTTTTCTGCTTCCATTTCGTTTCTTATCGGAGCACGTCAGCAGGGAGACATTATTTGGTGGAATTGGTTGATACTTATCCTCGGTGGGTTCTTAGTAACGGCATCTGCAAGTGGTTTTAACGAAATCATAGAGAAAGATTTAGATAAACTGATGAAACGAACAGCGGATAGGCCGTTGCCGGCGGGTCGAATGACTACAGGGCAGGCTTTGGTGTTGTGTTTGTTGATGGGGATAGGTGGAACACTTGTCCTTCTCCATCTTAATTTTGTCGCTGGTTTTATTTCAGTTTTTTCATTGCTATTGTATGCATTTGCGTATACCCCTTTAAAGCAAAAATCTCCTATAGCTGTTTTTGTAGGAGCTTTCCCAGGCGCTTTGCCTCCGTTGATCGGGTATTACGCTGCATTTACACAAGATGATTTAGCAATGTACAGTCAAACAAATGCTTCGGCGATTGTTATTATTCCTTTGATTTTGTTTTTCATCCAATTTTTATGGCAGTTCCCGCATTTTTGGTCTATTGCCTGGGTTTCGGATAGCGATTACAAAAAAGCAGGGTTTCGGCTGTTACCTACAACAAAAGCAGATAAAGGTTCAGCATTTATCTTATTCCTATCTTGCGCGGTTATGATCCCGGCGGGATTCTTACCTTTATATTTTGGTTTTGGGGGAATTTACTTTACTATCCTTTCTTTGATAGGAGGATTGATTTTTGCCTGGTACGGATATGTTCACCTGAAAAAGATGACCGTATCTACAGCAAAAATGCTTATGTTTATTTCATTTATATATCTGCCCATAAGTCAATTGGTATTGTTGTTTGATTTTGTTGCATTATCCTAATAATATTTACAATGTACATGGAAATAAATAAAGAAGAAATTTTCAGAACACATAGAGCCCAAAAGTTCGCTCTTTGGCTGAGTATGATCGGGATGTTCATGCTATTTGCTTCTCTGTCCAGTGCTTTTATTGTATATACAGCAAGTGGAGTGGATAAAGGGATAAAAACGATACTTCCTTCTGCTTTTATATACAGTACAATCGTTATTGTATTAAGCAGCGTAACTATACATTTTGCAAATAAAGCCGTAAAAAAGGAAGAGTTTGCAAAACAAAAGACTTTCCTTCTCGCTACTATCGTGTTGGGCGTATTGTTTTTTGTTTTGCAGTTACATGCTTGGTCGGTTTTAATAGACCGCGGAATTTATTTTATCAACACTAACGCTTCACAATCTTTTGTTTATATATTTACCGGTATGCACTTGGCACACATTATTGGAGGGCTCTTGGTGCTAATACGGTGTTTAATAGGAGTAAGCCGCAAGATTCCGTATATAAGGAATCTTTATAGAATGGAATTAGCCGTGATTTTCTGGCATTTCCTTGACATAATCTGGATTTATTTATATGTTTTTTTACTTTTGTATCAATAAACCGCATAATCAAAAAATATGAGTACCAATCTTAAAGAATTAGACCGGGTAAAAACGGGTCCGTGGAACGGAGGAAAGTCGCCCTTCAAATTAGAATATGGAAAGATCATGATTTGGTTTTTCTTAGCTTCAGATGCGCTGACATTTACGGGTTTTTTAGTGTTTTACGGTGCACAGCGTTATGCACACCTTACTTGGCCGGATGCGGATAAAATTTTCCAATCTGTGCCATTGATCGCAGACTCAGGACAACCTCTGGTCTTTGTGGGAATTATGACATTTATTTTGATTATGTCGTCAGTAACCATGGTTTTAGCCGTAGAAGCAGGGCATCGGAATTCGAAGCCTGAGGTCGTAAAATGGCTGCTGTGGACTGTCTTGGGAGGACTCTGCTTTTTAGGATGTCAAGCTATTGAGTGGACCCACCTCAATCACATGGGCTTTTGGTTTGGTAGAACTCCGGCAGATAGTATGGAAGGAGCGCAAATAGCTGAAACTCTGCAACCTTATTTTACAGGGGACATATCATTGGTTTCGGCCAAACAGTTTTCAAGTTTGTTTTTTGCCATTACAGGTTTCCATGGAGTTCACGTAACTATCGGTTTGATTCTACTCATTATTGTTCTTATCAGAACGATAAATAATACTTATGAAAGAGTGGGACATTACCTCATGGTTGAAAAAGTAGGGTTGTATTGGCACTTTGTGGATCTGGTTTGGGTGTTTGTCTTTACTTTCTTTTATTTAATTTAATTTTAACGCCTCAAAGAAATATAATCATGAAAAATTATCAAAATAACGAAGCAATAGATGTGCAAGACCAGGAAGAAGCGGAGATGACACCAAAGACTATATGGAGAGTGTTTTTCGTTTTACTAGGGTTAACTGCACTTGAGTTTATTATCGCTTTAGGCTTTGTACATACAGGTATTATATCTAAAGGCCCTGCAGTGATCATTATATATATAGTCTTGACCATTGCCAAAGCATTTTATATCATTGCCTATTTCATGCATTTGAAATTTGAAAATATGGCATTCAAACTCTGTTTAGGGATAATGCCTATTGCATTAATGGCGTACATTACCATATTAGTATTAATAGAAGGCAATTATTTAAAAGGAGTGTACCATATCTGGGAGCTTTGGACGCAATAGAAAAGCATGGCAAAGCCAAAGAGTACTTTAAAGAAAATTTCAGCCCTGGTCGTCATTCTTTTCGTGCCGGGGTTTTTATTTATTACGATAAATAAAACAGGGTCGAACTCTTATTTGAGTTTACCCGTATTTGGTGGACAATATATCCCCAGTCAGGAAGAAAAGCAAGCAAGCGAAAACGTAGACAAGAGTGAAGCGCATAAAATAGACGAGATATCGTTTGACAATTTGGAAGGAAAACCTATCCGCCTTTTTTCAAATGATACGAGTGTATACGCTTTACATTTTTTTTATAAAAATGATAAACACTTTTCGCGTGATAACTTAGCGCAGGCAAAAGATCTTTCTGAAAAATTCGTGAGAAATAAAAAAATAAAAGTGATATCTATTTCTGTCGATGCCCGGGATACGCCCGAAGAGTTAAAAGCTTTTACAACGCCTTTATCTCCCGAAAATCATGAAAATTGGGAAGTAGTGACGGCGCCATCTAAAGATATTTTTGAGTTTGCAAAAAAGGAGCTTTTTATAGATGTTTTTCCGAGTCCGAATGATGAAGATGTTTTTTTTATTGAAAATGTGTTTTTATTAATCGATAGTCAGCATAGGATCCGGGGAATTTACAAGGGAGAACAAAAAACTGAGTTCGAACGGTTAGTCGATGAAGTGAAAGTGCTTGTCATTGAAGAACATCGAAATCAGGAAAATAGAAAAAGCTAAATAAGAAGTCATGGATAAATATTTAGTTAAAAAAAAGTATAACAGATGGATCATAACACTTTCTATTGTGATACCGCTGGTTGTGGCCGCCTTGTTTGGCGTCAATCTCAGAGAGTTAGGTTTTGATGTAAAACCACTTTATTTTTTACCCCCTATTTACGCAACAATAAATGGGATAACCTCCATTTTATTGTTGACCGCTGTCTGGGCGATAAAAAACAGAAAAGTTAGATTGCATGTGCGGCTCGTGCAAACCTGCTTTGTGCTTTCAGCAATATTTTTGACGCTTTATGTCGCTTATCATATGACTTCCGATTCTACTCCCTATGGAGGGGAAGGAGGACTTCGTTATGTGTATTTTTTTATATTAATTACACATATTTTATGTTCTATCATTATGATTCCTTTCGTATTAATCACCTTTTTCAGAGGTGTCTTGGGAGCGTACAAACGTCATAAAAAAATAGCAAGAATAACCTTTCCCCTTTGGCTCTATGTATCTGTGACCGGAGTCATTGTTTATCTCATGATTTCTCCTTATTATCCTTATTAAAACAGAATGTATTATGGCAAAAGTGTGGATATATCAAGCAGATCGGTTTTTGACGGATAAAGAAGTCAGTGAAATAACAGACAAAATCGATGTTTTTACGTTAGGATGGAATGCGCATGGAAGTTCATTAGCGGGAAAAGGTTACATACGGGATAACCTTTTTGTCATTTTTGAAGTCAATGAAAGTGAGGTTTCTGCATCAGGCTGTTCGATTGACAAATCGGTGGCTTTTTTAAAAGAGATTGAGAAACAATACAATATTTCACTTTTTGATAGGTATAGGGTAGCTTACCAAGATGAGAGGGGGCGCTTAAAGCAAACAGATAAGAAAGATTTTGAAAGCTTGATCAAGTCGGGCAAAGTGACCGAAAAAACTATAGTGTATAACAATACTGTCACCACCTCTGAAGAAATGAAGACTAAATGGAATTTACCTTTTAAAGACAGTTGGCACGCCCGGGTTTTTTAGGGAAAACATATAATAGAAGCTGTTTCTACTGGCGAAACAGCTGTTTTACGCTATGGGTTTTTTACCCCTTACGTTCAAAAGGGAAATAACCAAGGGCTTATCGAAAGTTGATTCTTATCGGTCTGTGGCCTTCAAAAGCCCTTTGATAGCTGCTTTTCAGTCCACTGTTAGCTTGTTTCGATTTGTTAATTGCTTTGCAGGACGCCGCCGCTAACATATAATAGGGTACGGAAAGACACCTATCGTCCGGTACAGTTGTTTTTGTCTCCATATAGAATGACAATGCCGCCCCCATAAATGCCTCAATACATTGAAGCTTTCCAAGATTATAAATGTGATGACAGTTTATGTATGAATGGATACAAGGTATAGCTCATTTAAAAAGGTGTCAAAACCTTGTTCACCCAATAAAAACTGAATTTATAGATAGTTAGCTTCTTGACCAGAATAGAAAAACCGTTTCAGGATCAAACACAGAAACGGTTTTTTGTAATAAGTGTTTGAACTATCTTTTATCTACACTGTATTTTCCGGGGCCGGTAAATATCATGACAAAAAATACAAAAATTAATATAAAAGGCTTTTCTGCTACGCCCCAACCATCGCCCGCTGCCGTATGGTGTATATATGCAACAATCATAGTCAACATTAATAAAAAAGAGGCGGGCCGATGCCATAACCCTAAGATTATGAGGAGGCCTCCTACGAGCTCTATTGCCATAGCCATGAAGCCCCAGAATACCGGGAGAAAGTTGATGCCCAAATACCCCATAGAGCCCCCAACACCTTCCCAGGTGCTTGGTCCGCCAATCAGCTTGGGGTATCCGTGAAAAATAAGCATGATGGCTCCTATAGCTATTCTGAAAACTAAAAGACCGAAATTTTTTTGCTTTGATAAAGGTGAAAGTGCTGCCATGTGTGATTTTATTGTTTAAAAGTTAATGAAATATTGTGATCTACAACTGACAGGTCAACCATAGATCCATGAATAATAGCTCTGTTATCTGCAATATGTCCGGCAGGGAAATCAAACGCCACCGGATACTTGTATTCTTGTATTTTTTCGTAAATAACCTCTTGATAATCCATATTGAATGCAGGTTCCGAGATTTTTAAATCGGTAAAACCACCTACTAATAAACCCTTTAAACGATCGAGTTTACCTGCCCTTTTTAATGTCCACATCATGCGATCAATATTATACACTTTTTCGCCTACATCTTCTATGAATAATATTTTATTTGAATAATCCATATCCGATTCCGAAGCGATAAGAGAATGCAAAATAGCTAAATTTCCACCGATAATGATACCCGAAACGTTACCCGATCGGTTATAAGTAGAAAAGGAGGAGTATTGATAATGGAGATCGTGACCGAATAAAGATGTGTGTAATGAATCGAGAGCAGCTCCGCTACTGTCGTCAAAAGCTCCGGGCATTTGCCCATGGATAGAACAAATATCAAAAACCCGATGCAAATGACTGTGTAAAACGGTAATATCACTAAATCCAATCAGCCATTTTGGATTTTTTAAAAAAACGTCGAAGTTAAGCCTGTCTATAATACGTACTGTGCCGTATCCTCCGCGGGCGGCAAAAACGGCTTTAATCTGCGGATCATCTAAAAAAAATTGCAGATCTTGCCGGCGTTCTTCATCATTTCCCGAAAAGGTCCCGAAGTTTGAATGAATTGTTTTCCCCAGTATAACCTCTAATCCCCACCTTTCGAAAACTTTTTTCGCAGTTTTTAGGTTTGTACGTAGCTGACTGGCCGGGCACACTAAGGCTATTTTATCTCCCTTTTTTAATTTTTCGGGTTTTTTCATGATTCAATCCAAACTATCTACTAAATATAAATTATATTTGCGCAAGTTCGAAATATATCACTTAAATTTGTTTTTACATAAAAACAGGATTCAATTGAATAACACATTACACGATAAATACACTATTACTTCTGCGCTTCCTTATGCAAATGGGCCCATTCATATCGGTCATTTAGCGGGAGCATATATTCCAGCCGATTTATTTGTTAGGTTTTTACGTCTTAATCACAAAGATGTAGTCTATGTTTGCGGATCGGATGAGCACGGCGCAGCAATTACCATCAAAGCAAAAAAAGAAGGGACGACTCCAGAAGCGATAATTGATAAATATCACCAAGGGATAAAAAAAGTTTTTGAAGAATTTGGCATTGCTTTCGATATATATCACCGTACTTCTGAAAAGATACACCATGATCTTTCCCAGGAGTTCTTCCTTAGTCTTTACAACAAAGGGGAATTCATTGAAAACACTTCCAAGCAGTATTACGATGAAGAATACCATCAGTTTTTAGCGGATAGATATATCACAGGTACTTGCCCGAACTGCGGGGCGGAAGGTGCTTATGGAGACCAATGCGAAAAATGTGGATCTTCTCTAAGTCCTACTGAATTGGTGAACCCCAGATCCATTTTGAGTGGTAAAACGCCTGTGTTGAAAGAAACAACGCATTGGTATCTGCCCTTAGATAAATACCAGCCTTGGTTAGAAGAATGGCTGCTTAAAGATAAAAAAGAACATCTGAAAACGAACGTATTCGGACAGTGTCAATCATGGTTAAAGTCAGGGCTTCAGCCCCGTTCGATGACCCGGGACTTGGATTGGGGAGTCGATGTTCCTTTAAAAGAAGCTAAAGGAAAGAAGCTATACGTATGGTTAGACGCCCCTATAGGCTATATATCTGCGACTAAGCAATGGGCGTTGGATACGGGAAAGAACTGGGAGGATTATTGGAAAAAACAGGAAAATAAAGAAGATGAATCGCATTTAATACATTTTATCGGCAAAGATAATATTGTGTTCCATTGTATTATTTTCCCAACTATATTACATGCGCAAGGGGAATATATTTTGCCGGATAATATCCCTGCAAATGAGTTCCTTAATTTAGAAGGAGATAAACTTTCTACTTCTAAGAATCACGCCGTTTGGTTACATGAGTATTTGGATGAATTTCCAAATAAACAGGATGAGCTGCGTTATGTATTGACCTCTATATTGCCTGAGACTTCTGACAGCGAGTTTACCTGGAAGGATTATCAAGCAAAAGTGAACAATGAATTAGTGGCAATTTTAGGGAATTTTGTCAACAGGGTGATGGTATTGAGCCATAAGTACTTCGACGGAGTCGTTGAAAAGGGCAGTGACCTGACAGGGGAAGATAGACATGCTTTGACAACGGCGACAACTCTTGTTCAAAAAATCAGCCAGGCTATTTTAAATTACAAGTTCAGAGAGGCACTCGCCCAGTTTATGAACTTAGCAAGGCTGGGGAATAAGTATTTAGCAGATGAAGAACCCTGGAAAAAAATTAAAGAGGACGAAGGGCGGGTGAAAACTGTATTGTACGTTTCTGCCCAGCTTATGGCTAATTTAGCCCTAACTTCACAAGTGTTTTTACCCAAAACAGCGGAAAAAATGTTTGATATGTTAGGCGATATTCCTAGAGATTGGGAAGATGCAGGAAAAGATTCGCTCCTCCCCAATGGACATATAGTAAATAACCCCATTTTATTATTTGAAAAAGTAACAGACGAACAAGTGGATAGGCAATTGGAAAAACTGGCTAAGGCGAAAGAAAAAAGCCAGGAATCTTCTCTCCCGGAACAAAAGCCAAACATTTCTTTTGATTTATTTCAAAAGATGGATATCCGTTTGGGAACCATATTAAATGCCGAAAAAATAGCAAAAACAAAAAAGCTGATAAAATTAACTGTGGATACCGGAATTGATCAACGCACTATTGTTTCAGGCATAGCGGAGTTTTTCAAACCGGAAGAATTACCGGGCAAAAAGGTCTGCGTGCTGCTGAATTTAGAGCCCCGGAAAATAAGAGGCGTAGAATCTCAGGGCATGATATTGATGGCCGAAGATACGCAGGGTAAACTGCAGTTCGTAATACCTGAAAATCCACTGGAAAATGGAAGCGTCGTGCGGTAATTAGTTTTTACCAAACAAAGTTTTAAAATATTTTAAAGCAGTAACAGCATGTTGGCCGAAACATACAGTTACTGCTTTTTTATTTAGAGTTTTTCTTTTTTGGAATGCAGATACACTGTATTCTCTCCCCGTATATTTGACTAACGAGCCTGCCTCAAAAGGATAGAAAACACAAAAAACGCGTCATTATATCGGTTGCATCAGCTCCGCAAGGCCCGTGCTTAGCCATGATGCCTGGTTTTTGAGACGGCTACGTAACGTCGAACCTAATTTAGCTCTGGAAGAGCGACATATTCTGTTTGCCGTATTGTTTCCTTTATGGGGGTCTGCTCATTAGCCGCAGAGGCCTAGTCCTTTTGTCTTGACACAAAAGGACCAAAAGGTCAAGGCTTAGGGTCCTTTTAGCTAAAAACACGAATAATCGTTGCTGCCAAAAAAACTCACTCTTCGAGCTCAGACAGTTTTTGGCCTAAAATACTGGAAGTATTCGTGTTTTCTTAACGCAAAGCCCCCTCATGCCGAAGGGCTAGATCGGGATGTGTTACTTCTAGTTTCAATTCCTGCTTAAAGCCAAAAGACGCTTCACGAAACTACCCAGATTGTCTTTTCGAATGGAATGAGAAATCTCAAACCAAAAAGGAAGAAACCGTGTTTTACTGTAGTACGTTAAGGATAGTTACGACTCTGTAACTTTGAGATCCCTCGACAGGCTCGGATGACAACAAATTTTGTAAGGTTCTGCAGGAAAAAAAGGGAAATCTCAGACCAAAGAACCATTCAAATTGCCACGAGTCACAAATAACCAGTTACAAAAAAAGCACAGACCCTTCCTGACCGAAAAAGGTCGCCTGACAAATATTTGCCGATAGCAGAAAAAGAGCATACCCACAATCCGTAAAGGCAAAGATTTTAAGCGACGAGTTTTGCGCATACTTTTGCGGTCAAAAGTATGAA
>JAJYRG010000030.1 GCA_021794195.1 Bacteroidota bacterium
TACGAATCAAGTATGGAGCAGTTGAATGCTTTTGGAGCACATTTACACTGTTTTACAAATAATTTATATTCTTCCAACCTCTCAGATGAAGTTTTGTTTATTAAAACATATTATGAAAAAATGTATCTTGCTGAATCAAAAAGCATCAATTATATAAGATGGTCTTTTGATAATGTGTAAACTCTTTTGGATGGTGAACTCTATCTTTTACGATATAAATTTTATTGTGTACGAATGAAAAAGCTAACCGATAATTTACTTTTCAAAGTTATTATTGCTATTATTTTAGGGATTGCTTTGGGTCTATATCTTCCGGAATGGTTCGGCAGAGTAGTGGCTACTTTTAACTTTTTATTTGATCAGCTATTGCAATTTATTATTCCGCTAATTATAGTAGGCTTGATCGTGCCTTCTATAGCGAGATTAGGGAAAAAAGCTGGTAATTTATTATTGGCTACAGTAGCCATAGCTTATGGTTCTACGATTTTTTCCGGCTTGTCTTCTTATTTTATCAGTGTTAATATATTTCCGGAATTACTGCAAGGGCATATACAAAATGTAACCGTGCCAGATGAAGCGCAAAAACTTACATCTTATTTTAGAATCGAATTTGAGCCTTTTTTTGACGTTCTATCCGGTTTGGTTTTTGCATTCATGATTGGGATTGGATTGTCGCGTATCGAGGGAACCTATTTGAAAAATGTCGCCATAGATTTCGAGGGAATTATTAACTTTTTGATTGAAAAATTAATCATTCCGTTATTACCCATATTTATTTTTTGCATCTTTTATGATATGGCTTATTCAGGTACCGTAGCTACTATCTTGAATGTCTTTGTTAAAATAATTGGTGTCATTTTCCTTATTCATATAGGAATATTGGTGCTGTTATTTGTTATTGCAGGAGCTGTCTCCCGTCAAAATCCTTTCCGTTTACTGAAAGGAATGTTGCCAGCATATTTTACGGCTTTAGGTACCCAATCTTCTGCGGCTACTATTCCGGTTACTTTAAAACAAGCTAAAGCTATCGGTGTAGATGAAGATATAGCAAGTTTCAGCGTGCCACTTTGTGCTACGATCCATTTAGCGGGGAGTACACTTAAAATAGTAGCTTGTGTCGTTGCGTTGATGCTTATGCAAGGGATGTCTATAGATTTTTTGCAAATGACGGGATTTATTTTTATGCTCGGTATTGCTATGATAGCTGCACCGGGTGTTCCAGGGGGAGCCATTATGGCAGCGATAGGTATTATCGCGAGTATGTTGGGGTTTGATTCAGAAAATCAGGCACTCATGATCGCTTTGTATATTGCGATGGACAGTTTCGGCACAGCATGCAATGTAACAGGAGATGGGGCGATCGCTGTCATATTAGATACTTTATTCAAAAAGAGAGAAAAAGGCCTGATTTAAAAAAACACACAGCACACTCTGAAAAAGCAGCTGTGTGTTTGACTTTATATTTTGATTAGAGGGATGTATTTGGTTTATTTACTAAATGTACATCATATTGTTGATAAGGCATATCTATTCCTGCAGCGTCCAATGCTTTTTTGCAATCTATATATAAGTCTTCAAGCATACTCCAAAAGTCCGAACTCTTAGCCGTGACACGAACAGACAGGTTAATGGCATGTTCACCTATCTCTGCTACGACCACCTCAGGAGCAGGAGATTTTAGGGCCGAAGGGTGCTTTTTTGCAACTTCTAATAAAACATTTTTCGCTTGATTTAAATCTGTGTCATAAGATACTTTAATATCAAACCACGTCCTTCGCGTATCAAAAAACGAGTAATTGGTGATATTGCTGTTAGATAACTCACCGTTAGGGACTACGATTTGTTGGTTTTGGGGAGTGACCAATCGAGTGTGAAAGATATCAATGGAAGCTACTGTTCCTTCCGGACCATTGGAAGCAGCAATATAATCACCTACTTTAAAAGGTCTGAAAACTAAAATCAAAACCCCTCCGGCAAAGTTTGCCAATGAACCTTGTAAAGCTAAACCTACAGCTAAACCGGCGGCACCGATCATAGCAATAAAACTGGATGTTTGGACCCCCAATTGGCTTATTACCACGATAAATAAAAGAATTTTCAGACCCCAATTGACGAGCTTTCCCAAAAATGATTTTACGGAAACATCCAAATCATTTTTATTCAGTATTTTATGAAAAAGGCGGGTGATGAGACGTATTACCCATAGACCAATCACCAAAATAAGAAATGCAGATACAATTGCGGAAATAAGAGAAGGGAGCATATTTAAGAATCCACTTTTAAATTTTTCCCAATCACTTACTAAACCATCTAAATTTTCCATATTGTTAAATTATTTGTTCATATACATACAAAAGTATAGGTATAGATGCTGATATTCAAATATTTTGCTTGCTTATTAAGGACATTAAATTTATATCTTTATCAATGCTCTATATCCTGCAAAAGTAGGTTTGACAAAAAGAATTGCCTTACCCTTATAAAAGTCCTCCCATATAGGGATCAGTTTTTGTGGCTTGTCCGGTTTCTACCCGCCCTGCAAATCTGCGTAAATAACTCGGATTATTTTGGATTTTCACTTCCAGATCATACCAATTGTACGCTTTACTTGTATCGAAGACAATACGTTGGGTTGTTTCGGGCTGTATCGTTTCCGTAAAGGTTTCATCAGCATATACTGTATTTTTTATAACGCATTCTACACTGTTTGCCTTGTTAGAGTTGTGCAATTCTAAAATAATATTTGCTCTTTTATCTCTCTCTTTAAGAGAGTATTTAGTTTCCACGTTCAAAAAATTGTCTGGTAAACCTTTATATTCTCTGTAAAAACCATTTGGGCCATATACTCTCAAGTGATATTGTTGATCTTTAAAATCAGAAAGTTTCCAATCATATGTCACTTTATCACCTGCTTCTGTTGCAAAGCTCCACGTTTTAACAGGTGAAAACTCTTGTTCGTTCTTCTTTGTGGGCTGTTTGAATTTTCCAGGGGCATAAACATTATAAGCAGTACCTAAACTCTCTTCACCAAAAAGAGAACTACCTGCCTCAAAAGTTAATGAGAAGGCTTCTTGTCCGGGTTTTAACTCTTCACTTACCTGCAACTCATATTTCAAGGCGTTTGATGCGCGGATTCCTTTTTCTTGTCCCGGCATATATGAAGTCTGCCGTGGGTTTTTATTGATGTCTTTTATTTGTTTTTCACTTAGGTTCTGATACCCTTTAGGTAATTGCTTGTTTTTAGCTTCGTGTATGCTTTTCATAAAAGCATTCCTCTCTATCTTCTCTGGGAAATTTATTTTTTCGCCATTATATGGGCGAAAAGCAGAAGTTAGATCTCCGCTAATAGTCCTGCGCCACGAACTGATATTTTCTTCTTTTATATTGAGGTTGAATTTTTTATTCAAGAATTTTTCTAAAAACATCAAAGTAGAGGTGATATCGCAAAGTTCCGAATTTACCCAGCCGCCGCGGGACCAGGGAGAAGCTACGATTAAAGGTACTCTGTACCCCAGGCCAACAGGGCTTTCTCTTGCCCACTCTTCGGTTACTCCTTTTTTTTCTACTTCCTCTTCCAAGGTGACGAACTCATCGGAAGAGTCTATATTTTTTGAGGTTTTCCCTGTGGTAATATCTTTTGGGTTTGGAGCAACATATGGAGGGATGTGATCAAAAAAACCGTCATTTTCATCATAATTCAAAATAAAAATTGTTTTCTTCCAAACTTCCGGATTTTTAGTCAATATATCCAAAGTTTCGGACACATACCATGCTCCATACCAGGGTGCCGAAGGGTGATCGGAAAAATATTCAGGAGCTACTAACCAACTAACAGCTGGAAGCTTTCCGTTTTCTATATCTTTTCTAAACTCATGAAAAATATCGCCTTTCGGAGCTTTCAGTGTTTTCTCCTTTCCCTCCTCATCTGTATAAGTGAGCAGTTCAGTTTCATGGTAATCCGGCTTCTTGTGATTGGTAGATAGTCCTTTGTTATGCAGGTTTTTAGCTATCGGATCTAAATTGTCGAAATTTTCTGGGCTCCATTTCTCTACCGCTTTGCGTATATGCGTATGTTTTTTTTCTAATTCTTCTACTTTATTCTTCAGTTCCGCATTGGCGGCATCGTTTTTTAGCTTGTTTTGTAGTTCGTTTATTTTATCTTTCAGTTCCTTTTCTGTTTTCATCAGAAAATTATAGTGTCCAGGGGAGAACCGGACATTGTATTGAGAAAACCACTCGAGGTTGTTATTTGTATAATTTGCTAAAAGACTAGAATCTTCGCCTTTTAGTTCTGTTTGGACGCTTAGTTCATTTTGGTAGACTTTCCAGGAAATGTTATGTTCTTCTAACCGTTCGGGAAATGTTTTCCAATTTACTTCTTTGTTGTAACCGATATCCGAATTGCGCACCCACGCTGGTGATCCCGTTTTGTCTTTTATCTTACCTGTCCAAAAAAACATGCGATTGGACGTAGTACCTGTCAAGGATGAGCAAAAATGTTGATCACACACTGTAAAGGCATCTGCAAAAGCATAATAAAAAGGAATATCTTCCCGGTTATAATAGCCGAGGGTAAAAGGCATTTCTCGAAACTCTTTATTTGCAGGCTGCTTTGCGTTCAACCAATTGTCGTATTTTCCCTGGTTCCTTGCGTCTACCTGATTTTCCCAAGAGTGTGGAAGACTTCCCATCCAAGTGGAATTTGTGTCTTTCATATTTAACCGGAAAGGCGTATAAGTCTCTCCCTTCCGGTTACTTTGAAGCCATACTTTGTTTTTATTTGGAAGATCAATGGCACGGGGATCGTTAAACCCGCGTACGCCTTGCAAAGTGCCGAAACAATGATCGAATGAACGATTTTCCTGCATTAAAAAGACCACATGTTCCGCATCGTAAAAAGTACTTCCTACGTTGGGGTTGATGGCCATAGCTCTTTTAATAGAAGAAGGAAGCGTGCCACATAATGCAGTGCTTCCGGCCAGCATTCCTGCTTTTTTTAAGAAATCTCTTCTTGTACTCATTCTTGGGCTAACTTCTTATAATTTTTTAGATATCTCGTTTAATAGATTTTTAGCAGCATTTAAATCGTCATTCCAACCACTTTTCCGTTTTGGAGATTTTAATTTCCTTATAGCATTATCAAGCGTTTCTACTTCTTCCAACCTTCCTTGATCAATGAGTTGTTGGCGAATAATCTTTGCTTTTTCAAAATCTTGGATCCCTTCCACAGTACGTTCGTGACGTATAGAGCTGCGCGCATCTGGATAAACGGTATAAGTATCTCCAGCAGGCCAAGTTCTGAATCTCGAATCCAAAAGCGGATCTTTAACCCAAGAGTTGAAGGACCAACGGAGGAATCCATCAAAGTTACCGGCTAAGGCATACCAACCAAGGTAAGTAGCTTCTGCAGGATCTGAAAAAGTAAATTGATTGGGAAATTCGTTACCACAATAGATATAAAAGGTGGAAATTACACCTCTGCTTTTACGATCTTCTAAGTCTTTTTCATCAAACGGGTCATTGGCAGATACACTTACATCTGCACTATTGGGATAACGCTGATATGTTTTTTGATTGTCAGCAAAAGCTACCCCTAATTTTGGAGCTACCTCTTCGATAAGTGCAAAAGCTATATCCATCGATTCTTTATCTCTTTCATCCATAGCGATATTAGTAATTTCCAGCCAGCCTTTTTCATCTAAATGCTCGGAAAAATCTTTTAAGAAAGGCTTCCACATTTCTTCAAATTCGGGAGTGCCAGGATCTGCTTCTACGTTTATGGTGTCGCCGGAGGCCTCGTCTATATAATGAAGCTCATTGTTCCACGGAACGATCGAATAAGCGTTGATTTGTTTTTTTATGCCTAAATCCATCATGAATTTCACCCATTTATCAAATACAGTGTAGTCATATTCCCAACTTTCGTCCTCTTTCTTTATCCATATAATCATATCCTCGTAGGGATCATAAGTTTGGACGTTCCATGGGTCTTTATTTAGAGTCGTCGTAATAACTTTTTGTCCCGCATCTGCCAGCATCTTCATTACGGGTTTCATGGCCTTAAAGTGTTCTTCACTCCATAATTCTACACTATCTACCCTAGCTACTGCTGAAGGATGCTGCCATTGATCCAAATGAAATGTCCATTCAGAAGGAGGAGGCAACTCTCTATCTATAACCTCTAAAACAAGCTCTAACTCTTGTGTAGGAACGTCTTTACCTGCTATTTTTAAAGTAGAAGTATATTCTCCTGGGCTTGCATCCGAAGGGATAGTGACGCTGATCCATACGGGGCGCACCTGCTTAGCTTCAAGATCCATACAACTGACATTATCCAATACATCCGGGGCTAAAGAAGCTGCAAAATCTTCTGGCTTGCGATGTCCGCACCCTCCGGCAAATTCGTCCGTCATGACATAACGCACGAAACGTGCTTTTGCAATATCAGAATTCAAGTTCCCATTTTGGCCTTTGAATTCAGAAAACTGGAAGCTTACGCTTTCAATATCTTCCGTGGTCCATAAAAGGACCTGAGCAGAAAGCTTTTCTCCTTTCCAGCCTTCGATTTTATGTTTGTTTTCTTTCTCAATTTGTGGGCTTACTGATTTTGAAAATCGCTTATCAATCGTTGCAAAAGAAGCATGTAAGTCGTTCTTAACACTAGACCAATCTGCAGAAGTATCGGCAGTAGGGTCGGGCAATTCGGTATAAGTGTCGCAACTTTCATTTGAAGAATTGCTTTGCTGGCAAGCGACAGAGCCCCATAAAAGGGCCGCCACAATAACAAAAAAGGAGTTTTTTATCCTGAAATTCATGAATATGGTAATTAAAAAAGTAAAGAATAGTTCAATATAGTAATTTAATGGAAAAAAGAAAGGAGAGCAAGGGATAAGAAAAAAATAATCAAATGAATACTGTGAGTTTATTATCCGTACTTTTGTAAGAATAAATAAGCCTGCTGAACACTTTGTAATGAGAACCTTTTAGTTTGCAGGCGACGACGAGGAGCAAAGACATGAAAAAAAAATTCGGATCACTTCTTCAGACGATTCAGAACCCTTCAGATTTACGGAGATTAACCAAAAGTGAGTTAAAAGAGGTTAGTGAAGAGTTGCGACAATTTATCATAGACACAGTGTCCCTGTATGGAGGGCATTTTGCAGCGAGTTTGGGCGTTGTGGAATTGACTACAGCGCTACATTATGTATTTAACACTCCATACGATCAATTGGTGTTCGACGTAGGACATCAGGCTTACGGACATAAGATATTAACAGGTAGGCGAGAGGCTTTCCATACTAATCGGACTTTAGGAGGGATTTCGGGTTTTCCAAAAAGAGCTGAAAGTGAGTATGATGCTTTTGGAGTGGGGCATGCTTCGACATCTATTTCGGCAGCCTTAGGCATGGCGGTAGCTTCCCGTTATAAAGGGGAAAATGACCGACAGCATATCGCGATTATTGGAGATGGAGCGCTGACGGGCGGGATGGCTTTCGAAGCTTTAAATCATGCAGGTATAGAGAAGACCAACCTTATCGTTATTATAAATGATAACTGTATGTCTATCGATCAGAATGTGGGTGCCCTGAAAAACTATTTAACTAATATTTCCACTTCTAAGTCTTATAATAAGTTTAAAGAAGATGTAAAAGAAGTGTTGTCTGAGATTTCGGAAATCAGCCCCCATACTTTTGGAGCGGTAAAAAGATTAGAAAAAGGGATAAAAGGCACTTTATTGAAGAATGCCAACTTTTTTGAGGCTTTGAATTTTCGATATTTTGGGCCTGTGGACGGTCATGATCTTTCCACATTGGTAGATACTTTAGAGAAACTCAAATATATTCCAGGACCGAAATTGCTGCACTGTCTGACTGTTAAAGGAAAGGGTTTCCTTTTGGCAGAAAAAGATCAAACGGAATGGCATGCAACAGGTTTATTTGACAAAATAACAGGAGAAAAGCATAAACCTCAGATTTCTGGTATACCAGCCTCGAAATATCAGGATGTGTTCGGGCATACTTTATTAGAACTGGCCGAAAAAAATGATAAAATAATGGGTGTGACCCCAGCCATGCCTTCCGGATCGTCTATGAATATTCTGATGCGGGCCATGCCGGACAGGGCTTTTGATGTGGGGATAGCCGAACAACATGCGGTAACATTTTCAGCTGGTTTGGCCACACAGGGATTATTGCCATTTTGTAATATTTATTCCACTTTTATGCAGAGAGCTTACGACCAAGTTATCCATGATGTGGCTTTACAAAATTTGAATGTGGTCTTTTGTTTGGACAGGGCTGGTTTGGTGGGAAAGGACGGACCTACTCATCACGGAGCTTTTGACATAGCTTTTATGTTGAGCATTCCGAATATTACGCTGGCTTCGCCATTCAATGAAGAGGAGCTGAGGAACTTGATGTACACCGCTCAAAAAGGGGGGCACGGAGCTTTTGTGATCCGCTATCCCAGAGGCAGAGGTGTAATGAAAGAATGGCGGACTTCTTTCAAAGAGGTTGAAATCGGAAGGGGCAGGAAAATTAGCGGAGGTGAAGAAATAGCAATTTTGAGCTTTGGCCCTATAGGCAATGAAGTCTCTAAAGCAAAAGATGTATTGGTAGAAGAAGGGATCTATCCGGCGCATTATGACCTTCGTTTTGCTAAGCCATTGGATGAGAGTATGCTACATGAGGTGTTTCAAAAGTTTGGTAAAATTATTACGATAGAAGATGGTTATTTAAAAGGCGGGGTAGGTTCCGCAGTATTAGAGTTTATGTCTGATAATAAATATCAAGCCTATATAAAGCGATTAGGTATTCCGGATGAGTTTATAGATCAGGGAACACCGGAAGAATTACAAAATATATGTGGTTTTGATGTGGAAGGAATCTTAACCGCTTGCCGGGAATTGGCGAAAAGGCCGGATTAAATTTTGGTTCTGCCATATAAACCTATAATGGCAGAACCAAAGTGGAGAGTGTTACTTGATTTTCACCGGCAAGAAGACAATCTTACTGTAATTATCTTTTTCGTAATACACTCCGACTTTCTTTTTGCCAATCTGCACTAAGTCCGAATAAGCAGTATAAGCACCTTCATAGCCTTCGGGAGCTTTGGCGATCACTTTATTAAAATACCAGGTTTTCCCACCATCTTTGCTCAGGCGTAAAGTCAGGTTGTCTCGGTTTTTTGTATCGGCAGCATTCAAAGCTGCAAGGATATATTTCTTTCCCTTTTTCCAGGACAGTACACTTCCTTGGTTGACCGGATCGGGTAGATTGTGGTCATAATAAGAAGTATCCCAAGTTGTTCCACCGTCTGAACTGTAGGAGACAATCCGTGTTCTGACATTTCCTTGCTGATTTCGAGTATTCATATACACATCATTTTTACCGATTTGAGCGGCCATGGTCTCATTTCCACCTTCGAAAGGAATTGTTTCTCCAATTCGGAAAGTTTCGCCGTGATCATCAGAATAGTACGAATGTGCGAAATAATCTTTTGCTTCTTCTTGGGGGGCGTCTTTGGAATGATTAGCGGGAATGTATAGCCGTCCTTTGTTCGGTCCTTCGGACAATTGTAAAGCGTGGCCGGGGGTATTGGCATAGGCTCTCCAATCTTCCTCAAAATTGTACTCTGGATGTATGTCGGGTTGATTGGGTCGATGGACTTGTGGTGTGATATTAACCGGTTTGCTCCACGACTGTCCGTTGTCTGTAGAGGTGATGTACCACACTTCGCGCAAGCCTTCGCCTTTTCGAACCTCCAATTCATGATTATTGCCCGTATTGTAAAACAAGAAAATCCGTCCATTTGGATAACGTGGATCGTGTAAATCCACTACAGGGGCCGGATTTCCGGCTTGCAGATCCCGATTTTCAGCAGCCACTTGTACAGCACCCCAGCTTTTGCCGTTGTCTTTACTGATTTTATACACGATATTAATATTTCCAAAATCTCCGGCCCCATCTACCCGGCCTTCGGCGAAAGCGATTAGATCTCCGTTTTTGTTTTTTACAATAGCTGGGATACGGTAGCTTTCGTAACCATCTTGACCAGATTCAAATACGGCGACTTCTTGGGCGTATAAGTAGGCTGTGCCAAATATAAAGCCGATTGCCAACAGAATAGAATTGATTTTTTTCTTTGTTTTAACCACATTCATATGTTTAGATAGTGCTTTACCCGGCTACGTATTAACTTATAGACGGTTGTTTTTTGATTTTTAATAACAGAGGACACTTTTCCTCTTTCTTTAAAGAGTTAAGAAGATTATAGTTGGAATTACCCTATTAAGTATCTTCTGACAGATTTTTTTCATTGTCCTCTTCTATTTCCTGTTGTTCGAGTTTTTCTAAAAGCTTGTCCACTTCACTCTCTGTAGCCGTGAGTTTAGCATTGCACACTTCGATCAGTTTAGAGGCTCTCTTTATCATGTCCGACAATGCATCAATTTCTACTTCGCCTGTTTCAATTTTGTTGACTATATCTTGCAGTTCGGAAAACGCGTCCTGATAGCTAAGTTTATTTTTCATGCTTATTTATTTTTTCCACGTTAGTGACTAATGTTCCATCTTTTAATTGATGTTCTAGGATATCTCCTTCTTTTATCGAATGTAGGTTAGTTATTATTTCTCCATTTTTTCGAATAATTGAAAATCCACGTTGTAAGATATGGAAAGGATCCGCTATTTTTAAGGTCTTCTTATAGAGCCCGATCCTTTGCTTGTGCTCTGAAAGCAAGTTTTTGCTCAAGTGACTTAAGCTTATCAATTGTTTTTCAAAACGGATATGCTCTTGTGAAAAAATAGATCGGCTATTCCATCGTAATGAATTAAGGAGAGCGTCTAAGTGTTTATGCTCTTCCCTAAATCTTTTTTTCATATGTAAATCTATTTTTTCTTTATTCTCCTCAAGAGTGAGCGAAAAAGCGTGGAAATGCTGGATTAAAAAATCAGCTAATTCGCTGGGAGTAATTGCGCTTTTATAGGCGACCATTTCACTTACTGTCTCATTGGTAGAGTGTCCGATCCCGGTGAGTACGGGTAGAGGAAAAATAGCTATAGATTTTGCCAATTGATAATTATTATAAGAAGATAAACCTACTTCTCCTCCTCCTCCTCGTATGATAGCTACTGCGTCATAAGCTTCACTGCGTTCAGCGATGACGGCTAACTGTTTTATAATAGAAGGAATGGACTTATCACCTTGTAATAGTGCTGGGTACAATGTACATTCGAAAGAGTATTTCCAGGGATTGCTTTGTATGATGTTGTAAAAATCCGATAAGCCTTTGCTCGTTTCTACCGAAATGATGGCCAACCGTTTGGGCAGTAAGGGAAAAGGTGTTTTTTTATTTTTGTCATACAGCTTTTCATTTTTGAGTTTTTGAATGCATTCTTTTTTTTCTTTTTCCAGCTCGCCCAGCACATAGCTTACATCAATATCGATAATTTGCAAACTCATGCCATAAAGAGGGTGAAATGAAATTCCCGCTTCAAAAATAAGTGTAATGCCATCTCGAAGGGGTTCGCTCAAGAAGCGCATAAATTGTTTATTAATTCTCTCATAGTCATTTCGCCAAAGAATGGAGCGCATTTCTGCCACTATTTTTCCGTTCTTCTTTTCGACGAGCTCTGGATAAGCATGCCCCGAATGAGTATAGTGATTTAATTTATTCATTTCAGCTTTTACCCAATAGGTCTGTTGGTAGCGCTTCGCAATTGTTTTTTGAATGCTGCGGGCTACTTCTGACAAGGTGAAAACTTTTTTGTCTTGGATTTTTTCAGGCATACCCAAATATAAACAAATTTTGCTTGCTGCGGTGAATGAAGGAAAATGATTAAAAAATGCGAATTGTTGCGCTTTTACAATTTCTTTACGTAAATTCACGCTTAAAGACCGCAATGAAATCTAAACATCTATATATACTTTTTCTTCTTCTGTTTGGGCAGGTGTTTTCTACCGTTGCGCAGTACAATCAATCCCTAACAAATTATACCCTGTTAAAAAATAATCCGGAAGATTTAATCCCTGTGACTGATTTAAGCCTTCATACTTTTGCCTTGATTGTTCCTGATCAAGAAAAATATCATCCTCTGATAAATACTTTAAATAGGTATGCGGATATATCTGTATATACTTGGGATTCTTTTCAAGAAAATAAAAACTCTTTCAGCACCTTAATAGCTGTTTTCGATGACTCAGATAAAGAACCTTTTCAGGCTTTAGATGATTTTCGAAAATTAAACGCTCAAAGTAAAAAAAGGATTGTATTGACTTTTGGAGCGGAATGGGAAGATATACGGGATGAGAAGTCAGCAGTTTTGTGGGCTGCAAATGCCCATAAAACTGCTCAAGAAAATATGGCAATGACCGTTTTCGGAGGGTTGGCAAGTACGCAGGGCATAAAAACAGAGCAAACGAGGATACAGTATACTTTTGGGAAAGGGAGCCATTTTAACGTAAAAAAACTAGAACATAAGATAGACGCTATAGCCGAAGAAGCAATACAGCAAAAAGCCACACCCGGTATGGTGGTAATGGTGGTAAAAAGCGGACAGGTGATTTTAGAAAAAGCCTATGGCAACCATACTTACGATGGTGCCATTCCTACAAAAACAAATGACATTTTTGACTTGGCATCTATCAGTAAGATAGTAGGCACGACCCCGGTTATTATGCATCTCTCTGAAGAAAATAAATTAAACCTGAACCTTAATATAGGAGATTATTTACCGGAAGCGCGAAAGACGAATAAAAAAGATATTTCTTTGCGGACAGTATTGCTGCATGAAGCGGGTTTTATACCGTTTATTCCATTTTATAAATATTTGAAACCTGATGATATCGTTTCAAAAGAAGACGAAAAGCACCAAACCCAAATCGAGGAAAATGTTTATTTAGCCAATGATTATTATAAAAATATTATGTGGCCGGAGATGTTGCAGTCCAAAGTCAATGCTCCTGGAAAATATGTTTATAGTGACATCAGTATGTATGTGATGAAAGAGGTTGCCGAGAGAATAACCCATCAGCCTATGGATGAATTTGTAGCAAATTTTTTATACAATAGGATTGGGATGAAAACGGCAGGATATAACCCTTTAGAAAGATTTGCAAAAGAAAGAATTGTGCCGACCGAACGGGATACTGCTTTCCGTAAGACTTTAATTCACGGCTTTGTGCATGATGAAGGAGCGGCTTTAGCAGGGGGGACAGCGGGCCACGCCGGGCTTTTTTCTACAGCTAATGATTTAGCCATCTATGCCCAAATGCTTTTAAATAGGGGTAAGTATGGTGGGATACAGTATTATGAGGGAGAAACAGTAGATTTATATACTTCTAATCAATCTTTAAGCAGCAGAAGAGGTTTAGGGTTTGATCGCCGGGATCCGAACCCTGAATATGAATATCCCTCTAAATGGGCAAACCGCTCTGTTTTTGGGCACACGGGGTTTACAGGTACAGCGATTTGGATAGATCCGGAAAATCAATTGACGTATATTTTTCTGTCAAATAGAGTACATCCGGAAAGAAGTGGAAAATTGTTTGAGTTAAATATCAGAAGCAGAATCCAAGATGCGATTTATGAAACGATTAATGAAGTCAATTAAAACGAAGAAAGAAATAAGGTTTCGCTAAAAAAGCCTGTTTTTGATTAATTTTTATCTTGTTTTGAAGCTCTTGAAATCGGAAACATATCTTCAAACTTCGATATTTTAGCTTTTGCATAAAGCTAAATGTATTACTGAAGGCTTCAACCTTAAGTGTTATGGGAATAAAATGAATATATTTGTCATATGGCAAAAACAAAATCGGCTTTTTTCTGTCAAAATTGCGGCTACGAATCTGCAAAATGGTTAGGGCAGTGCCCTTCCTGTAAAACGTGGAACAGTTTTGTAGAAGAAGTGGTAGAGAAAAAGGGGAGTTCTCGTACACCGGAGTGGAGGAGTACGACTGCGAAGACGAGTAAAAAGACGAATAAAGCGGCTATTATTCACGAGATTGTTTATAAAGAAGAAGACAGGATCCTCACGCCGGATAAAGAATTTAACAGAGTGTTGGGGGGAGGGATTGTGCCAGGTTCTTTAGTGCTGATAGGTGGAGAGCCGGGGATCGGCAAATCAACACTTATGCTTCAGCTGGCTTTGACAATCGCCCATATGAAAACACTATATATTTCGGGGGAGGAAAGCGAACAACAATTGAAAATGCGGGCTGAACGTTTGGTGCAAAACTCGAAAGCAAATTGTTTTATTCTTACTGAAACAGCCCTATCCAATATTTTTAAACAAGTAGAACAAGTCCAGCCCGACTTGCTGATTGTTGACTCTATTCAGACGCTGCATTCTTCAAATATTGAATCAGCACCGGGTTCAGTTTCTCAAGTCAGAGAATGTACAGCTGAATTGCTTCGTTTTGCCAAAGAAACGAATACGCCGGTTTTTATTGTCGGACATATTACCAAAGAGGGCTCCATAGCAGGGCCGAAAGTATTGGAGCATATGGTGGATACAGTGATGCAGTTTGAAGGAGACAGGCACCATATATATAGAATTCTGAGAGCTGTAAAAAACCGTTTTGGTTCTGCTTCTGAATTGGGAATATATGAGATGCAGGGTTCGGGTCTAAGAGAAGTTTCCAATCCTTCAGAAATTATGTTGGCGCAGCGTGATGATCCTGTGAGCGGAGTCGCTATTGCTGCGATGTTAGAGGGAATACGTCCTTTGTTGATAGAGGTACAGGCCTTAGTCAGTACATCTGCTTTTGGTACGCCTCAGAGGACTTCGACAGGGTTTGATGCGAAACGGTTAAATATGATTTTAGCTGTTCTTGAAAAAAAATTAGGTTTTCGGTTGAGCAGTCAGGATGTTTTCGTCAACATTGCTGGGGGCTTACGTGTAGAAGATCCCGCTATAGATTTAGCGGTAGCAGCTGCCGTGATTTCTTCTCAACAGGATATTCCTCTGTCTAATAAAATTGTATTTGCCGGAGAAATAGGGCTGTCAGGAGAGATTCGGGCAGTTAATCGTATCGATCAACGCATAGCAGAAGCTTCGAAATTAGGATTTGATGGTATTTTCATTTCTAAATTTAATACAAAAGGAATAAATATAAAAAAAGCAAATATAGGGATACGCCCTGTAGCTACTTTAGAAGATGTTTTTCGGGCTTTATTTGGATGATATAATGTTTTAAGCCCTAAGATAAGTTAACTCCATTTAAACTCTACGAGATTAAATAGGATACAAAATATAAAAAGAAACAACACCTAACTTTAATATGAGAAAGCCTATCTTCATAAGAGCGTATGAAGCAGAGGACAAACCAAATGTCCTCGCCTTGTTTAGATTAAACACCCCAACGTTCTTTTCTCCTGATGAAGAAGCTGATTTGGAAAGATATTTAGCCACAGAAAAAGAGCTTTATTATGTGTTGATATATAAAGGCAAGCTTGTTGGCTGTGGAGGAATAAATTTTGCAGATAACCGCACAATAGGAAAAATAAGCTGGGATATTATCCATCCGGACTATCAAGGCAAGTCTTTGGGCACTCACCTTCTAAAGTATAGAATAAATAAACTCAACTCTTTGGACACGATTAAAAGAATCACCGTCAGGACTTCTCAAAGAGCCTATAAACCTGAATTCGATTATTATTTTTTGCTCAGAACGCTTTGAAATAGTCAGATTCAACTAAAAGTGACGAAGGAATAGCGGGCTATTCTGAGGAGATTTTAGGAAGAAGATGGCTGTTTCAAAGTGAAAAACAAAAAAGCTAATTATATAAACACGCTATGCTTCGTTGCCTCTGCTTGCGGTATCCCGATACCCCTGCACAAAGGCGCCTTGCCTAGCCTTGTTTATTTAATTTCTGAGCGGGTAAAGAATAGTCGAACTCAGGTTATAAGTTTTATGAAAAATTGGGTTTTGAATTATTTGAAGTGAAAAAAGATTATTGGGCAATAGGGTTCGATATGTATAATATGGAACTTACAAAAACATATTGGCAATAGGAGTACAGATCCTGTTGCCAATACGTAGATGTTTTAATTTACCCTTATTGGATCTTTGGGTGATTTTATTTCTTTGTAAGGATACTCTTTCATTTCTTCCAATAGTAACTCCACTGTTCTTTCTAACTGTGGATCTTTCCCCTCCAGTAACTCTTTAGGAGTTTGCTCTACAAAGATGTCAGGTTCTACACCTTTATTTTCAATGATATATTCCCCATCCAGATTGAAGACCCCAAAATTAGGAGAGGTAATTCTTCCCCCATCTAACAAAGGAGGATAACCGGAAATACCCACTAAAATGCCCATTGTCGTTCTTCCTACAAGCTTACCCAATCCTTTATACCGGAACATATAAGGCATCATATCTCCGCCGGATCCAGCATTTTCATTGATAATCATTGCTTTAGGTCCGTATATTCCATTTCCGGGAGTGGTAAAAGGTTTGCCATCTCTAATTGTCCATCCTGAAATAAGCTCCCGGGATAGTAAGTCGATGACATAGTCTGCTACAGAGCCGCCTCCGTTATTTCTTTCATCAAGAAGCAGTGCTTTTTTATCCATTTGTGAGAAATAATAACGGTTAAAAAATGTATAACCTTCGTTAGCTGTATTAGGCATGTATACATAAGCGATCTGTCCGTCACTTAGTTTATCGACTTTTTTACGATTCGTCTCTACCCAATCCATTCGGCGTAGTGATAATTCTTTCGTATAAGATATAGGTTTAATTATTATTTCCCACGAATCATCAAAAGAAGGAGTAGAACTTATATTTAAAGAGGTTTGACGATCCACTGTATTTTCTAAAAGTTGGTAAATATTTGTTTTTTTACCAATCTTTTGTCCGTTCACCCCTACTATATAATTTCCTTCTTCAACTTTTATCCCTGGTTCTGCCAAAGGGGCTTTTAGTGAAGGATTCCAGTCTAACGGGGTAAATATTTTCTGTATCTGATAAGCGTCGTCTTTTGTCCTTAGATCAGCACCTAATACGCCCACACTGACTGAAGGGGTAGAAGGTTGATCTCCTGGGTAAATATAGTTGTGCCCCACTACCATTTCGCCCATCATTTCATTTAACAGATATCCTAAATCCGAACGATGACTGACATAGGGTAAAAATTTTTGGTATTTATGTTTTATGGCTTCCCAGTTTGCTCCATGCATATTTTTCACATAGAAAAACTCTTTTTGCATAGCCCATACTTCATTGAAAACCTGTTCCCATTCTGCAGTAGGATCCACCAGTTGTTTGATCCCATTTAATTTTAGAGATTTTTGATTAGAGCCAACTTTTTTACCGGCATCCACAATCATATAATCCTTACCCTTATTAACAAGCATTTTCTTGCCGTCAGCACTGATGGCGAATTGACGGATGCCGTCACCCAGGTTTTCTTCTTTTATTTTTTTTAAATCAAAAGAACCTAAGGTGCCTCCGCGAAGAAAAAGGAGCTTGTCTTTTACTTTTCCATTTAACTGGTAATGGCCTGCCGGTAAAGGAAGTGCTTGTATTCTGGTGTTGATATTGGTAAAGTCAACTTTGATTTTTTTACTTTCTTCGGAATTTTTATCCTCTTTAGTATCTTTCTTTTCTTCTTTTTTCTTTTTCTGCTCTTCCCCTTCCTTTTCGTCTTTTTTCTCTTTTTTCACCTCCTCTTCGTCACTTTCATTTTTAAACATTGAAGGCGTTTCGTTGGATAGGATGAAAGCATACACATGATAATTCACGCTTTTTTCGTATGCGCTCATATGCAATCCCGAGTTTGTCAACCCTATATTTGTACTTGCTGAAAAGAAAAGGTATTTGCCATTCTCACTAAATGTAGGCTGGTTTACATGACTCATACCATCGGTGATCTGTTGAGATTTACCGCTTGATATATTATACATAAAAAGTGTGCGTACTCCGTTATTCAAACTTTTTACGTAGGCAATCCATTCGGAATCAGGTGACCATGAGGGTTGAAAGTGATTGTTTGTACGGCCGGTGATAGAGGCCAATTTATCATCATCTACTTTTGTGATTTTTTTTGTTTTTATATCGATATAGAAAAGATTGAGGTGTGCGTCGTTGAAAAATAACTTTTTACTATCCGGCGACCATTTGGGTGCAAAATAAAAATGTCCATCTCCTAAAGAAATAAAAACAGGATCTTCCTTAGCTTTTTGATCCCTTAACACAAGTTGATATTGGTTTTTTTTATCGGAAATATAGGAAATCCATTTTCCGTTGGGCGACCATGCCGGAAATTGTTCGTGGCTGCCCGGAGAATTTGAGATGTTCCTTGCCTCTCCTTTTTCCTGAGGTACTGTGAAAATTTCACCCCGGGCATTGAAGAGAGCCCGTTTTCCGGTAGGAGAAATAGCCATTTGACGTATGTTTTTATTCATTTCAATGAAACGGGAACGTTTGTGCAGCGCATCTGCATGGATGGTAATTGGAAGTGTTTTAGTTTTTTTAGACACCAAATTATAAAGATGAATTTGTCCCTCTTGTTCAAAAATTAAGTCGTTTTCGTCTCCTTGCAAGGTGCGTACATCGTAATCGGTAAAGTGGGTGAGTTTCTCTATCTCTTGGGTTTTTACGTCGTAGCTAAAAATGTTTACGATTTTTTCTCTATCTGATAAGAAATAGACTTTTCCCCCGATCCAAATAGGTTTTACGTCATTACTGTTATCTCCCGGAATGGGCGTAATCTCATGTGTTTCCGTATCAAATATCCAAATAGAAGGCATTCCGCCACCTCTATATCTTTTAAAAGCAACTCTTTCTCTTTCTGTGGGATCTGTATTTTTAAGATAAGCCCAATACCTACCATCAGGAGAAGGTGTGCCTTGATAAGCCTCCGGCATAAGCAAAGGTGAAGAGACTTTTCCGTTGATATCTGAGGTATAAAGCCTTGCTCCCAGAGAATATTGATATTCCCGTAGGGTAGTGAAATATACTTCCTCATTATTTAGCCAGCCTCTCACTACATCCGGAGCAGGGTGATAAGTCACCCGTTTAGGATTCCCTCCGTGGATGGAGGTTGTGTAAACATCCGTATTTCCATCATAGTTTCCGGTGAAAGCTATGGTAGAACCGTCTGGCGAAAAGATAGGGTTTTGCTCTACTCCAGGATTTACGGTTAAGCGCCTTGGGTGCTGTCCTTCTCTATCGGCGACCCAGATATCTCCCCCATATACAAATGTAATATGTTCCTGACTAATGTCCGGGCTCCTCAAAAGTAAGGTTTGGGCTTGGAGAGAATTTGTAGTTAATAAGCCAAATACGGTTAAGAAAGAATAAAATAAAAAATTTCTCATTTTGATATCTAATCTTTTAATAAGAAGTAATTAAAATTCGGTAAACGGGATCTTTAAATAAAAAAAAGCACTGATAGATTGCTTTCAGTGCTTTTTTAAGAATATCATTTTATTGAATCTTTATTTGGATTCTGCAATTTCTTCATCTACAAGAATTCTCCCGCAGTGTTCACAGATAATGATTTTTTTCTTTTGTCTTATTTCGGACTGTACTTGCGGGGGTATTTTATTGTGGCAGCCCGAGCAACTTTCTCTTTCGATAGAAGCTACGGCTACTCCATTTCTGTAAGAACTGCGCAGTTTTTTGTATACTTTGTCTAACCTTGCATCTATTTTCTTTTCTGCGGTTTTGGCTTTTTTCAAAAGTGCTTCTTCGTCTTTTTGAGTTTCAGAAGTAATGGTTTTTAATTCTTCATTTTTCTCGTCAAGTTCACCTTTGCTGTAGGCTAAATCTTTTTCTGCTTCTTCGTAAAGTTCATTCTTCTTTGTAATATCGAAGCCATATTCTTTGATCCGCTTTTCGCATACTTGTATTTCCAAGCCTTGGATTTCTATTTCTTTTGTGATAGCGTCGTATTCACGATTGTTTTTTACTTCGTTAAGCTGGCCTTCATATTTTTTTATAGCTTCCTCAGCATCTTTAATCATGTTTTTACGCTTGACGATATTGTCTTCAAGTTCATCTAATTCGTTTCTTATTTTTCCCAAACGTGTTTCCAGTCCGGCAATATCGTCTTCCAGATCAGCTACTTCTATAGGTAGCTCACCTCTTACCTGTCGAATCTTATCGATTTCACTGTGGATACTCTGTAACTTCCACAACGATTTTAATTTTTTTTCTACGGTGTTTTCCATTAATAATAATATTGAATTGGATTTGTATCTATCTCCGTCTTTTGGACAGCAAAGTTAGTAAATTTTTTTTGGATTATTTCCATTAGGAGATCTTGCGTAAATTGTTCACTTTCAAAATGTCCTATATCGGTAATTATAATTTTTCCTTCCGCATCAAAAAACTCGTGATATTTGAAATCGGACGTCACAAATACATCTGCTCCTTGGCGGATGGCATCTTCGAGTAAAAAGCTACCCGCTCCTCCGCATACGGCAACCTTTTTTACATCTTTGTTTAGCAAAGGACTGTGCCTGATTACTTTTAAATCTAAATTTTTCTTTAATAAGTCTAAAAAATTCTCAGCATTCATGTTGTTGGGTAGTTCTCCAATTATCCCTGAACCTATTTCATGATTGCTGTTTTGGAGATTTACCACATTATAAGCTACTTCCTCATAAGGGTGCGCAGCATGCATGGCTTTTATTATACTGCTTCGTTGAGGCGAAGCATAGGTAACTTCAATTTTTGTTTCTTCTACCCATTCTAGTTTGTTTTTTGTGCCGATAGTCGGGTTTGCAGCCTCTGATGGTCTGAACGTGCCTTTTCCTTCTGTATTGTAGCTGCATTCATCATATTCTCCTATATTTCCAGCGCCTGCGTCAAACATTGCTTGGCGGACTTTTTCCGCATCGGCTTTAGGAACATAGACTGTCAGTTTTTGTAAAGTTTCAGCTTTTTCTTTGAGAATCTTCGAATGTACTAATCCGATTTTTTCCGCTAACTTGAAGTTGACTCCCCCTTTTACGTTGTCGAGGTTTGTGTGAATAGCATATAAAGCAATATCATTTTTAATGGCTTTAATAACCGTTCTTTCTACATAATCCTTATTGTTAAATTTTTTTAGACCTTTAAAAACGATCGGATGGTGTGAAATCACAATGTCACAGCGTTTTGCGATTGCTTCATCGACAATTTCTTCCGTACAATCTAAAGAAATCAAAGCTTGTGTGATTTCTTTTTCAGGATCGCCTACCAAGAGGCCGGCATTATCATACGGCTCCTGATAATTTAACGGGGCAATGCTTTCCAGATACTGTGTGAGATTACGAATCTTCATTTTTCATTTTTCTTTCTAAAAACAGATCATGCTCTTTAAGTAAGGTTTTGAAACGGGAAACCTTTACCCAATACCCTACAAAGAACACTAATTGCAAGATAGCTCCCATAAATAAAATGGATGCTGGAAATGGGATGTTGATAGCTAAAAATGTCCATGCATATAGCAAGCCGGATTTCATTCCTGGGCGTTCTTCTACGGCGAGTTGCCGATCATGGCATTCATTGTGCAAAGAGTTAGATAAGTTTTTGACCACTTCGAAATTCCAATAAATATTGAAAAGAGGTATGGCTACAAACCAAGCTTGATACGGCTTCATAAATCTGTTTTCGGGCGCAATTAAAAGCATAGTTTTGCGGATAGTGTTCCCAAAAAGTAACCAAATAACGGTCCGGAGTACGAATGAAGCTATCAGATAATAGTATAGATTCTCTTGAATTTCCGGTGGAAATAAATCATTAAACTCTTCCATCTAAGGCAAAATATAAACAAAAAACAATTTACAAAAATAAGTTAATCAAAAAATAACTTTATGAGCTACCGATACAACAAAAAGAGAGTGGGCCTCTTGTGTAAATTTGGCTTCAAGCGTTGCCAGGCTTCAATACTTTGCGTATATATATACTCTTCTGGTGATGTAAGCTGAGAAGCTATACAAAGTAAAGTTGTTTTTTTACATGTTTTGATTAAATCATCCAACAATTTATTATTTCGGAAAGGCGTTTCCATAAAAATCTGGGTTTGATTTTCTTTGTAAATTTTGTCTTCCAATGACTTTATTTTTTTTATACGCTCGTTTTTTGAAATGGGAAGATATCCTGTAAAAGCAAAGTTTTGACCGTTGAAACCAGACGCCATTAACGCTAAAAGTATAGAGGAGGGACCAACTAAAGGGACTACTTGTATGTTTTTTTTGTGGGCATACGCGACGATTTCCGAACCCGGATCCGCTACACCTGGACATCCAGCTTCCGATAAAACTCCCATATTCTTTCCATGCCATAGGTTTTTGAAAGCTTTTTCCATATCAAAAACTTCTCGGGTATGTTTTCCGAAATTGTGCAAAATGAGTTCTCTTTGTGGGGTTTTGATATGCGCCTCTTTTAAAAATTTCCGTGCTGTTTTTTCATTTTCGACAATATATTCGGATATTTCATTGAGAATAGCTAAAGTTTGAGGGGTATAGCTCGCTTCATTTACATCACTTGCTAAAGGAACAGGAATTAAATATAATTTGCCGTTTGCCATTTTCAAAAATAAGAAAAACTGTTTGATTTTTATTCTTTCTGGATTTGTAGTGAGTCCAGGTTATAGAATAACGATTCCTATTGCCATTATTGTATAGAAAAAGTAACGGCAATAGAGGAATATAATATCCCTGAACAAGGGGTATTAATAACGTGTGACCAGGGCTAATTTGTTAAATTCTTTTAGTGCTCCAGGTTCTAAAAACACTACATCTCCCCCAAATTTTAAGGTGAGTTCTATCATTTCATCTACGATATCATTAATATCTTCCTTTTGATTGATCTCCTCTGATCTGATAGGTGTGAGTACGTCTTTTTCTGTTTTGACAGGCTGAAAATATCCCTCTTCTACGAAGATAGTTTTGCCTCGTGCTTCTTTCACGGCTCTCCATATTTCATTTAAATCACTTAAATAATTCCCTGCACTCATTGCATTTTCCAATTCTGAAATACGCGCACGATTTTTCTCAATACGTAATTCTTTCACATATGGCCATATTTCTTTTACTAAATTCGATCCTTTTTGATCAAAATTCTTTAATAAAATATGCCCTAAAATTATGTTCGGATGATCCGCTTCTTTTTGATACTGATGATAGTTGGTGTCTTCCGAATAGATAACGATAGGCAAGGGGTTTTTTGAGCGGATGGCATTAACGCTTTTATCAATACGGTTAAAAAACTCTTGGATTTTGTTGGTCATGCGCACATTGTGCGAAGATTCCCGGTTTGAAAAAGTTACCAATTCATTATCGGTAATAGGGAATCCCTCTTCCTCATATTCCCGTGTCAACTTATCACTATTTGCTTCTAATAAACGTGCCCGGCCTCGGCTCAATACCAAAATATAATAATCCGTGTCTTTTTTTAATGAGCGGATAATTGGCCGCGTTGCAAAGGTTTTATCTAATATTACTCTTGTATGTAGATGGGTAGGTAGCCGCAGATATTCTTGGACGGTGTCGTTCACAAATAACATAAGGCCATGGTCATTGTGGCTGTGCTCAATACGATTTGCTAATTCATTTAGCTTTTCTGTATAACCTTTGGCAATATCCACTCCATACTCTTTCTCTAAGCGTTGATTTGCTTCGGAGATTAAGTTTTTTAATAAGATGGGATCTTTTTGATTTTCAGGTCTCGTTTTATGAGTTTTTAGCACCAAGGTAACACATACAGGTGCTTTGATTTTACCGAGTCTTTCTAAAGCTTTACGCATAGTTTTTGTTAAGTTTTCTTATTAAAATTCTATTTGAAAAACGCTCTATTAATCTGGTTTACTATCATTCCATTATATTTTCGCGTTTTTTTAAGTATGGGATGACCTCTTGTTTTACTTTTTTATAAATGATTTACTTCTATATTTCTCGTAGTGGCGATATAGATCAGACGATCCAATTTTTCTTGATAGAAGGGGTTGATTTTTCTTTTTGATATTTCATTATTTTTAAAAAGCTCGGATCTCACTATCGGCACACTATAAGGGAGAGGCCAAGCTCTTAGTGATTTTGCGATGGCATCCATGCTATTAATACCTTGCATAGCTTGCATTCCGTCCGCCCAACATAGCATGCCCACTGTTTTGTCAATTAAGTAAGGTTTCGGGGCGTTTGCCGTTATTTCTAACCAATCCAATGCATTTTTCATAGCTCCAGGAATACTCCCATGGTATAAGGGAGCTAACCATATATGTAAATCAGCTTCTACAAACTGTTGAGCCATCCAAGCCACTGCCTTAGGCGTCTTTTGTAAGGTGATGTCAAATAGTGGAATGCCCGAATCGGCCAAAGTAAATATTTGGCTTTCGACTTCCGCCGCTTCCAATTTTTCTTTTAAATAATTTGACAATACTTCAGAAGTTGATTCTGCTCTTCTTTCTAATGCTCCATTAAATATAATTGCTTTTAAAGCCATTTTGTTGTATTAATATTTGTACTCGCTGTAGTCAGTTTTTTTCAGCACTACAGAATTAAATTGTGAACTGTACTATTGTAGCAGTACTAAAAGTTTAATATAGCAAAATACAGTTTAATTTCACACTTTAAGAGAAAATATTGTTTTTTGACAAGGAGACTACGTTTCACATAATTTTTTCTTTCTTATCCTTAAACTAAAGACGAACTTTTTGATTATTTAATAAGAGGCAGTAACAATGATCCATCGCCATAGCTTAAGAATCGAAAATTGTTTTTTAAAGCATAATCGTACACTTTCCGCCATTCTTCGCCTAATAGCGCGGCGACAAGTAGTAGCAAAGTTGACTGAGGTTGATGAAAATTAGTGATCAAACCCTTACTAATTTTGAAAGTGTAACTGGGAGCAATGATTATCTCAGTCTCTATCATAAGTTCATGTAACCCCTGTTCTTTCATCCAGTTTATCAAAGCCTGTATAGCTGCTGTAGGAGAGTGCTTTTGCCTTGTTTCATATACTTCCCATTGGGAAATCTTAAGTGATACAAAATCGATATCCCGTTTATGAAGGATTTTATTACCCATCCAATAAATGCTTTCCAGAGTTCGTGTCGCAGTAGTGCCCACCGCAATGATGGGTTGTTTTAAACTTTTCTTCAGCTGTTCTAAAAACGACAGTTCAATATGCATCCACTCTGCATGCATATAATGGCCTTCCATAGTTTCAGCTTTTACCGGTTTAAAGGTGCCTGCTCCCACATGCAGAGTGGTGAAGAGGGTTTGTATATTTTTTTGTTGTAGCTCATTTACTATTTCTTTTGTAAAATGCAGCCCGGCGGTAGGAGCTGCAACAGATCCTTCATGTGCAGAGTAGACTGTCTGATAATGTGTCTCATCATCTTTATTTGCAGCCCGCTTGATATAAGGAGGCAATGGGGTTGTTCCTGCAGCATTAATTATTTCGCGGAAAGTAAATGAATCCGAATCCCAACTGAATTTTACTACACAAGCTTCAGGTAATCTTTCTATCAGTTCTGCTTTCAGTTCTAAGGAACTGTCACGGATATATAAGTTTTTTTTCAGGTGTTTTTCTTTCCATTTATTCGCTTTGCCGACGAAACATTTCCAGTAAACTGATTTTCTTTTTTGGAATATTTCTTCGTAATCTGCCAGGTTACCATAGGGCTCTAAACAAAAGACTTCAATCACAGCTCCTGTATCTTTTGTAAATAGGATCCTTGATTTTATGACGCGGGTATCATTGAAAATTAAAACCGATTTTTTGGGCAAGTGATGTCCTATGTTTTGATAAATGTCTTTTGATATAGAACCTTGATTATAAACCAAAAGTTGAGAACTGTTGCGCGGGCTGACCGGGTATAAAGCTATCCGATCATCGGGCAGTGCGTAAGTGAAGTCTTCTATAGAAAGATTTTTTGGATGCATGTTGCAAAGGTTAGAAAAAATCAATAGAAAAATAAAAAAACTAATTTAAAAGTAGTGTATTGATTGTTCAATGGGCTCTTTTGACCAGTTTTCCCGGTGGAAGGATAAATGCCAGAGTTTGAGTTAATATTTTAACAGGAAGATGATTCGTAATTCGTAGAATGGCGTTTTTTCGAAGAAAACATTGGCTATCCATAAAAAAAGCGTATTTTTGTTTAAATATACCTGCAATGAAACAGTCGATACTATTAGGAGGGGCTAAGTTCCAGATTACTTTGAAAAGGCTTGCCCAGCAATTAATCGAAAATCATGAGGATTTTTCCGATACAGTGATGATTGGTATTCAGCCTCGCGGGACTTATTTAGCTAAGCGTTTGCAACAGGAAATAAAAGATATTAGCGGAGTTCGAGTAGCTGCGGGTAAGCTGGATATTACTTTTTACCGGGATGATTTTCGACATAAAGGTGCGGCTCCGTTGTTAGCCAACAGTACAGTTATTGATTTTATCGTAGAGGAAAAAAATGTGATACTCGTAGATGACGTGCTGTGGACAGGGAGGACTATTCGTGCAGCCATTGATGCTTTACAAGCTTTTGGCCGTCCCGGATCCGTGGAGTTATTGGTGCTGGTCGATCGGCGTTTTTCAAGGCAGATACCCATACAACCGGATTATATAGGCATTCAAATCGATTCCATAGATTCTCAAAAAGTAATAGTAAGATGGAAAGAAACAGATAAGAAGGATGAAGTTGAATTAATTTCCGACAGTCAAGTATAAAAAAATACATATATTATAATGTCCACAACCGCAGAGCAGCAACTAAGTACAAAACACTTGTTAGGTATCAAAGAATTAACGCGAGAAGATATCCAATTGATATTAGACACTGCCGAAAATTTCAAGGACATTCTTAATCGTCCTATAAAAAAAGTACCCTCCCTAAGAGATATCACTATAGCCAATGTGTTTTTTGAAAATTCAACCCGTACAAAACTATCTTTCGAGCTAGCTCAAAAAAGGCTATCTGCCGATATTATCAATTTTGCTTCTGCCTCCTCTTCTGTTAATAAAGGAGAGACCTTAATCGATACGGTAAATAATATTCTTTCCATGAAAGTGGATATCATCGTTATGCGGCACCCCTATGCTGGAGCAGGAGTTTTTTTAAGCCGGCATGTAGATGCGCGTATCGTGAATGCAGGCGATGGAGCTCACGAACACCCTACGCAGGCTTTATTGGATGCATTTTCCATACGGCAAAAATTTGGAGAAGTAGCCGGTAAAAAAGTAGCCATTATCGGTGATATTTTACACTCCCGGGTAGCACTTTCTAATATTTTATGTTTACAAAAATTAGGAGCGGAAGTTATGGTTTGCGGGCCCACTACTTTGATACCTAAATATGCTTCTTCTCTGGGAGTGAAAGTTGAACACAATTTGCGAAAAGCGTTGGAATGGTGTGATGTGGCAAATATGCTACGTATACAACTCGAAAGACAGGATATTGCCTATTTTCCTTCTCTTAGGGAATATGTTATGCTTTATGGAGTGAATAAAGCCATATTAGACTCTTTAGATAAAGAAATAACTATTATGCATCCGGGTCCTATTAACAGAGGGGTAGAATTGACTTCCGATGTGGCTGACAGCGATCATTCCATTATTTTAGAGCAAGTAGAAAATGGTGTTGCAGTACGCATGGCTGTGCTTTACTTATTGGCAGGAAGAAGAAGTTTAGAAAACTAATAGTCTGGTCGATATCACTTAAAAAATCACACTACAGTTAAGGATTCAATAAGCCTTACCGGTATCGATTTTAAGTTAAAATTTAATGCTCAAAAATATAATCTTATATTTGGCTTATGTCTCTTATTAACAAGTATTATCTATTGTTATTTTCAAAATATATGAAGCATTTAAAAGCATTTTTTATTTCACTTTTGGTATTTGGAGGAGTTACATTTTCATTTGCACAGAAAAGTAAAGAAGAGAAAGCTTCCCGACCCAATATTGTATTTATTATGAGTGATGACCATGCTTATCAGGCTATCAGTGCTTATGGACAGGGTTTAAACCATACTCCTTATATCGATAGCTTGGCGCAACAAGGAATCTTGTTCAATAGAGCCTTTGTCAATAACTCCCTATGCGCCCCAAGCCGAGCGTCTATTATAAGCGGGAAATACAGCGGGAACAGTACTGTTAAAGAAATTGGAGATATTTTTGATGGTTCGCAAACTACTTTCCCGAAGGAATTGCAAAACGCGGGGTATCAAACTGCTTTGGTCGGAAAGTGGCATTTATATTCCCCTCCAACCGGATTTGATTATTGGAATATACTTCCCGGGCAAGGAGATTATTATCAACCGGATTTTATTAAAATGGGAGATACCGTTCAAGTAGATGGGTATGTTACCAATTTAATTACCGACGATGCTATTGATTGGTTAGAACAAAGAGATACAACGAAACCTTTCTCAGTTTTAATATGGCACAAAGCTCCTCATAGAAACTGGATGCCGGAGTTAAAATATTTAAATAAATTTGATGAAGAAATGATTCCCGAGCCGGAAACTTTGTTTGATGATTATACAACACGCACCCGGGCTGCGAGAGAGCAGGAAATGGAAATCGGTCAGTGGCTGTCTCCTAATTATGATTTAAAAACTGATTTACGCCCGGATGGAAGCGCTAATTATGACGGGACTTGGAAGGCTATTTTTAATCGCTTGACCGAAGAAGAGCAAAAAGCTTATGAAGAGGCCTACGGCCCTAAAAACAAATCTTTTAAAAAGGCGAATTTAAAAGGGAAAGAATTAGTACGTTGGAAATATCAACGTTATATGAAAGACTATCTACGTACTGTTCAAACGATTGATGATAATGTGGGAAGAGTAATGGATTATTTGAAAGAAAATGGTTTAGAAGAAAACACTATTGTCATTTACACATCTGACCAAGGGTTTTATATGGGAGAACATGGATGGTTTGATAAACGCTTTATGTATGAAGAGTCTTTTAGGACTCCTTTGATTATGCGTTGGCCTGAAAAAATAAAACCGGGAATAGTGAGTGATGCTCCGGTAATGAATTTAGATATCGGTGAAACTTTATTAGACGCAGCCGGAGTGAAAATTCCTGAAGACATGGAAGGTGAGAGCTTTTTGCCTATCCTTGAGGATAAAAAGCCCAAAGACTGGCGTAAATATGTGTATTACCAGTACTATGCTAATGATTCTCATAATGTAGCTAAACATATTGGTGTGCGTTCTGATCGCTATAAATTGATTTACTTTTTTCAAAACAATGATTGGGAACTTTACGATTTGGAAAAAGATCCAACCGAAATCAATAACGTATATGGCCAGTCTGAGTATAAAGAGGTACAAAATGAACTATTCAAGGTTTTAAAAGAAAAAGCAAGTAAAAACGATCCGGATGTAGAAGTGAAAAATAACGGGCTATAAAGCCTTATTTTTATGTTGCACGTGGATAAGAGCGTATGCTTTAGGGTGTACTGAGATACCCTGTTTTGTTTATAAATAACTATACGCTGCCTGAAAAAAAACCAAAGTATTCCGCTGTGTTATTCTTTGTTAGAAAAATAAGCGTAAGAAGCTATTCTAATGAACCCTTGTATTCTGAAATTCAAATCGGATGTGATTTTATTGGTTTCACAGGCTTTTAACTTTCCTTATAAATACCTATATTTGACTGCAAGAAACCTAATTCGGCAGAGTATGCACGAGATTTATGTTATATAATTTCTAAAATCGATGAGTCTCTTTTATTCAAAAACGTACATTGTAGAAGCGAATAAAGCAATAATTATAATATATGCTAATATAAATCTTAATAAAAATTGGAATTTAAATCAATGGTTTCGGTTGCTATTCATATAGCGTATAACTTCTATAAGTTGGCGGTTTGTAAGGTTAATCCAAAACCGATATAGGATTTTTGTAAAATGGAAGGAATGGATATCATTGAACAATTTCATAAAGGGGATGAAAAAGGGTTAAAGGCGGCCTTTCATTTATACAACCGTCCATTGATGTACTTTGCTATGCAATATGTTAAGAAGCAAGAGGTAGCTGAAGAAGTTGTTTCTGATGTTTTTATCAAACTTTGGGAAAATAGAAATCGTTTTGAAAATTTGAATAAGCTGCGTGCTTTTTTATACATCTCCGTTAAAAATGCCAGCCTAAATCATGTAAGAACAGCTGAATATAAACTTCACAAACTGCCTATAGATGCGTATGAAGAGTTGATTTTCGAAGATGCCGATATATTGAGGAAAATTATTACTTCCGAATTGGTGAAGAAAATTCATGATGAAATGCAAAAATTACCGGAAAAACAACAACAAGTTTTTCTTTTAACGTTTATCAAAGATTTTTCCCCTGAAGAAATTGGAGATAAATTAGGCATTAGCTTGTCCGCTGTATATGCCAATAAATCCCGGGCGATTGCCACTCTTCGCACTTCTTTAAAAACGAATAAATCGTTTTATCTCTACCTGTTATTTTGCTTTTTATTTTAAATTTCTCAAGAGTAACTTCCTGTTATTATCGAATTAACTTTTGTTTTTATTTCGGTAAAACTCTGTTTTACAGCTATTTGTAGTTTGTAAAAAATAAACGATTAATTTTTGTAAGGTTTATTCATAAAATGTGTTTTAAATAATAAGAACACTGTTATAAATGTAAATGAGAG
>JAJYRG010000122.1:0-2627 GCA_021794195.1 Bacteroidota bacterium
CCTACGAACGAGGTCAACAGAATGAGTACTATTTTAAGTATTTTTTTGATAGCTTTGCTCTATAAATAATAAAACATTATGGCAATTATCCTGGGCATAGAGTCTTCTTGCGATGATACATCTGCCTCTATTTGTAAAGATGGCAAAATTAAGTCGAATATAATTGCAAATCAAGAGGTTCATGCAAAATTTGGGGGAGTAGTTCCTGAACTGGCTTCCCGTGCACACCAACAAAATATTATTCCGGTCGTGGATACAGCTATAAAAGAGGCAGATATAGATAAAAATGATATTTCGGCTGTAGCGTTTACCAAAGGGCCGGGACTTTTAGGTTCTCTACTCGTGGGCGTGAGCTTTGCCAAATCTTTTGCTTTAGCCCGGCAAATCCCTCTTATCGAGATAAACCATATGCAAGCACACATACTGGCCCACTTTATTGATGAGCCTAAACCACGCTTCCCTTTTATTTGTTTGACGGTATCCGGGGGACATACGCAGATTGTTCTGGTTAAAGATTATTTTCATATGGAAATTTTAGGACAGACTTTAGACGATGCAGCGGGTGAGGCTTTTGACAAATCGGCAAAAATATTGGGATTGCCATATCCCGGAGGCCCTTTGATCGATAAATACGCTCAAAAAGGTAACCCAAATGCTTTTTCTTTTCCCGAACCTCGGATCAAAGAGTTAGATTTTAGTTTTTCGGGATTGAAAACAGCTATCTTATACAGGATTCAGGATGAAGTAAAGAAAGATCCGGATTTTATCCCTAATCATTTGCATGATCTTTGTGCCTCTATCCAACACCGCATAGTCACCATTTTGCTCAATAAGCTTCAAAAGGCAGTCTTGAAGTATCAGATAAAAGACGTAGCTGTGGCCGGAGGCGTATCCGCCAATTCAGGCCTTCGCGAAGCGCTTTTAGAACTGGGAGAAGAGAGAAGCTGGAAGGTGTTTATACCTAAATTTGAATATTGCACAGACAATGCCGCTATGATTGCTATGGCGGGTTATTACAAGTTTTTAAAAAAAGATTTTGTAAGCCAGCAGGTATCTCCTTTAGCGAGAATGCCTATCGTGTAATTTCTTTTCTTTTTCCTCTTCTTTTTTCTTTTTTTTCCATTGTTGAGAAAAAGACTGTTCGGCGAACTTTGGCAGTTCTCTTTTTTTGCCCCACATCTTTTTTCCGAATAACCGTACGAAGAAGTTTTTGAATTTCCCTTCGAAAAGATCCAATATCTTTCGTTTTTGGCATAGGTAGGTAAAAGCCATCCACGCTTTGCTTTCTAATTTGGGTTGGAAATTCTGTTCTACTGCATCCCGGCGGTTCAATAAGAGCATTTTATGGATATTGATTCCCACTGGACATACTTCTGTGCATTTTCCACATAAACTGGAAGCGTAACTCAAGTGTTTGAACTCTTCCATCCCTTTGAGGTGAGGAGTGATAATAGAGCCTATGGGGCCACTGTAAACAGTGTCGTAGGTGTGTCCACCAATGTTTTGATAAACGGGGCAAACATTCAGACAAGCGCCACAACGAATACAGTACAAGCCCTCTCTCTGCTCTTCTTCTGCGAGTAATTCCGTACGCCCATTGTCTAAAAGTATAACATACATTTCCTCTGGGCCATCGCTTTCATGTTCATTTTTGGGTCCGCTGAATAAACTGTTGTAAACAGTTAAGTTCTGTCCGGTGCCATGGGTAGATAATAAGGGCCAAAAGAGATCCAAGTCTTGCATTTTGGCAAGAATCTTCTCTATTCCGGCAATCACAATATGTGTTTTTGGAAAAGCTGTGGAAAGGCGGGCATTGCCTTCATTTTCAGTTATGGCCACACTGCCGGTGTCGGCAACTAAAAAATTAGCACCTGTGATGCCTACTCCAGCTGCCAAATAATCTTTCCGTAATATTTCCCGCGCTTTCATGGTGATCTCTTCAGCATTAGCCTTCAGGGAAGTTCCGAATTTTTCGTGAAATAATTTGGCTATAGCTTCTAAATCTAAGTGCATAGCCGGTGTGACAATGTGGTAAGGAGCCTGATCTAATAATTGGACAATAAATTCGCCTAAATCACTTTCAATGGCCTCTATGGAGTGTTCTTCTAAGAAAGGATTTAACCCGATCTCTTCGCTTGTCATAGATTTAGACTTTACGACTTTGTCCGCTCCTTTTTTTTGAATTATTTTGAGCACTTGCTGCCGGGCTTCTTCTGCGTCATTTGCCCATATAACTTTCCCTCCATTTTTTTGAAAGTTTTTTTCAAACTCTTGAAGATAGCGATCCAGGTTCTCTATCACTTTCCATTTCGCTAAGTTAGCTTTCGTAGTAGCGTTTTCTAAATTATGGAAGCGGTTTGTCCCTTTTTGAAAAGCCTGTTCATATTTATTTATATTCATCGATAGGATTTCCCGATGTTTTAAATCAAAAGCTTTTTCTGCACTTTTTTTTAAAAATTTCTGTGCGGTAGTTTGGGACATATAACGATATGTTTTGCTTTGTATAACGTCAATTTGCTTCAAAAAGTATATTTAACATTCTTGAAAAATCAAATTGTCCGTAATATACTTAAATAAACAATAGCAGAAGAGGTGATCTGTATTATTTCTTACCCACGGGCCTTCTC
>JAJYRG010000122.1:2727-5686 GCA_021794195.1 Bacteroidota bacterium
CGGTCGAAACCTAAGGCTATACCTCCATGGGGAGGAGCTCCATACGTAAAGGCATCCATTAAAAAGCCAAACTGTTCTTGTGCCTCCTCTTTAGTAAACCCGAGGTGTTTAAACATTTCTGCTTGTAACTCTCTATCGTGAATACGTATAGAACCTCCTCCGATTTCTACTCCGTTTATCACCAGGTCATAAGCATTTGCCCGCACTTCTCCAGGGCTTGTTTCCAGCAAGTGTATGTCTTCTTGTTTGGGTGAAGTAAAGGGATGATGCATTGCATAATAACGCTGGGTTTCTTCGTCCCATTCCAAAAGAGGAAAATCGATGACCCATAAGGGAGAGAAAGTATTCTTATCCCGCCAACCTTCTTGCTGCGCTATTTCCAAGCGCAGCTCTCCGAGCTGTTTGCGCACTTCAGCAGTATTTCCTGCCATGATCAGCAGTAAATCTCCACTTTCTGCCCTGAATTTATCTTTCCATGCCTTTAAATCTTCTGTGTTGAAAAACTTATCGACAGAAGATTTTAGGCTGCCATCTTCATTTACGCGGGCATAGATCAGGCCTTTAGCTCCAATCTGAGGCTTTCTGACAAAGTCAGTTAACTTATCCAGTTGTTTCCGTGTATATTTTGCACATCCCGGTGCTTTTATACCTACGACTAATTCCGCTTCGTCAAATACACCAAATCCTTTCCCTTGTGTTACATCGTTTAATTCGACGAAACGCATATCAAAACGGGTGTCCGGTTTGTCCGAACCATAATATTTCATGGCATCGGCATAACTTAATTGGGGTAATTTACCTAAATCTACCTTTTTCACTTTTTTGAAAAGATAGTTGATCATTCCTTCAAAAATTTGAAGAATATCCTCTTGGGCAACGAAAGAAAGTTCGCAATCTATCTGTGTAAATTCAGGCTGGCGATCAGCTCTTAAATCTTCATCTCTAAAACATTTTACAATCTGGAAATACCGATCGATACCCGATACCATCAACAGTTGTTTGAATGTTTGAGGGGATTGTGGGAGCGCATAAAACTCTCCTTGATTTACCCGGCTGGGTACCACAAAATCGCGGGCTCCTTCAGGGGTAGACTTGATTAATACCGGTGTTTCTACTTCCAAAAAATCTTGCTTATCTAAATATCCTCTGATTTCCTGAGCCAGTCTATGTCTTAAAATAAGGTTATTACGCACAGGGTTTCTTCGGATATCCAAATACCTGTACTGCATCCGTAAGTCATCTCCGCCATCACTTTCATCTTCGATCGTGAAAGGCGGAATTTTAGAAGTATTGAGTATTTTTAAAGTAGATACTTTAATTTCTATTTCTCCCGTAGGGATATTTTTGTTCTTGTTTGATCGTTCGATGACCTGACCTTCTACTTGGATCACATATTCTCTGCCCAGTTCTTTGGCCTGTGTTCTCAGCTCAGCATCATCCTCCGAATCAAAAACAAGCTGTGTAATACCGAAGCGATCGCGAATATCAATAAAAGTCATCCCTCCTAAATCCCTGGATTTTTGCACCCATCCACTTAAAACGACTTGGTGTTCTTTATTTTTTAACGAAAGCTCTCCGCAATTGTGTGTTCTAAACATATTCTTTGAAAAATTTAAGCAAAAATATTCCTTTTTACCGACAAAATCGAACTTTGAAGTTCAATAAATACTCTAATTATCTTTGTTGTATTTTAAAAGCCCCAGTCTATTCCTTTTTCCGTCGCCGGCACTCCTTTTTCTATCCAAGGCGCGGCCGGTTTTCCTTTCAGGAAATGATCGAAAAACTGAGCTTCGCGCCGTTGAATGTCTTTTCTGTTTTGGCGCTTCATCAAATTATGCTCATCGTTATTGTAATTGAGCAACCAAACCGGCTTGTTTAATCTACGAAGAGCAGTAAACATTTCAATTCCTTGATACCAGGGTACAGCGCCGTCATTATCATTATGCATCACGGCGACCGGAGTGTTCACATTTTCAAAATGAAAGAGGGGAGAATTTTCTATGTATAAATCAAAACCTTCCCACAGTGTTTTCCCAATACGGCTTTGGGTTTGTTCATACTGAAATTGACGGGACATGCCTGTTTTCCACCGTATTCCCCCATAGGCCGAAGTCATATTTACCACAGGTGCACCAGCCCAGGCAGCAGCATACAGGTCTGTACGGGTAATTAAATGAGCGACTTGATAGCCGCCCCAACTTTGGCCCTGGATACCCATTTTGTGCTCATCTACCCAGGGATTTTTAGCGAGGTTCTTCATCCCTGAATTGACATACTCTTCCGCTGATTGCCCCGGATAGCCCGTTTCATAACGAATATCGGGAGCAAAAACCAAATACCCATTACTTACAAAGTAAGAAATATTCAGACGGGAAGGAGTAGGGGCAGGCGGATGGTATGTATACAGCCCCTGAGATAAACGCTCATAAAAATAAGCTATAACAGGGTATTTTTTGTGAGGGTCGAAATCTTCCGGTTTGTATAATATTCCTTCCGCTGCATAACCTTTAGGAGTCGTCCACTGTACTAACTCTGCTGTGCCCCAGGTATAATTTTCCTGCTGAGGATTGATTTTTGAAAGCGGGGTCTCTGTATTCTCTTTGTAAACAAACAGGTTAGGTGATTCCTCATAACTCTCTTTTGTATAGATTAATATGTTGTCATCCTTTGAAGAGTTTATTTTTTTATACGTAAAAGGCTCTAAGAATATTTTTTTCGGATTTTTGTTTTTGGAAGCGACGAGATATAGACCGTTTTTCTTTGAAATTTCATCAAAAGCAGTAAGATGTATGCTTTTTTTAAGGTCTATGGTTTTGCTTTTCCGTCTAATATTCTTTTTTCTCCTTACGTCTAAATACCGGAATATAAGTTGATTTTTCCTCCCATATCCCTGGGTTAACAGGCTGTTCTTTTTTCCATCCAAATGAAACAGCCAAACGTCATATTTATCATTAATGGC
>JAJYRG010000031.1 GCA_021794195.1 Bacteroidota bacterium
GATTCGTATAAAGAATCACTATCTGTTTTAAGGTGCATTATTCCATTTTTTTGCAAAATATTTTTGTACAAATAAAGAAAGCGTTTGTAAGTAAGTCTTTTTTTCTCCCTCCTTTTAGAAGGGTGCGGATCAGGAAAAGTAATCCATATTTCTGAGACCTCCCCTTCATCAAAAAATTGTGTGATATCTTCAATTAAAATCCGTATAAAAGCTATATTTTTAAGCTTTTCCTCTATTCCGGATTTTGCCCCTCTCCACAGTCGGTCACCTTTCCTGTCAACCCCAATAAAGTTTTTATTAGGAAACATTTTTGCTAAATTCACGGTGTATTCCCCTTTGCCACACGCTAATTCCAAAACAATAGGATGATCATTTCCAAAATAGTCTTCCTTCCACCTTCCTCTTAACTCTCTCCCGCTTTCAAAATCAAAAGTATTTTCAAACGCATCAAATTCAGCGAATTTCCGAAGTTTGTTTTTGGCCATTTCTCTATCTGTTTTCACGCAAAAATAATCTTATATTTGCACTATACAAGGAGTTAGCATGGATAAAAATGCAAAAATTTATATTGCCGGACATAGAGGAATGGTAGGTTCGGCAATTCTCAACAATCTTAAAGATAAAGGATATACCCATATTGTGTATCGCTCATCCGATGAATTGGATCTTAGGGAACAGGAACAAGTCCGATCCTTTTTTGCAAATGAACGTCCGGAATACGTATTTATGGCAGCCGCAAAAGTAGGGGGTATCCAAGCTAATGACACGTACAGGGCAGATTTTTTATATGAAAACCTGGCTATTCAAAATAACATTATTCATACTTCTTATGAGTTTAACATAAAAAAGCTGTTATTTCTGGGCTCTAGTTGCATTTATCCCAAATATGCTCCTCAACCTATTAAAGAAGAATATCTGCTGACAGGGCCATTAGAAACAACCAATGAGCCTTATGCCATAGCAAAAATAGCGGGGATAAAACTGTGTGAATCTTATTGGGACCAATACGGTTGTAATTTTATCTCGGCGATGCCTACCAATCTATATGGGTATAATGATAATTATGACTTAGAAAACTCTCATGTTCTGCCTGCTTTAATTCGAAAATTCCACGAAGCAAAAATAAAAAACGAAAACCAAGTGGTGGTATGGGGAAGCGGAATCCCAGAGCGGGAATTTATGTTTTCGGAGGATCTTGCAGACGCTTGTGTTTTTTTAATGGAAAATTATAATGAAAAGCAGTTTTTAAATATTGGCGTCGGAAATGACTTATCTATTAAAGAGTTAGCCGAATTAATTAAAAAAACAACAAAGTTTGAAGGGGAAATCGTCTTCGATCCATCGAAGCCAGATGGAACTCCTAAGAAATTAATGGATTCGAACAAGCTGTTTAAACTGGGGTGGAGGCCGAAAACTTCATTAGCAGAAGGAATAAAACTCGCATATACTGATTTTCTCAAGAATCATCACTTCCCGGGAAGCTAAAAACTTATTTTTCCTTTACTTTATCCTGTTCAGATTTTTTAGTAAATCTTCTTCTTTTCTTTCCAGCTTGCGCTTGCTCGTCTTCCAAAGGAAGATCTCCTGCAAAAGGAGTGTCGCTAAACTCATTATACCGGGGGATAGGATTTTTATCTTTCTTTCTTCGTTTTGTTTTGGTCTTAAAAAAACCGAGAATATTTTCAAAGATGCCTTCCAGTTTATCTTTATCCAGCTGCCCTAAAACACTATCTGATGCAAACAGAACTAAGCCTTTTTTTAACCAACCGGATTTTCTCAAGAAAGTACGGTTAAGAATCAAAGGAACTATTAAGCGTAAACTACGGCTTAAAGTCTTACTGCCCGCTCCCTGCTTACCGGGATCCATCATGGAGAAAAGTCCTTTTGAAATATCCCCGCTTTCAAAATTAGGTAAAAAAGAAAGAAACCGGTTAAAAAATCGTGCCGGAGCATTCATCTTATATTTCAGTAATAAATATTGATCTTTTAGATAAGACTCTTGCTCTTTTTTAACGAGAGTAAGCCTGGCTATCTCTACTTTTAGATCGTTTGCATTTCTTATCTTCATTCTGCTTTTTTTATTTAATTTTTTTATTATTCCTGCCTTTCTTCACTTTCCTCTTCATCTTCATCGTCCCATACTTCCATGAGCTTCCGGATTGTTGTATTCATAACAAAAGATGCTATTTGCGAAGAAGCAAGAGAAAAAATCAAAATAAGAAGTATAAAAATCCCAGCAGCAGCTAAAAACCCTAACGAAAAGCTTCCTAATATCTCGCTTAAATAAAAAGCTAAAGCGAAACACAAAAAAATAATGGCGACAAAAGACAAAACCAGTTTAGCTAAATCCACAGCAAGCCGTCCCAAAATACGGCTAAACTTTGATATTGCTTTTAGCTTAATTAATTCTATTTGAGTATCAATATATTCTTTGCTCTTTTGAAAAGAACCTGAAAACGAAAATTTTTGCTCTGCCATCCAATTATTTTAACATTACCTAATGCATACTATGGTCTCCTCTTCAAGAGTCTAATCTCTCTTAAGAGTTTTGTCTTTTTAATTATCAAAATTCCTTTAGATAGATCAAACTCTCTCTAACGACACTTTTTCTTATGCGTGCTCTATCACTTCATCTTCTAACTCTTCTTTTGCATCTTCTGCTTTATCAATTAGAGAAGCTATCAGCCTATCTTTGAGTTCTGTAAACTGGTCATACTGCTCTTCTGTCTTCTCTTTTATAATATCCTTTAGATCCGATAGTGTGTCGTTGATCTTATCTCGTGTTTCTGTGCCTTTTTCAGGAGCAAAAAGGAGCCCTAACACCGCACCTACTGCTGCGCCTGCAATAAGAGCTGTTACTATTTTTCCATTATCGTTATTCATATGCGTACATTTAAAGTAAATATCAATTTCTATTCTACAGAATAGAGAAAGATAAGATACAAATTCTGTTTGGTAATCAAAAGCAAAAACCAATCCAAATCTATGTATATTGTCTTTTTTTCGTAACTTTAAATACACCTTATATACTTAATTATGTTGGTAAAAACATTTGGAAGTTCTGTTCAGGGCATCGAAGCAACTACTATCCGTGTAGAAGTGAATGTCTCTTCAGGAACTAAGTATTTTATTGTGGGTCTTCCGGATAACGCAGTAAGAGAAAGTTTGCAACGGATAGAAGCTGCAATTGCTTACATAGGATATAAAATGCCGAGGCAAAAAATTGTGGTTAACTTATCTCCTGCCGACATCCCCAAAGAAGGTTCAGCGTATGACTTATCCATAGCTGTAGGCATATTAGCCGCATCCGATCAGATTTCTTTAGATGCCTTTTCTGACTTTATGATTTTGGGTGAACTTTCTTTAGATGGAAAAATCGTTCCTATAAAAGGGGTACTCCCGATAGCTGTCCAAGCCAAAAAGGATGGATTGAAAGGAATTATCCTTCCCAGACAAAATGCTAACGAGGCCGCTATAGTAGAAGATCTGCAAGTATATGGCGTCGAAAATTTATCTGAACTCGTCAACTTGTTGAATAATCCTTCATCTCTTGAAGCGACCGTTGTAGACATAAAAACCACTTTTGAAAAGCAGTTCAGCTATTATGATGTAGATTTTTCAGATGTAAAAGGCCAAGAGAATATCAAAAGAGCCCTTGAAATTGCAGCAGCAGGCGGGCATAACGCCATTTTAATCGGTCCTCCGGGATCTGGTAAAACCATGTTAGCAAAACGGTTGCCAACAATTTTACCTCCGCTCACTATGCAGGAATCTCTGGACACAACCAAGATTCATTCTGTAGCAGGCACTTTGGGAGCGGCTCATTCATTAATGACAGAACGCCCTTTCCGATCGCCCCATCATACTATCTCGGATGTAGCTCTGGTAGGAGGCGGTACGAATCCGCAACCGGGCGAAATATCTCTGGCACACAATGGAGTTTTATTTTTAGACGAGCTGCCTGAGTTTAAAAGGTCTGTGTTGGAAGTGATGCGCCAACCTTTAGAATCTCGCTTAGTCACCATTTCAAGAGCTCGGTTCTCTGTGGATTACCCAGCAAGTTTTATGCTCATCGCTGCCATGAACCCTTGCCCCTGTGGATATTTTAATCATCCGGAAAAAGAATGCATCTGTGGCTCTAATGCAGTTCAGCGCTATTTAGCCAAAATTTCAGGCCCTTTATTAGATCGGATAGATCTCCACATAGAAGTCACACCTGTCCAATTTGACGAGCTCTCACAGATGCGGGTGGCTGAAAAGAGCACCTACATCCGGGAACGGGTACAAAAAGCCCGAAAAATACAAAAACAACGATTTGAAGGAAAAACACATATCCACAGCAATGCTCAAATGCACTCAAGTATGGTAAGGCATATTTGTCAAATAGATGATGCGAGCATGCAATTATTAAAAACAGCGATGGAAAAATTAGGACTTTCGGCACGTGCTTATGACCGCATCCTGAAAGTCGCCCGCACTATTGCAGATCTCGAAAACTCTGAAAAAATAGATTCTGCACATATTGCGGAAGCTATTCAATACCGAAGCTTGGATAAGAGCATTTGGAATACTTGATCCCTTTAAAACTGATCAATAAAATGTAATATCACCCAAGGGTACATCAAGATAGTCAATAACAACCCAGATAGAGCTCCGAATAAGTGGGCATCGTGATTAATTCCGCTCTGCCCTTGTTTAGAAGCCCAAACGCAGTACCCTAAAAACAATACGGCAAACAAATAAGCCGGCATAGGAATTATCATAAAAATTCCTAACATCATCTTAGGCTGAAACAAAATAAAACTGAACAAGACTGCACAAATGGCTCCGGAAGCTCCCAAACTGTAATAATGAGAACTGTTTTTATGTTGCAGGATAGTGGGGATATCGCTTAAGATCAAACTCAACAAATAAATGGCCGCGAAATAAAAATGCCCCAAAGCACCACTTTGAGCTACTAAAATCCTTTCTAAACCGAAAGCGAAATAGTAAAACGTAATCATGTTAAATAAAAGGTGCATCCAGTCTTTATGAATCAGACCACTTGTAATAATTGTATAGTATTTTTTCTTATCTCTATATATACTGTAGGGGTGGAGTATAAATCTGGAATAAATCTCTGGGTTAGAGAATGCATAAAAGCTGGTTATCAGAGTAAAAGCAAAAATAACCGAGGCTACCGGCGTCAGTTGCAAATATTGTAAGAGCATATTAAAAGCGATCTTCAATCATAAATACATAGAGTTCCTTAGGTCCATGAGCTCCGAGGACTAAGCGTTTTTCAATGTCAGCAGTGCGACTGGGCCCCGTAACCGTACTGATCATCGTGGGTAATTCAGCACCATATTTTTCTTTCATGCCTATAAAAGCATGCTTCAAATCCATGACAAGTTGCGACGCTTTGGCAAAGACAACATGAATAGGAGGGTAAATACTCAATACCCTTCCGCTTGCATTTCCATTAGAAAGCATAACACTTCCATTGCGGGCGATCAAATATTCACAGCTCGTTATCCCTACCTCTGTCGCTTCCAAATTTTCTTTTCCGGATATAAATGGAAAGGAGTAAGATTCAAGTAAACTTTGAATCCCCTCTTCCCAAACACAAATTTTTGTTTTTTTTATTTTTTCTACTAACAATATTAAATTCTCTATTAAAGTGATTTCGCTTTCACAATAGATAAAATTCCCGGATACATTTGTCAATTCCCGTGCAAAAGTCATGTCCAGCGGTGTATCTTCATCAGGGTATAGAGGAGCCTCTTCAAAATCGGGGTGAGGATTTTCTCGTTTATTCAGAAGAGCCTGTCTAATTTTTTTCAGCATTTGTTCCTTAGGCGTTGTATTTCTGATATTCATAACAAGCTCTTACTATCGATTTACTCTTCTTTATCCTCTTCTGTGTTTTTTTTCTTCTCTTCTGGTAGCATTGTGGATGATTCTTTTGGTGCTGTGGGTATCTCTAAATCAGTTTGAGGCACTCCGTGTACATATTCATCGTACGTAGTCGATTTTCCAAATGGCCTCTTACCCAATATCTCTTCTAAATCAGATTGGAATAATATTTCTTTTTCCAAAAGCTTTTCAGCGACTTCTATTAACCCTTCCTGCTTTTCTAGTAAAAGATTTTTCGTTCGCTCATAGACAGTAGAAATTAATACCCGCACTTCTTCATCTATCATTTCAGCTGTTTGGTCAGAATAAGGTTTTTGAAGCTGTGAATCACTTTCAGAATCTCTAAAAGACACATTACCTACCTTGTGGTTCATTCCGTACACGGTGGTCATAGCGTAAGCCAGTTTCGTAATCCGCTCTAAGTCATTCTGAGCGCCTGTGCTCACTCTACCAAAGGTAATATCTTCTGCTACTCTCCCCCCCATAGTCATACACATGCTGTCGAGCAGCTGTTCGGTTGTGTATAAAAACTGTTCTCTCGGCAGGTATTGAGCATAGCCCAATGCGGCCACTCCTCTCGGAACTATAGAAACTTTTACTAAAGGGTCAGCGTGTTCTAAAAACCAGCCGGCAATAGCATGCCCTGCTTCATGATAAGCGACTATTTTCTTTTCATCCGGAGAAATAATTTTATTCTTTTTCTCCAAACCTCCAATAACGCGATCTATGGCGTCTTGGAAGTCTTGCATATTAATAGCCATTTTATTCTTTCTGGCAGCTATCAAGGCTGCCTCATTACATACGTTTGCAATTTCGGCTCCCGCAAAACCCGGAGTTTGTGCAGATAGTTTTTTCGCATCTACTTCTTCTTCTAAGCGCAAAGGCCTTAAGTGAACATTAAAGATTTGTTCTCTTCCCAAAAGATCCGGCTTATCTATAGCTATTTGCCTATCAAACCTGCCCGGACGTAATAAAGCTTTATCTAGTACATCGAATCTGTTCGTAGCTGCTAAAATGATAACTCCTACATTTGTGCCAAACCCGTCCATCTCTACTAAAAGCTGATTAAGGGTATTTTCCCTTTCATCGTTTCCGCCCATCATAGAGTTCCGGCCTCTGGCTCTGCCTATCGCATCGATTTCATCGATAAAAATAATGCAGGGTGCTTTTTCTTTCGCTTGCTTAAAGAGATCCCTGACCCGTGAAGCTCCTACTCCTACGAACATTTCAACAAAATCAGATCCTGAAATGGAAAAGAAAGGAACTTTTGCTTCTCCGGCAACAGCTTTTGCCAAAAGTGTTTTTCCCGTACCGGGAGGCCCTATCAATAAGGCTCCTTTAGGAATTTTACCTCCCAGCTCGGTATATTTTTCAGGTTTTTTCAAGAAATCCACAATCTCCATCACTTCTTGCTTTGCCTCTTCCAAACCGGCTACATCACTAAAAGTAATATTAATTTGAGACTCTCTATCAAACAGCTGTGCTTTGGATTTGCCAATATTAAAAAGGGCTCCGCCGCCGCCTCCCGCTCCGCCACTCATTCTGCGCATCAAAAACATCCAAATGGCGATAATGATCACGATAGGCAGCAAAAAAGACACAAACCAACCTGTCCAAGGATTAGAACGATCTTTATACTGTACGTCGATCACCTCTGCTCCCTCCCCCATCTTCTCCTTTGAGGCTTCTAATTTTTGCTCCAAAATTTCTGCAGAAGCTTCTGTAAACTTATACTGGGGGCCTACGTTTGGGGACAACATTAAAACGTTCTCGCTCGGAGCCACGTCCTCATATTTTTCATCCTTCAGCTTATCCTTTTTTATATAAACCTCTACCTCAACTAACTCATTTTCTTTATAGGCCACCAACTCTTCCACATCGCCCGGAATAAGCATTTTAGATTCAAACTCGCGATATGTGATTTTATCCCCTGAATCACTGCTGAATAATAGCTGTAAGCCAAAGAATCCTAAAATCATAATGGCCCAAATCCACATCAAATTAAACTTCGGAGGTTTAGGTGTAATTTTCTTTCCTGGTATCTTCTTCATTTATGGTCGCTCTTATCTTAATTTCTTTTAACTACTTCTTTATGCACTTTTGAAAGTATGTACTTCGGCATCAGCCCACAACTCTTCTATGCCGTAGAAATATCTTTTATCACGATGAAAAACATGAACTACTACATCGATAAAGTCTAATAAAATCCATTCATTGTTACCCAACCCTTCCTTTCTCCAAGGTTCTTGTTTCAGAGTTTTAAACACCTCTTTCTCTATACTTTGTGCGATAGCCGCAACTTGTACAGTAGAATTACCGTGGCATACAACAAAGTAATCTGAAACTGTGTGATGAAGCCCTTGCATATCCATAAGCACTATATCGTGTGCTTTCCGCTCTTGCATACCCTGCACTGCTACATCGGCAAGGATTTTAGATTCTTTTGAATTGTCTTCTTTACTCATTCAAAAAAGTATATTTTTGATTTGATATAATTATTTTATATTAAAAACTATTTGAAACTCTTTTATTCTTGCAAAATAACACAAATATACGACTTTATATCGGTGAGAATCTCAAAATAGCAGATTCTTTACCTTCAACAAACGAATATATCAAAGAGGAGATTGCAAAATCTACGCCATTTGAAGCAGGTACTGTCATTTTGGCAAAAGAACAAACAAAAGGCAGAGGACAGCGTAATAACTCTTGGAACAGCCCGAAAAATGAAAATCTGACGTTCAGTTATATACTTTACCCTACCTTTTTGTCTCCCCTCTCCCAATTTTACCTAACGGTATCGGTGAGTTTGGCCCTTGTAAAATTTTTAAAACAATACATTCCAGACGTGTTTATTAAATGGCCTAATGATATCATGGCTGGAAATAAAAAGATCTGCGGAATTCTTATTGAGAATACAATAAGGGGAAATAAAATCAAACACTCTATTGTGGGGATCGGACTGAACGTAAACCAAACTTTGTTTGAAAATAGTTTAAAACAAGCAACCTCCATAAAAGCATATCTAAATTCAAAGCAGAATTTTGAGCTGCTGAAACTCGCAAAAAAATTATTTGGTTTTCTGTCAGAAGAATATTACACATTACAAACAAAGAACCCACATGACTTACTGGCTGCGTATAATAAACATCTATTCAGAAAAAACGAAGAGAAACCTTATATAATTGATAACAAGTCTTTTAACGCTTCTATAATAGCCGTTAAAGAAGATGGTTTATTGCGGTTGAAAATCGGAGAGCATATTTATAAATACGCCTCCAAAGAGGTAAAATATGTCTTCTAAGAACTACTGAAATTTGCTTCAAATAATTGGGTAATGTACCTTTGTGAGAGACATTAAACTATCGAGCTCATTGCCAGTCTTATAATTAAACAATGAGTTATATTCAAATAATAAGGTATATGAAAAAGATCTTCACTTTAGTTTTAGGATTAATACTGTTTGCGGCCGCATCGCAAGCACAAGTCTTTGAACCTGTAAAATGGTCAGTAGCCTCTAAAAAATTAAATGATAAAGAAGCTGTCGTGTTTATTAAAGCCACTATAGAAAAGGGGTGGCACATTTATTCTTTAAACTTAGAAGACGGTGGGCCGATTGCCACAAGCTTTGATTTCTCCCCGTCCCAACAATTTTCTTTGGTCGGAAAAGTAGCTGAACCCAAACCGAAACACGATTTCGAAGAAGTGTTTAATATGGATGTTTCCTATTTTGAAAAAGAAGTTGTCTTTCAACAAAAAGTTAAATTAAACGGAGATAAAGCTACCGTAAAAGGTAAAGTAGAATGGCAGGCTTGTGATGATGAAAGATGCCTCCCTCCCGATGAATACAGTTTCGCCATTGCGGTTAAATAATAAAAAAATATTTTTTTATTGGAAATAAGGCGGTTTATACCGCCTATTTGTTTTATTTTTATACCATTCAAGTTTTCAGCAGCTTATGCGCCACGTCATTAGAACAACATTTGTTGGCTTACTTTTATTTTTCATTCAGACTACAGGAGCCTTTGCGCTCCAGCAAGACACTCTTTACAATTTCGATGATGTCGAGTTCAGCGACGGAGAAAGCGTTGCTGATGAGGATATAAACAGTGAGACAGAGTATATAGATGTTCCGGATGATTTAGAGTTTGTCGAATCCGATGGCTCTGATATGGAAGAGGATGGAGCTTTGATAGAGAACGGAGAAGAGTCTCAGGAAAGTAAAGGGGATTTATCGCTATGGGGGATATTTATTGCGGGAATTTTAGGTGGATTTGCCGCCTTTATTATGCCTTGTATCTTTCCTATGGTGCCTTTAACGGTGAGCTACTTCACAAAACAATCCGGCACACGGGCGAAAGGAATATCCCAAGCTATTTTATATGGCTTATTTATCATTGTAATTTACGTGGCATTGGGCATGTTAGTGACCATTATCTTCGGTTCCACAGCCTTGAACGAACTGAGTACCAATGGTATATTTAACTTTTTATTCTTTTTGCTTTTGGTTGTCTTTGCGGCTTCCTTTTTAGGCGCATTTGAAATCCAACTGCCGAGCTCATTTGTTAATAAAATTGACGCAAAATCTGATAAAGGCGGCCTCATCGGGTTGTTTTTCATGTCTTTCAGTTTGGCGTTAGTCTCCTTTTCATGCACCGGTCCCATCATTGGAACATTATTAGTAGAAGCAGCGGCAAATGGAGAGCGTTTAGGCCCGGCTATTGGCATGTTAGGCTTTTCTATTGCTTTGGCTCTTCCTTTCGTCATATTTGCTTTGTTTCCTTCTATGTTGAATTCAATGCCAAAATCGGGAGGATGGTTAAATAGTGTAAAGGTAGTATTGGGACTTTTAGAATTGGCTTTAGCTTTAAAATTTCTTTCAAATGTAGATTTAGCTTACCACTGGAACTGGTTAGATAGAGAAGTTTTTCTATCGCTATGGATTGTCATTTTTGGTTTGATGGGTTTATATCTGATAGGTCAAATCCGCTTTGCAAACGACAGTGAATTGAAATTCATGTCTGTTCCCCGTACAATATTTGCCATTATAGTATTTGCTTTCGTAATCTATATGGTACCCGGTTTATGGGGCGCTCCCTTGAAATCAATCTCTGCATTTTTACCTCCTTCAGCTACGCAAGACTTTGACTTATCTAACATCCAAAGCGGCACTGCTACGCTCTCTATGGAATCGGGGAAAGATAGCAAAACGCGTAAATACTACGATATATTTCACGAAAGAGGGACCCCAAAAGGCTTCGACCCTTACTACGATTATGAGGAAGGTTTAGCTGCCGCTAAAGAAGCTGGCAAGCCTGCCATTGTGGACTTTACAGGGTGGAGTTGTGTAAATTGCCGGAAAATGGAAGCGAATGTCTGGACAGATCCGGTGGTAGCCGACCTTTTACGCAGTGAATTTGTGATGATTGAACTCTTTGTTGACGATCGTACTGAATTAGCAACTGAAGAACAGTTTATATCTGAATATAGTGGTAAGAAAATCCGCACTATTGGGCATAAATGGAGTGATTTCCAAGCTTCAGAGTTTGCAAGCAATTCACAGCCTTTATATGTTATCGTAAATGGTGAGGGGAAAGTATTAACAACCCCAAGTGGAGCAAACTATAATCCGAGCAGCTATGCAGATTTCTTAAGAGAAGGTATAGAAGCTTATCAAAAACAATAAAACACTAGACATTATGAAAAAAATAAAAAAGATTGCAGTGCTGACTTCCGGAGGAGATGCTCCCGGGATGAATGCTGCAATACGTGCTGTAGTCCGAACAGGCATTCACCATGATTTAGAAGTTTTCGGTATCCGCCGTGGATATGACGGCTTGGTGCATGACGATATTTTCCAAATGGAAGCCGAATCCGTTGCTCAGATCATTCAGCGTGGCGGAACAATGCTAAAAACGGTTAGAAGCGAGGAGTTTCGTACCGAAAAAGGCCTGGAAAAAGCCTACCAAAATATTCAAAAATATAAGATAGACGCTTTAGCGGTCATAGGCGGAGATGGGACATTTACCGGTGCAAAGATATTTGGAAAAAAATATGGAATTCCTATTCTCGGATTACCCGGCACTATTGATAATGACTTAGCTGGAACGGACTATGCAATTGGCTATGATACAGCGATAAATACAGTCATGAATGCTGTGGATAAAATACGGGATACTGCTGAATCTCATGATCGGCTCTTCGTGGTGGAAGTAATGGGCCGGGACTCCGGATTAATTGCTTTACGTTCAGGGATAAGCATTGGAGCAGAAGCCGTCCTCATCCCTGAAATAGAAGTCGATTATGATAAAATCATAGAAAAACTCAGCAAAAATACACGTAAAAATAAATCCTCCCGTATTGTCATCGTGGCCGAAGGCGATAAAGATGGCGGAATAGTCGTAGCAGAAAAGCTCAAAGAATCCTTTCCACACTTTGATATTCGTGTGTCTATACTCGGCCACATCCAAAGAGGAGGTAGACCTTCTTGTATGGATAGGGTATTAGCAAGCCGGCTAGGTGTAGCCGCCGTAGAAGGCTTATTACAAGGTAGAAAAGGAGAAATGGTGGGTATTGTCTGTGGAGAAGTTGTTTATACTCCATTTGATAGATCTATCAAGCATATTGATAAAATTGATGAAAACCTAACCAATATGGTGGACATCTTATCTTTATAACTCTTCAAACTTTTTGTCTTGAATGTCCGTGAAGGAAGCTACAGTAGAAAATTCACAAGATTGAGAGGGTTTAGTTTGGCTGTCAAAGCGAGTAGGTAGTTTAAGGCCGCCTCCTGTATCTACATATTTGCTTACAGTCACCTCTTTATCGCTGCCCAAGTTGATAATACGTATCTTTCCTTCAGGATCAACTGCTACAGAACCTCTTCTTGATTTTTGTTCTGGTAAATAAGAAAATTTTTCTACTTCAAGGAATGAAAATTTTTCCCCGTTTACAATCTTAGGCTGAACAGATGCATTTTTATCTCCATGTGCAATGACCAGAATCGGAGAAAATAAAAGATTTATATCTTCAAGAAACTGCTTCTGAACAAGCTCTACTACCGCCTGGTTCTCCTCTTCAGAAGCTTCTTTTTCCTCCTCATTAATAAAAATGCGTTTTATACCCTGAGTCACAAAATTAAACAAAAGAACTATCTCTTCACTTTTATCATTCATGCCTTTAAATCTGGCATCGCCATTAGATTTATTAATAAGAAAGCTTCTTTTGCCCGGTAAGCTATCATCCCTGTTATTGCCAGACACTGTAAAATATAAGTAGTCCGTTTGTTCCCATTTATCTTTACCTCCTATTGCTTCTTCTATTTCGCTGAATATAGATTCGCTTTGCGCCCACCCCATTTGACACAGCAATAGCATAAACAAAATTACAGTTATATTTTGTTTTGTCTTTAACATTACTTTATATACGGAATAACTTTCTTTTTATTGTGTCCCACTCGTCTCTAATCAAATTAAACTTTAGAATTTTTTAAAGTACAAACCCACAAATCTTAAAAATCATCAGAGTGTGTTTTTTATAAAAATTCAAAAAGAAGGCGTAAAGAATAAAAATTATTCGGCTAAAGATTTCTGAAGATTAACCATTTGAATAGCGGTTATTGCTGCTTCCTCCCCTTTGTTTCCGTGCTTTCCTCCCGCTCTTTCTCTTGCCTGCTCCATAGTATCTGTCGTTAAAACTCCAAATATAACAGGTTTATTATATTTAATAGACACATTTGCAAGGCCATTAGCTACCGCATCACATATAAAGTCAAAGTGTCTGGTTTCTCCTTGCATAACACAACCTATCGCGATTACACAATCATACTTTTCTGTGCCCAATAGTAGATCAGCGCCGGAAATCAACTCATAACTCCCAGGAACCTCTACTATTTCTATATCTTTTTCGATAGCTCCGTGATCGAGCAATCCTTTTACAGCTCCCTCTAACAGAGCTCCGGTAACTTCTGCATTCCACTGAGAAACAACGATACCGTAAGTGAAATTTTCGGCTGATTTCACTTTAATATGGGAAAAATCAGATAAATTTTTGTGGGTACTTGACATAGTCTATGGAATTAATAATGTAAAGAGACGTCCTTTATTAATATGCTTGTGTTTTATTTTATCCCTCATGTTATTAAAAAAAACCTATTTTAACAAGCAAGGTCTTTTCAATTCCCCCTTACTTACGTAATAGTTTTAAAATGGAGAAAGAACACATTCATGCGGATATTTCTCCTGTTTGTGTTTTCATGTAAATTAAAGGAGAGAAAAATTTTTACTTATTCTGCTTTAGCACGTACTCTGGCCAGTCTGGCTTCTATTTCTTCAGCCTCATGGCTGCTCGGAAAATCGGTTTTTATTTTGCGGTATGCATCCTCCGCTTTTTCAAAATCATTCAGCTCCTCATACACGAGTCCTAATTTTTTCAAAAACAAAGGAGCAGTGTATTCATTATTGGATTTTTTTACCGCTTTTTGGTAAAAATCAACTGCTTTATTAAATTCTTTCAATTCAGAATAAGCATCTCCTATCAGTCCTATAATCAAAGGATCCAAGATATGAGAGCCTGTAGAGGAGTATTTCTCTAGGTATGTTATTGCATTTTCATATTCCCCCTGTTTGAGATACAGCCCTCCGAGATAGGCGTTTGCAATATTTGCAGATTTGGTATTTGAATATTCATCGGCTATCTCTTTAAAACCTAAGTAAGATCCATCACCATCTATTGCCTGTCTTTGCAGAGAATCTATGGTAGCATACTGCTCTGCCATATACATTTCATTAGCTGCCCTATCTGCTCTCGGAGCCAAATATAAACGCTGATAGCCTATGTATAAAAGAAGCAAGATAATAACCCCTGAAACTATAAAAGTTATGCTCTTCGTATTTTCCTCAAAGAAAGATCCTTTCTTCCCCCCGACGGATTGCGGGGCTATATTTTGTTTATTTTTTTTTGACATCCTTTTTGCTCATCTAATAATCTGAATGCAAAAATACACTTTTAAATAAACCTTACAAGAAATTAATGTAATTATGAAGATGTTTTTAATATATCTCGCTCATTTTCAAGATCAATTTGCTCAAACATGGAGTTTTTGCTTTTATATTCAGGAACAATGAGCTTCATTTGTTTTACTAAAGAGTGGACTTTATCCGTATTACTTATTTTGAATAAAGTCTCCAATTTTTTCTTTACTCTTGCAAAATCATTTTGCCTTACTTTGGCAATCATGATTTTCTCATGATGTGTGGGCAACGTATTTTCAGAATCATTCAACAATTCTTCATATAGTTTTTCTCCAGGCCGTAAACCAGTAAACTTAATATCTATATCTTTATAGGGAGTGCTTCCCGAAAGTTTGATCATTTTTTCTGCGAGATGGACAATTTTAACCGACTTACCCATGTCAAACACAAAAATCTCTCCTCCATTACCCATTACACCCGCTTCTATAACGAGCTCACAGGCTTCAGGGATGGTCATGAAATATCGGGTAATCTCAGGATGTGTCACCGTAACCGGTCCTCCTTCTTCTATTTGCTTTCTAAAACGGGGAATAACAGATCCATTGGAACCTAACACATTGCCAAATCGGGTAGTGATAAACCGGGTTTTCCCAGTTTTATTTTTCCGAAGCTCAGTATCCAGGGACTGCACATAAATTTCTGCAATTCGCTTTGTCGCCCCCATTACATTTGTGGGATTCACAGCTTTATCAGTAGATACAAAAACAAATTTCTCCACCCCAAACTCTACGGATAAATTAGCTAAAGTATACGTTCCGAATACATTCGTACGCACACTTTCGGAAGGGTGATCTTCCATAATAGGGACATGCTTATACGCTGCAGCATGAAATACAATATGAGGTTTGAAAGTTTCAAAAAGCTGCCGCATACGTTTCTCATTTCTAACATCTGCGATAAACGAATGGTATAATAAATCTTTATTACGTTCTTCCAAATCCAATTTTAATTCATGCAAAGGCGACTCGGCCTGATCACACAAAATGATCATTTTCGGTTGGTATTTACCTATCTGTTCAGAAATGACACTTCCTATAGAGCCCGCTGCGCCCGTGATCAGCACTCTCTTTCCTCTAATTTGTTCGGATATGCTGTCATTGGATATATGAATAGCAGAACGTTCTAACAAATCTTCAATTTCAACTTTTTTCAATTGCTTTGTAGATATTCCATCATTCATGATTTGCTCTACAGAAGGTATAGTTAATACATTAACACCCTGTTCTAAACATATGTCGACTATACGGCTTTTATAAGAGGGGCTGATATTATGCGAAGCGACTATAAGTTCACTCACCTTTAACCTCTTAATCAGTCGAGAGAGATTTCCCGCATTAAAAATCTTTGTACCTTCTATTGATTTTTCTATCTTATTCTTGTCATCATCTATAAAACCTACAATAAATCTATTGGAATGAAAGTCATTTTCCAAAGCCCCTTTAACAGCAATTCCTAATTCACCTGCACCATATATGAAAGTGTTTTTCCTATACCTCCGGTTAGAACTGGCATATTGAAAGAAAATTTTTATCAATATTCTGTAAACGACTAAAAAAACAAAACTGAATAAGGAATACAGAAATATTAATCGAATCGAAATATTGAGTTTCGCAAAAACAAAACTTCCTAATAAAAGAAAAATAAAAGTAAAAAATAGTGTCCCCAATATCCGCATAGAATCTATCTCGCTCGTATAGCGGATAATCCCTCTATAAAGCCTGAAAATAAGAAAGAATACAGCTGTTACACCCACACAATAAAGCATTTCCAAAAAAAACTCACTTGGAGAAAATGATTTAGAGGTAAAATTACTTTCTACTAAAATCGCCACTAAAAAAGCTATAAAAACAACCGTTAAATCAAATAGAAAAATCATCCAACGCGGGACAATTTTCAATTCTTTTATAGACTCTAATATTTTCATTCAATAAAAGTTATAAAGTAAAAATAAGTAATTTCTCTGTTGTTTGTTAAACGTTTCTGATTATTCATCAATACTTTTGTTGCAAAGGTATTCATAAGTTCACTTTATTTACCATTTCCTTGCGATAAAAAGAAACTTTTATTTGCTGTATACCGAAAAACATTTAACTTTATATAGCTTTATAAATTACTCTTGATACTCATTCTAAATCTTTTATGTTTAAAAACAGCCTGTTGATTATAATTTATGCATCTATCTCTTCATTCGCCCTTGCTCAAAACAAAAAACCGCTGTATGAAGGAATAATACCCAATCATATTGATAAAGAGAGATCTTATGAGCCTGAAGCTCATTATTTCGTGTATAAGCCCGCTGAGCAAAAAAGGAATGGACGTGCGGTTTTAGTTATTCCGGGTGGAGGGTATGCCCATATAGCGATTGACCATGAAGGTCATGAGGTGGCAAAGCAACTCATACAAAAAGGGTATACTGCCTTTGTGCTCCGGTATAGGTTACCGAGCGATTCTACTATGGAAGACAAAAAAACGGGGCCTCTACAAGATGCACAAACAGCGATATTAAAAATTCGCAAGGAATATGGCTTTCCAGTAGTAGGGGTATTGGGTTTTTCTGCAGGAGGGCATTTAGCCGGCACATTAGCAACACTATATGATCAACCGTTGATCCAAAAAGCTCTCCCAGAAGAAGTAAAACCCGATTTCGCGGCTTTACTTTATCCTGTCATCACAATGGATAGTGTTTTGACACATAAAGGGTCTAGAAACAATCTGCTCGGCCAGGAGCCCACAGAAGAAGAGGTACAGCATTATTCTGTCCATAAAAATATACAAAAGACTACGCCCCCTATGTTCATCATGCATGCGAAAGATGATAAAGTAGTTCCTTATGAAAATTCAGAGCTATTAATCCAACAATTAGAAAAGTATCAGGTTCCGCATCACTTTTTTTCGTATGAAAAAGGCAAACACGGATTCGGCATGCATAATAAGGAAGAGCCCAAGAGTTGGTTCGACGCATTTTTGCATTGGCTTGATGATTTACCTTTATAAAAAATCAATCTTTCGTTTCATGGTGTTGTCTAACCGTTATGCCTACTTTTTCTCCCAATCCAAATGAAGGCGCTTCATATGTTAATACAGTCAAAGCCAAAACGTCATCAGTAATCAGGATTTCATAATAGAACCCCCGAAAGAATATCCCCTCAACTAAAAAACCGTACTCCCCCCTATTGTTTATTTCAATCCACTCTCGATGAATGATCACATTATTTTCAGCATGAATATGAATATGTGCAGCTTCCTCAGAAGAAAGGATATTGCTTTTAGCCAAAAGCCGGGCAGAATAGGTATTTTCCGGTCGGTTATACAACTGAAAAGGCAGCCCTGACTCCATAATTTCACCTTCTTTCAGAATAATGACTTCATCCGCTATGGCCAATACTTCTTCAGGATTGTGAGAGACTAAAATAATAGTCAGGCCTGTATTGTTCACTATCTCACGGACATCATTTTGCAATTCATTTCTAAAAGCCGAATCCACTTGGTTAAACGGCTCATCCATGAGTAAAACTTTAGGATCGTGCACCAGAGCTTTTGCAATCGCTGTACGCTGCCTTTCACCACCACTAATATCTGCCACACGTTTTTCGGAGAGATGTTCTATTTTCAAGAGTTTCAACACCTCTCTTGTTTTCTTTTCTTTAAAGACAAGATCGGTGTTGGGTAATTGCGAAGCAATATTATCCCAAACTTTTGCATAGAGATTTAGCGTGTCAAAATCCTGCGTTACGATCTTCATGTCAACATGCCCGGGAATCAATTTTTCCTGAGAATGCGGAATGGCTTCTCCATTTATTGTTATTTCTCCTTCGGCAGGATCAATCAGTCCATAAATAAGCTTCAAAAGTGTACTTTTCCCACTTCCGGATTCACCAATAATAGCGGTAATCCCCGAGTTACTTATATCAAAACTTACATTTTTAACAACGGGCGTGCTTTTTCTTCCCGGATACGTAAATGAAACATTCCTACCTGTCAAAAATTCTTTTCTTTCCCTTTTACGATCTACTGTATTTTTATCTTCTGACATAAAGTTGGATTAAGCTCCAAAAATAAAGATTATAAGTGAATGTTTAAACGGATAAAGGTTTGGTCAATGATGGCCGAAAGCCGCTCTGTTCTTTTCACTTCACTTCGTAAGACTCTTGCTTTCCATTTACCCATACCTTCAAATTCTTTTTGTTATTTCCACTAATTTTATAGTGCGTTACCAAGCCCTCTTTCCACTCTATATCTACGGTATAGTTTCCTCTGGCCTTCAGACCCTTAACTTTTCCCTCTTTCCAAGCTTTGGGAAGGGCGGGCAGTAAATATATTCCATCGATATGGCTTTGCAACAACATTTCTGCGATACCTGCCGAACCTCCGAAATTTCCATCAATTTGGAATGGGGGATGCGCACAGAAGAGATTGGGATAGGTACCGGCTCCTTCCCCCTGGTAGGTTGTTTGATCCTGATAGGCTGGCTTCAACAACTGTCGGATCAGCTCCAAGGCATGATCGCCTTCATGCAGCCGTGCCCAAAACAAAATCTTCCAAGCACGTGACCACCCTGTTCCTTCATCGCCCCGCATTTTCAGACTGTTTTTTGCGGCTTCTGCCCATTTTGGGGTTTTCTTCGGCGAAATAAAAGCTGCTGGATAAAGCCCATATAAATGGGACACATGCCTATGCTCAGGCTCTACCTCTTCATAATCTTTCAACCACTCCATTATACGGCCGGAATCACTTATACGCACCGGTGGCGGCAACCTTTCCAAATCTTTTGAAAGTTCTTGCACAAAAGGATCGTTACGTTCCAGGATTTGGTCGGCTTCTATGAGTGCTTCATAAAGTTCCCGTACAATTTGATGATCTATAGTAGGCCCCATGACGACAGAAGCTACCTTTCCATTGTCCATACGAAAAGCATTTTCCGGAGAAACTGAGGGAGCAGTAACCCACCATCCGCTTTCGGGATCGGTGATCATCGTCGCTTTGTAAAACTCTGCTGCACCTTTTAAAAGTGGATATATTTCTTTAAGATAATCTTTATCCTGTGAAAACTGATAATGTTCCCAAAGATGATTGCAAAGCCATCCGGAAGCCGTACTTGATCCCCAGGATGCATTTTCTCCCGGTGCAGAATAACCCCACACATTGGTCATCATATACACTACCCATCCCGGCGCATCATAATAGGCTTTTGCTGTTTTTTCGCCTTCTTTAGAGATTTTTTTAATCAAATTAATAAAGGGCAGGTGATATTCGGACAGATTTCCTGTTTCTACCCCCCAATGATTCATTTGTGCATTTATATTGAGGTGATAATCTCCATTCCAGGGAGTTTGGATTTGCGGAGCCCAAAGCCCTTGGAGGTTTGGCGGCAGCGCATTGGGAGTGTCTGGAGAAGTGCTGGAAATACTAAGATATCTTCCGTACTGATAATACAAGGCTGCTAAAGCATTATCTTTTTCTGGATTTTTATAAAAGTGTGCCAAACGTTTATTCGTCGCAAGCTTACTGTTTTCGGTATCTGTGTCCGCAATTTCCAATTGAACCCGATTATAAACAGGCGTGTATTTTTCAAGGTGTCTTTTCAATAATGTTTTGTAAGGGTGCTTTTCCGCGGAGGCTAACGTCTTTTGCACAAATTCAGAAGGTTCATGGCCATAGTATCCCGTACTGAGGGATAGTAAGACAGTTACTTCATCTGCTTCTTTTATGATGATTTGATTGTCGTAATTTTGTATTTTTCCTCCTGTACGCAGGACTTTTACAACTCCGCTAAACTTGTTGTTATAATTACCAAAACCATCCGGGAGCTGGCCTTCTACCAAAATCTTGTCGTCGTCTATAAATTTATAAGATTCTATATTTTCATCCCTGTAAAAGTGTAAAGCAAAAGAAATGGACTTTTGCTTATTTGCTTTTAAATGTATTACCCCCACATTATCAGCCAAAGAAGTAAAATAACTTCGGGTATATTTAGTCTTACCCTCTTCAAAAGTCGTCTTGGCAACTGCAGTGTTTAAATCTAATTCTCTTGAATAATTGGAGTATTCCTCTTTTTGATCAAATAAAATATTTAGGTATCCAAAATTTTGATAACTGCCATAAGGCGCATCCGCCCCTTGACCATGGGCAGAACCTTGACCTGAAGCTACAAAATTCTTATTTACAAGTTCTTCGGCCTTATCATTTTTCCCATCCAAAAGAAGTTGTTGTATCTTTTTTACACTTTTATGTGCTTCGTAGTTGTTAGCATCTTCCGGAGAGCCTGACCACATAGATATTTCATTCAAAATAATAGATTCATCCTGTACTCCTCCATGCGGCATCATGCCTATCAATCCATTGCCTAAAGGCAATGCCTCCTCCCAGCGTTGGGCAGGTTGTTCGTACCATAGGCGTGCTTCTTGACTGAACAAAGGGTAAAATAGAAAAGTTAAAATAAAACTAAAAACGAAGTGCGTCTGCATTAGAAGTTATTTTTTATAAAATATGATTTCTGTAACACTGTATTTTTGGATTAAATCGCTGCCTTTTTTCGGTGTAAAACGTATGTATTTCACTTCTTTATCACTTGCTATCTCTATATGCTGCAAGGTAGGGTTATTTTGAATGTTCGAAAACTCACCTTCCGCCAATATTTCCCAGTTATTTTTGTCCATACTGCCTTCTAAGATATAATGCGTAGGAATTCCTTCTTTTTCTCCATCTTGTCTCGGCAAATAAGAAAATCCACGGAGTGTTTTTTCTTCTTGAAGTTCAAAAACTAAAGGTTGAAGCTCTTGTTTGTCATTCACCCAAGTTATCTGTTCCGGATTGTTCAAAATAGCCTCAACTCCCTCAGCGTATAATTCAGGGTTCGTGATTTTTATTTGCTCAGCATCTATTCTTAACTTTTCATCCACATTCAGACGGTTATCTTCTTGCTTTGTTTGTTCTTCTTTAAACAAAGCAAAATCGCTCAGCGTGATAGCTACAGGAGCATAAACGGTTATCTTTAGCTTCTTAGCCTGTATAGGATTTTCTAGTTTCACCAGGCGGTTGGCTCCTATACTCGTCGCTTGTGCTAAGGGTTGCCATCTTTGATCGGACCAGTTTTCTATCTTTATACTGTCAATACGTTGTCCTAATTTTATATTTTCGCGAAGGCGAATCAGGTCAAAATATTCATCAGAGTTAATTGAAATTTCTAATTCAGCTTGGTGCACATCATCATCTGTTGCCCAATAGCTATACCGATCTTCATCCAATAAATTCTGCACACCAAATTTTTTACTATCTCCTCTTGTGTTAGAAGCAATGATGATGGCATTTTTGGCAATATTATTTTCAAATGTCTTTTCTATTTTTTCGCCAAATTGTTCTAAAGAAGCTACATCATTAGGATGCAAAACTCCATCTGGCATCGGCGCGAGGCCCAAATTCATATTGGCTCCCCTACCTACACTTTTAAGATAAATTTCAAAAAGTTCATCGGGCGATTTCACTTGATCATCTTGCTCCGGATGATAAAACCAACCGGGTCGATGGGGCACATCACACTCTGCCGGAATCCAAAATTCACCATTTCTGGTCCCTTCGGGAAGTTTGTCTGAATTGACCACGCCCGGCACCGGTTTTTGTCCGTCTAAACCTTCGGGCGTAAAAGTTGCCCACGAAGTTTCCGCAGCAAAGCCTTTTTCATTCCCTACCCATCTCATATCCGGCCCTATGTCCGAAAAGATCATCGCCATAGGCTGATGCTCCCTGACAATAGGCCAAGTTTTCTCTTCCCACTCATAATAAGTGGTGCGATCGATGATCCGCTCTTCTTTTAATCCCCCATAATAGCCATCTCCCCCATTCGCCCCATCGTGCCAAGAAGTAAACAAATCTCCATATTGTGTCATGAGTTCTGTCAACTGCTCCCTATATGCTTCGGCGTATTCGGGGCTGCCATAGCGGGTATCATTGCGATCCCAAGCTGAAAGATAAACACCAAAATCCAAACTATTCTTATGCGAAGCTTCCATAAACTCTTTTACCATGTCTCCTTTCCCGTCTTTCCAAGGGGAAGCCGCTACGGAATAGTCCGTCGTCGCTGTGGGCCATAGACAAAAACCATCATGATGTTTAGCTACGCTTATTAGCCCTTTGAAACCTGCGGCTGCGGCGGCGTTGGCTATTTGATCCGCATCAAATTTTTTAGGATTAAATATAGCCGGATCCGCATCTCCATAGCCCCACTCTTTATTTTGAAAGGTAGTGGGTGTGTAATGTATCAAACTGTACATTTCCATTTCATGCCATCGTAACTGCCGCTCCGAAGGTAAAGCTCCATAAGGTTCAGGAGCATTTACTTCGGGCTGACACGCGATACCAAAAAACAATAAAAACACAAAAGGGGAAACAATATTCTTCATATTTATTATATACAGATTTTTTATAATGAAACACACAACCTTTGCATGATAAAATAGATGATAATATTTCGCTAAAAGAGTTTTTAACTCCTACATAAATGTTCAGCTAATATATCTATTTATATATTTTATTTTCAATTTCACTACTTTTGTTTTGGATAAAAAAATACAAATTTGGTGTTACATTGTCGTTAAAAATGAGGAAAGTTGATATATTCCTTAAGTATTTTGTTTGGTGCAGTTAATGTCTGCTCTGCAGAAAACTCTCTGACATAGAAGCTCTTATTTGTTTATTGTATAAGGATAATAATATGTAGCAGTATGTTTACTCATCTATTTTCCATACATTTGATATTATAAAAGATGAATAAGTGAAAAGATGTGTTTTTTAAAAAATAAAGATCCCGATCATCCAAAAACGTTTAATTTAAAATTGATGCATATTATTAATATTATTGCCATTTCTTTATTTATTCTGGCAATTCTATTAAAAATATTTGTTTTGGATTAGTGTAAATACAATCATACCCTTATGAAAAAAGAAACTTTAAATACGCCTGTAGCTCCAGCTGCCATCGGCCCTTACAACCAAGCAGTCAAAATTGACAAATTACTTTTCGTTTCCGGACAGATTCCTTTGGCCGCAGACACGATGGAAATTGTTGACAGTGGGATAGAAGATGAGACGCATCAGGTTTTAGCAAATATAGGAGCGATATTACGTCATGCTGGCTATGACTTTAAAGATGTAGTAAAAACCAGTATTTTTTTGAATAATATGGATGATTTTGCAACTGTAAATGAGGTATATGCCCAGTATTTCACGGAAGACCAACCGGCTCGGGAATGTGTGGAAGTAGCTCGGTTGCCCAGAAATGTAAATGTAGAAATATCGGTTATTGCTTGGAAAGCATAAGCATTCTGATAAAAGACGAACGGGCTGTTTGAATTCAAAAAAAGAGTTAAAAACAGCCCGTTTTTTGTTATTTTAGGTTTTATTATCTGTTTTAACTTTGCGTGAAATTACAAAAATAACACCTATTGAATACCTTAAAGGGATCGGCCCTAAAAAAGGCGAACTCTTGCGTAAGGATTTAGAGATACAAACTATCGGTGAGCTCTTGCATCATTATCCTTTTCGGTATATAGACAAGACGAAATTCCACAAGATAAATCAAGTCCAGGGACAGATGAACGGAGTGCAGATTATTGGGCGTTTAGTCGATATAAAAGAGATGGGAGAGAAACGATCGCGCAGATTGGTGGGCAGATTAGCAGATGATACAGGTACACTCGAATTAGTCTGGTTCAGAAGTATAACCTGGATAAAAAAAAACCTACAGCTCAATGCAGTGTATATTATCTATGGTAAGCCCCATATGTTTAATCAAACCTTATCTATTACCCATCCGGAAATAGAGCCTTACCGAAATACAGACAAACTTGTAGGGGATCGGAGTTTACAGCCTGTGTATTCAACGACGGAAAAATTGAAAAGAATCGGGCTGGACGCAAAAGGTATGCAGCGGCTGCAAGAAACAGCTATAAAAACTGTCTACAAATATTTAGAAGAAACTTTACCTTCTTATTTACTGAGTCAGTATAAATTAATGCCTTATAGCGAAGCATTACGGGCGATTCATTTTCCGCAAAGCCAAGAGGAATTACAAGAAGCAATACGGCGATTGAAATTTGAGGAGCTGTTTTTTATTCAGTTAAAGTTATTACACAACAAACAATTGAACACCATTCGGTTCAAAGGGCATTTGTTTTCTGATGTAGGCGAAAAATTCCATGCTTTTTACCAAAAAAAACTACCCTTTCCCCTTACAAACGCACAAAAAAGAGTAATAAAAGAAATTCGAAAAGACACCCGAACCGGTGCTCAAATGAACAGGCTCCTGCAGGGCGATGTAGGTTCGGGAAAAACTGTGGTCGCTTTGATGACTATGCTCTTGGCTATTGACAATGGTTACCAAGCGTGTATGATGGCTCCCACAGAAATATTGGCACAGCAACATTATAATGGAATTGTAGAATTGTTGGGCGCAGATCTTGCAAATATTGCTCTATTAACCGGATCCACTACTGCTAAAAACCGAAAAATCATACATGCAGGTTTGGAGTCCGGCGAAATAAACATACTTATCGGCACGCACGCCTTAATCGAAGATAAAGTACAATTTAAAGATTTAGGTTTAGTGATTATTGATGAGCAGCATCGTTTTGGTGTAGAACAGCGCGCAAAATTATGGCGAAAAAACAAAATTCCGCCCCATATGCTGGTCATGACCGCTACGCCTATTCCGCGGACTTTGGCGATGACTTTATATGGAGACTTAGATATTTCGGTGATTGATGAGCTGCCTGCCGGAAGGAAACCTATCAAAACTTTACATTATTTTGAAAAGTCCCGACTGCGCGTGTTCGGTTTCATGAAAGAAGAGATTCGCAAGAAAAGACAAATTTATGTCGTTTATCCATTGATTACCGAGAGTGAAAAGTTGGACTTGCTCTATCTTGAAGCAGGATTGGAAAACCTGGCTCAGGAATTCCCTCTTCCCGAATATAAAATCAGTATAGTGCATGGTAAAATGACTCCTAAAGAAAAGGAGTTTGAGATGCAGCGTTTCGTGAAAGGCGAAACCCAAATCATGGTAGCCACTACGGTGATAGAAGTAGGGGTAAATGTACCAAACGCAACAGTCATGATCATAGAGAATGCGGAACGTTTCGGCCTCTCTCAATTACACCAATTGAGAGGCAGGGTAGGCCGTGGAGCTGAGCAGTCTTATTGTATATTGATGTCCGGAAATAAATTGAGCAAAGAAGGAAAAGAAAGACTTTCTACAATGGTCCGCACGAATGACGGGTTTGAAGTAGCCGAAGTGGACTTGAAACTGCGCGGGCCCGGAGATATGTCCGGAACACAACAGTCGGGAGTATTGGAATTGAAAATAGCTGATTTAGCACAGGATCAAAACTTATTAGCAAGTGTGCGGCAGATAGTAATAAACATCTTTGATGAAGACCCAAAATTACAATTGCCAAAAAACGAACTGCTGCTTAAGTATATTAATGTTAAACCTTCTGCCATCACCTGGGACAAAATATCGTAGTGTATTCTCATCATTCAATTGTATCTCTGTCATCATACGGTTATTTCTAAAAAGTTGCACACAAGGCGATGCCAGCTCAACGCCAGTTCTTTGTATCAGCCGCACACTGTGTCTGTCTGTTGCTACTCAATGTCAAGGTTATACTTATACAATCTATAAAGTTTGTCTTTTTCATATTGCATTGAAAAAAAGAAGAGTAGTCAAGGATATTGTCCTGAAAAGCGACGGAAAATAAAAAATTGTTGATTACACTAAAATCAATACCCATAAGTTTACAACTCATAAATTTTACGGTTCTCAGGCCTGTATTGCGCAATATGGTCAGGGAAAAATTGCAGTTTCGGAAAGTACAGTCCTCAAAATTATTATTGCTTAAATCGCTTTTTGTGAAGTTACAATTTTTAAATTCGCAGCTTGTAAACTCTCTGCCCGATAAGTTCTTCCCCGAATAATTTATGTTTTCAAATATTTTTGCCTCGTGTTTTACTGTGCTCATTTTAGCTTTTGCTTTTTCTATTACAAAGTTCCGAATTTTAATCCGATTGTTTGCTTCGGGTAACTTTTTATAGACTGTCTTAAGCAAATCGCAAAATGTTAGCAAATGGTTCCAAAGTTCGGGCTAAGATAGTAATCTTACTGATAAACGCGTACGTAATCGACGACCATGGCGCTTGGAAAAATAGCATTATCCACGCCCTCTACCCCTCCCCAGCTTCCGCCTACAGCTACATTTAAAATCAAATGAAATTTTTGATCAAAAGGCCATTCTTCCGGGCCGTTGCCCGAGTTTTCAAATGTAAAAACCTTTTCTTCATCGATAAAATAATCAATTTTCTGACTGTCCCACTCTATGGCATACACCTTAAACTCACTTTCATTATCAGGGGTATACATAGAACTTCCTACCTGCGTATTTTTTGTATGGTTAAAAGATTGTGTATGCACAGTGTTAAAAATAGAGTCTGGAATATAGCCCACATGCTCCATGATATCAATCTCTCCACTTCGGGGCCAGGTTCCATATTTATTCTGAGAAGGCAACATCCATATAGCCGGCCAAATTCCCCGGCCAGAAGCTGTTTTCGCCCGTACTTCTATTTTTCCATATAACCAATCTCCTTTTCCTTTGGTAGTTAACCGTCCGGATGTATAGTTAAAACCATCTTCCTTATTCTCTTCTTTTTGAGCTGTGATATGAAGAAAGTCGCCGTCACAATGGGTGTTTTCACTTTTCCCGGTGGTATACCACTGCAACTCTTGATTTCCCCAGCCGTAAGAATTGCCATCCACATCATAATTCCATTTTGAATCGTCTGGGAGACCTGTATAATCGAACTCGTCAGACCAGACAAGTTTCCAGTCATGTGAATCATTATTTGTCTTTTTTTTACGGCAAGCTGTCACACTCATTAGACATACTATACTGACAAGTATTAAACCTGTGGAAATCTTCATATTTTTTTACTATTAATCTGTCTTATCTATTAAGGCTATAAAAAAGAGATGGATATTCAAACCCATCTCTTTTCCCATCATTTTATTTATTCAAATGAAAAATCGTCAAAGAAGAATATCCCTTCTCCATGATGCCCTTCTGTGCCAAACAAGAGGACAATCTTATCATAATCGATGCGATCGGATACATGACTAAAATCGAATGTTAATTCCAACCACGTATCCATTTCAAGATCCTCTACTAATATTTCAGTTTGGCTTTCCCACGCATTCTCACCCAACTCATTATTCTGTAGTCTAACTGCTAAAGAAGGCTGTAAAACTTTATTGGTGATCCAGTCTCCTGCCACCTCATTTTCAGTTTTATAATCATTGTAGGAAGGTATATACACCTTCATTTTAATAGTAGCCTGAGTCTTGAGATCAAATTTATAATCCTCTGCGACAAAAGATACATTCGAAAAAGGTTCCCCTGCTTTTTTCTGATACAGATACGCTTTAGAAGAAGTGTTTATTCCTACAGGTGCAGGATTTGAATAAGAAGCGTTCGTGAGAGATCCCATATCTTCAAGGTCAAATACAACCGTCGGATCTTTTGATTCAAAGTCTTCTGACAAAGGGACGGCTTTTACGGGTATAGGCTCCTTTTCCGGTTCTACGTTAAGCTCTTCAACTACAAATTTGAAAAACCAGGCATTCCCATCCTCTACGGTACTTTTCACGCGCAGGGACATATGCGTATCGTCAATGTCTAATATTTTAAACTCCGAACTTCCTGCATAGAAACCGAGAAAGCCTCCGTCGCTGATAGTGAGCGTGGAGTCGCTGGTATTCAATGAAAAAGTATACTTATCCTGAGGTTGGTAGTCTACATCAAAATCTCCTGCCGGAGGCACACTCGCTGGACCAAAACCTTTAGCCAGCAAATCATCTTTACCGGGTTCATTGGTATATATTTTGCCCTGGTTCTCCCATATCATTTCAACGCCCACTTGTTTAAAAGTATAGCTGTTTTCATAGAGGGAACACTCTTCTTTTTCATTAGATTGTGCAGCCCACCATTCAGGTGTCGTTGCGTCACTCGGCCCTACGCCTACATGATCTCCCTCATATTGTGCAAAGACCCAAGTTTTACCTTCGGCCACATCGGGCCCTCCCGTAAGAGCTGTATAAAGGGGATGATCCAGCAAAGAAAGGTTGTCTTCCTGGATGCTTATCGTTTCCGTTTTGGAGACGACACCTCCCGAAGTGATAAGTGTTAATTCCACTTCAAACTCGCCTCCAAAGGGATATTCTGCGGTCACGAAATCTCCTTTTCCTGATGACCCATTGCCAAACTTCCAGTTTGCAACCCCCGCTCTGGGGGATGTGTTTTCAAATTCAATGATATTAGGGTCATCTGCTTTGGGCTTGAAAACAAAAGATACATCCGCTTCTGAAGGAACAGAACCTACAGAATACTTGTCAAACTCTTGTGGGGAACAGGCGATAAACAAATAGGAAAAAAGCGCCCATAAACACCCCGTATATATATAGTTCTTCATTATTTTAGTTTTATAAATCGTTTATAAAGAAGGAGATAATTAATATCCCGTATTCTGCTCCAATTTAAATTCTCCTTCTGTTCGTTCAATTTCAGACAAAGGAATGGGTAAATATTTTTTATAGTCTTCCCAAGTTCGTGAAGATGAATATTCCGTATTGTTTTCAGTTAAAGAATCCCCCTCTCCCCAACGGACTATATCCCAAAACCGCAATCCTTCCCCTAAAAACTCTTTGCGTCGCTCTTCTTTAATATTTTCAGCCGTGGCAGGAATAGAAGGAACATTTGCGCGATCGCGAATCATATCCAAGGCTTCTTGTGCGCTCACCCCGGCAGGCGATACACCCTGCATAGTGATCAGCTCGGCAATATTTAAATAGACTTCGGCGAGACGGAATATCCGCAAGTTATTTTCAAAGTTTAAATCCACATCTCCCGGAGGTTCATTATATCCTACACGGGCAGCATACTTACGCAACCAATACCCTGTATCTTGGAAACGGGGAACATATTGGCTTTGTTCAAAAGCATTAATCGAAGCCTCTCTACGTACATCTCCATTTTCATACATTTCATA
>JAJYRG010000032.1 GCA_021794195.1 Bacteroidota bacterium
GTAAGATAAGTGTATTTTCAAAACTATAGGGGGGAATTGTGATGAGGTATAGTGATTCTGGTTGATTTTTATTAGTTTGATAATAAGTTTATTATTAATTTTAAATTTTTATTTGGGCTATATCAGCACGGGGAATTATTTTCTTTGGAAAAATGGTGAATTCACCACAACGAATAGTATTTGATATATAGGATCGGTTACTGTTTGCTTTGTTTGAAGAAACTTCGTGGATAATCTAGAACCTGGGCTTGGCAGCCTATATACAGAAAAGAAACACGCATATTGTAAATATTCTTTATACAACTGCACTTCAAATATATTCTTGAAAAGATCAGTTAGGAAAATATCTATAAAAATATGCTGTTTCATCGAGAAAATGTGTTTTTATACTCGGTATAAATAAATTAAATGCAAAAAAATAGTATGCAAAAAATAAAAATAATAACCTCTACTGTCCGGGAAGGCAGTAAAGGCATTTCACTGGCACGATGGATAACTGACAAAACCAAAGAAAAAGAATGTTTTGAGGTTGAACTGTTGGATTTGGCAGCTATAAATCTTCCTATGATGAATGAGCCGTATCATCCAAAGTTGAAAAACTACCAGTTTAACTATACGAAAAAGTGGAGTAAAACAATTGATGAAGCTGATGCTTTTATTATTGTTTTAGCTGAATATAATTATGGAATGCCAGCGGCAATTAAAAATGCCATTGATTACCTTCATCAAGAATGGCAATATAAACCGGTGGCTATTATGAGTTATGGAGGCGTGTCTGGAGGTTTGCGTTCCAGTCAAATGATGAAACAAGTGGTGACTACACTGAATATGATGCCTATAGCTCAGCAGGTAAACATTCCATTTTTCGATAAAAAAATAGATGAAAAAGGCGTTTTCCAACCAGATGAAATTATTGTGAAGTCTGCCGAAGTTATGCTGGCAGAACTGGAAAAATGGAGTGAAATGATGCAGTGCATGCGGGAAGGCCGATAGTCTGTTTATAAATGGGGGGATGATCTTAATCAACCTCCCATATGCCGCTGACTCGTTGCAGTTCAATGAATGCCTTTGCCGTTTCTGCAAGGGTATTGTAGTATTCTTCCATGACTTCGTTATACGTACGTTGTGCATTAATCACTTCTAGTAAAGAAATTTCACCGCGCTGATAACTGTATACTTTTCCGTCCAAAACCTTTTTAGCATGTAGGTTTAAGTCGTTTTGATAAGCATTTGTTTTTTTAATCTGGTTTTGATAATCATTGAACGCTTCAGCTATTTCATTTTCAACTTCTCTTTTTAAGCTGAGCAGGTTTAGCTTTTTGACTTCGCTTTCATATTCAGCTATTTTCTTTTCTGAAGATCTTTTATTGGAAAATTTTAGAGGTATAGCAATGCCGGCTTGATACGAAGTAAACGCGGGGGTTTCAGCTATATGGTTGGTCGCCTCTGTATTTGTTTCTATGCCTACACTTAGATCTATGTCTATTTTTCGATTGGCTTTTGCTAGTGCAATAAAACGATCGGCGAGTTGTATATCTTCTTCTGCCAATGCAAGATCTGCACGGTTTTTATACGCCTTTTCTAATAAATAGTTTAATCCATAATCTTTGTTGAATGAGAAAAAATCTTTTGAGATGCTTGTAAAATCCGTTTCTGATGAAGGCCCCATCATGATGAAGAGTTTCTGAAATGCATTTTTCCAATCGGTTTCCGCATCCCATACGTCATTTCGGATAATGTTTACTTCTAATCGGCTTTGTATGGCATCTATTTCAGAGATTTCGCCCAGACTGTGTCGGATACTGTCTGCCTGTGATAATTGGAGCATGCTTTCATAGTTTTTTTCTTGCAGATCCCACACAGCTTTCTTTTCCATGGCTTCAATGTAAAGCATTCCTGCTTCAGCTCTCAGGTTTTGAAAATAATCCGCTAAAGCAAGTTCAGAGATTACTTTTTCAGATTCTGCTACTCCAATCCGCGCTTTCCGTTTCCCTCCTAATTCTAATGTCCAACCGAGTTCTCCTGTAAAAACCTGCCCTAAGTCCATACTTTTGTCACTGTTATTTGCGTAGTCAAAGCTGATTTCTGGATCAGGGAACATCCCCGCCTGAATGATTTCGGCTTCTGCCATCTTTACATTGAATTTTTCTGCAGCATAATCCAGATTATGATGGGATACGCTGTGTAAAAAATCGGGAAATGCAAGTGTTTTCTGAGCGTTATCTGTAGAGTCGGACTGCGCAAAGCCTATCTGACTCAGTGTTATACAAAAGATATAAAGAATTGTGGTTCTCATATATTATTTCTTGTCTTGTTTTTATTGTCGTCTCCCCATTTTCTTTCTACTATATAATACAGAGAGGGTAAGACGTATAATGTCAGTATCGTTGCGAATAATAGCCCATATACGATCACAGTGGCGAGCGGTCTTTGTATATCTGAACCTATACCTGTAGATAAGGATGCAGGAAATAAGCCTAAAACAGCTACAGTAGCTGTCATTATTACAGGTCGGAAGCGATGTGCAGCTCCTTCTATAACTGCATGCCGCAAGGGTAGGCCTTCTTTAACAAGATCATTGATATGGGATATCATAATGATACCATTTTGAATAGCCACGCCAAACAGAGCTATAAATCCTACTGCAGAAGATACGTTGAGTGTCATCCCCCGAATATTTAAAGCCAATAAGCCACCAAATACTGCCAGAGGTACTATAGCCATAAGGAGAGCAGCCTGACGGAATTTGCCAAAAGCGATATATAATAATAAGAAAATAATACTTAAAGTCATTGGAATAACAATGCCGAGGCGGCTATAAGCACGTTGTTGATTTTCAAACTGTCCGCCCCATTTTAACTCGTAGTGTTCTTCATCAAACTCTACATTTTGAGCGATGGATTGTTTTGCTTCTTTGAGAAGGGAAGATAGATCCCGATTTCTTACATTCAGTTTTACAGTCATGTGCCGTTGATTCATTTCCCGGGTAATAGTGCTTTCTCCGGTACTCAGTTTTATATCGGCAATTTGTGAAAGCGGAATTTTTTGACCGTGGATATTAGTAATACGTAGGTCCGAAATTTTATTGACAGAGTTACGTACATCTTCCCGATAGCGTCCCACTATATCATATACCTTTTCCTGTACAAATATTTGTGAAATGGCTTTACCTCCCAATGCCACTTCTATGAGTTCAGTTACTTGACCGACATTCAATCCATATTGCGCGATTTTTTCTCTGTTTGCAATAATTTGTAATTGGGGGAGGGGAGGTTCTTGATCGATAGCTATATCTACAGCACCCTTTACCTCTTCTAAGGTGCTGACTATATCTTCTGATATACGTCTCATTTCATCAAATTCTTCCCCATAAACTTTGATGACGAGTTCGCTGTGAGCGCCGGCTATTTTATCCATTACACCATCGATCATCGGCTGAGAAAAGCCTACCGTAAAACCTGGTAAAGAGCTGTACTCTTTTGCCAATTCATTTATCAGATCATTTTTTCTTTTTCCGCGTGGCCATTCTTTATAAGGTTTTAAGCCTACAGATACTTCAAAATGGGAAGCGGTCCAAGGGTCTGTACCGTCATCATTTCGTCCAGCCTGTACCATCACATAGCTTACCTCATCGTATTTAAAAGTGCGCGCCCGTAAAGTATCGCTGAGTTCTTTTGATTTTTCTAAAGAAATGCCGGGCGGTAACTCTACCTGTAGCCAGATTGAGCCTTCATCCATTTCTGGTAAAAAGTCTTTCCCTACATTCCAGGCTAAGCCAGCTGTGATCAAAACGAGGAAACTGAGGGGGATGAATACTTTTTTAGGCTTGTTTATAGATTTGCGAATCAGCTTTTTATACCGAATGGAGAGCCTTTCCATCCATTTGTTTTTATTCAGTTTAATAGGTTTTTTGTAGATCGCATAAGCAATTCCCGGGATAAGGAGCAAAGCTACCATTAATGCACCTAATAAGGCATAGCCTACGGTGAAGGCCATAGGCGTGAACAGCTTTTTTTCCACCCTTTCAAAGGCGAAAAGAGGAATATAAGCCGTAATAATAATAATAGTTGCAAAAAAGATGGGTTTTGCCACCTGTGCAGCTGTATTGGCTAGGTTTTTTTGACTGAAAGTCGCATGAGGCTCGTCCTCTCGCCGCCGGATAATGGCTTCAATCATGACGATGGCGCCATCCACAATGATCCCGAAATCTATTGCTCCTAAGGAAAGTAAATTTGCCGGAATATTGGTGGTATGCATTAAAATAAATGCAATGAGCAGAGACAGAGGAATAGTAATGGCTACCAACAAAGCTCCTCGCCAGTTCCCGAGAAAGATGATAAGGACGACGATAACCAGTATCATCCCTTCAAGTAAAGTTCGAGATACGGTTTGTAAAGTATTGTCTACTAAATCTGTTCTATCTAAGACGGTATGAATTTCTACTCCATCGGGGAGCGTACGGTTGTTTAATTCATGTATGGCTTTATGAATTCCATCCAGAGCATCGGAAGGATTTTGATCTTTGAGTAAGAGGACAATCCCTTGAATACCGTCTTCGTATTCCCGTTTAGCATCTGTATAACCTAATATTCCTTTTCTTTCCAGGTTTCCATATTTCAATTCTCCCAAATCACTGAGCAAAATGGATTTCCCGTCTTCAGATTTTACCACCACTCTGCCCAGATCTTCTAAATCTTGAACCATTCCAATTCCTCGGACTACATAATCTAATTCGCCTTGTGGCAAAATGCTTCCCCCGGCATTTTGGTTGTTATCTTCTATCGTTTCAATAACATCATTGAGTTCAAGCCCATATTGATCTAATTTCCGCGGGTTTAGCTCAATTTGGTATTGTGTGACTATCCCTCCGAAATTGGTTACATCCGCTACACCAGGGACTTGTTTTATCCGTGGAATTATTGTGAAGTTTTGTAAATCTGTTAACTCTCGAAGAGAATAGGAGTCACTTTCGATGATGTAACGATATACTTCGCCTACAGGTGAGGTCAATGGATCTAATTCAGGGGCAGCGCTGTAAGGCAAATCTACATCTCCAAGCCTTTCTTGAATCCGCATTCTCGCCCAATAATCATCTATACCATCTTCAAATACCAAAGTAATGATAGAGAGTCCAAAGGTGCTTTTGCTACGCATTACGTGCATACCTGGCAAACCATTTAACTCGCGTTCTATAGGGATGGTAATTTGTTTTTCCACTTCTTCTGCCGCTAACCCGGTTACCTGTGTGACAACCTGAGAAGTGACATCTGCGATATCAGGGTAAGCTTCGATAGAAAGTTGCTTCCATGAGTAATAGCCGAAGACAGCCAATACGACAAAAAGAGCGGTCACCGCCCAGCGTCTAAGAATAATATTATTGATAAATTTCATGAATATTTTCTTTCAAATAAATACAGATTGTGAAAATGAATACAGATATAGCGACTTGTTTAGTTCACTTATTTGAGGCTTGCCAAATAAATACCGCCTTCTGTAATATAGGTATCGCCTTCAGTCAGATCTCCGGATACTAAGCTATACTTTTCATTATCATCACTTTCTGTTTTTACTTCTATCTTTTTAAACTCATCACCTTCGTTTTGAACAAAGATATATTGATTGTCACTGTCTTGTAGAATGGCGGTGTTTGGAACTACAAGCTTTTTTTGTTGGACACTACGGAATTTTACATTGACGAACATACCCGGCTTAAGATGTTTATCTGTATTTTGTGCTTCTATAAGGATTTTAATACTGCGCGTATCTTCATCTATGACTTCATTTATATATTTCACCGTGCCTGTAATTTTATCTTCGGGATAAGCATCTACTGTAATGGTAGCTTCATCTATCTGTTCTAAAATAGCAAAGTCTTTTTCCTTCACTTGCGCTTCAACCCATAATTTATCGAGACTGGCAATTTGTAATAAGGGCTCATCATCTTCTTTCACGTACTGTCCTATTGAAATTTGATTTTTAATAACCTCGCCGGAAATAGGAGAATAAATAGTCAACGCTTCTCCAATTTTCGATCCTTGTCCATCAGAACCGAAAATTTTAAAAAAGGCCTTGCTGTTTTCATATGCAGAAGCAGCAATAGAGAAAAGCGCTTCAGCTTCTTCTAATTCCCGCTGCACACCTACGCCTTTTTCTGTAAGATCTTGTTGTCGTTCTAATTGAATTTTAGCTTGATTGTACTCAATTTTTGAATCAGCTAATTCTTTTTGAGCAGTATAAAAGTCTGTAGAATGGAAAGAAAATAAAGCTTGTCCTTTTTTTACTTTTTGGCCGACATTTACATAAGAATCAATAATACGTCCTGAAAAGGGGGAAGAAACAATGGCATTATTTGCGGGAATAATTTGAACTGTACCTACCGATTGCCAGGATTGCTTTACTTCTTTGGCTTGTAAAGTGTCAAATTTTAATTGATTCCAAATAGGCGATTGCCTGTCTAAACGGATAGCTCCATTTGTGATAGTATATTCTTTTTCCTCTTCCTGTTCGCTTTCTTTCTCTTTGCAGGAAACGGCGTGAAAGATCAACAATACAATGACCCCGAGAACTCTTACATTCATGTTTTATTGAGTTTAACGCAAGTTATTCTTACTCCTGGTTAAAACTATATTGGAGTAAGAGGATTAAATATTTAATTCTACAATGTTAGCCTAAAAACTTAACAATTCACAGTTAATCCCTGTACTTTTATGAAAAGAAATAAAAAAACATGAACGCTAAAAAACACATCATTAAAGGTTTTGGGTATTTTGAAATGATGAGTTACTTACGCAGCATTACTTTACCTTTTATAAGGTCGTTGTTAAATTGATCTATGGTTATGTTGTCTAACATCCCTTTAAGTTGTTCCCTTATGTCTTTAAAATAATGATGTAAGGGGCAGGGCTTATCTTCTGAACATTCTTTCAAGCCTAAACCACAGCCTGTAAGCAGGGCTTTTCCATCTATCGACAACACAATGTCAGAAATTGGACGTTTTATATTTTCTTCTGTGACAAAGAAACCACCATTCGGACCTTTCGCCGATTGAATAATCCCTTCTTTACTTAATCTCTGCAAGATTTTTCCTAAAAATGCTTCTGGCGATTGTATGTTTTCTGCTATTTCTTTTACGCCTACTTTTTTTCCTTCCTGTGTACTTCTTGAAATATAAAATACAGCCCTTAATGCATACTCACATGATTTTGAAAAAAAACTCATAATAATTTACGTTCGGTTAATGTCAGATAATTTCATTTAACCTTATCGTTTCAGCAAATGCTATTTACAAGCGATTATTTAATTTATTGAACGACAACTCAAGGAGGTCGAAAACAAAGATATTCATTTTTAACCAATTATTGTGCTATAAAGCTTTCTTATCTTCTAAATTGAAAGTTAAATACACCTCCTTGGTAAGTAAGGTTTTGTTTTTATTAACCCTAATAGAAGACAATAAAAGATATCTTTGTCTTTTATTATTTATTATTTATTACCTTTGCTTCATGAAAGATTCTTTTGTGGGTTAAGTCATAAAATTTTAATAAAAAATGAATCATAAAATAACTTTTAAAGTGCTGCTCACGTGCGGTTTGATGATCAGTTCCGTAGTAGAACTATTCGCACAAGAGCGTTCCTTTCCTTATTCTTTTACCTTAGAATCGCCCGTCATAATTTGGGTTCTACTGGTTTTTTTTGTGTGCATAATTACATTTTTTTCGTTTTTCGTTAATCAGAAAGCTGCAAAAATGTTAAGTCAGGAAAAGCAAAGAAGAAAAAAGGGAGTAGAAGAGGAGTACAAACAATTTTATTTAAATCAATTAAATGTGCAGCAAATCAAACGTTTGCTCAGTATAAAGAAGAAGAAAAATATATTGTCGTGGATATTAGTGGTGTTGAGTGTAATGCCTTTTAATATATACGCTCAAACTGATAGTTCGGAAGGTATAACCCGTGAAACTATATTTGGTCAACTTCCTGTTGTCATTACTATTTTACTCATATTGATCCCTATAATATTTGCAATTGTTTTTTTGTTTATCAAAACAAAGGGACTGTTAAGTAATGTAGAGAAAAACCGTAGGTATAAAGATGCAAAAGAATTAGCACAATTTTTACAGGAAATGCCTGCCGAAAAAATAGAGAAAGATCTTGTAGAAAAGGAAAAATCCCTTCTCTATACTTTGAGGCATGATGAGCTCTCTGGAGCTGCAGCACCGAAAGACGAACGTGGTATTTTAAAAGTTTTAGGTTCGCCGGGCTCACCTGTAGTGTCACCTAAAAAGCGAGCGGTTCCACGTCCTAAGGTCAATCCTGAATTGAGCAAACTGGTTGTTTGGTATTTAATATCGGCTACTTTTTGGTTATTGTTTGGAACTACTGTTGGAGAATACATCGGGATTAAGTTTGTCGCTCCTGAGTTAGATTCAGCGAGTTGGTTAAGTTTCGGCCGTTTACGCCCTGTCCATACCAATGCTGTTTTTTGGGGTTGGGCTTCTTTAGGGATGTTAGGGTTAGCCTATTATTGTGTGCCAAGGGTAGGAAACGCCCCACTGTTTAGTATTAAATTAGGTTGGTATGCTCTTCATTTAATTAATGCCACAGTCTTATTAGGTTCTATAAGTTTGATGGCAGGTGTCAATAATGGAGGAGGAGAATATCGAGAATATATATGGCCTATTATGTTGTTGTTCGGTGTTGCGTTAGGGCTTACCCTCTATAACTTTCTTAAAACCATTGCTGGTCGCAAAACGGGCGAAATTTATATTTCAAATTGGTACATTGTATCGGCCATAATGTTTGTACTCGTTATTGCATTAGTTGCTTATTTGCCGTTTTGGCAAAAAGGATTAGGCGAGACTATTGTACAAGGATACTATATGCATCAAGGAGTAGGCATGTGGTTTATGATGTTTACATTGGGTTTAGTTTACTACTTTCTTCCTCAGCAACTTAACCAGCCTATTTACTCTTATAGTTTAGGTGTTCTTGCTTTTTGGACCCAGATACTTTTTTATACAGTTATTGGGACACATCATTTTATTTTTAGCGCCATCCCGTGGTGGCTCCAGACAGTGGCGATTATAGGAAGTGTAGGAATGGTTATCCCTGTCGTAGCAGGAACGACTAACTTTTTGATGACTTTCAAAGGAGCTTGGTTTAAATTAAAAGACAGCTACACCTTGCCCTTTTTTTTGGTAGGTATCATCTTTTATTTCACCGGTTCCATGCAGGGGACAGCTGAAGCCGTTCGAACTACAAATTTATTTTGGCATTTTACCGATTTTACAGTTGCACATTCCCATCTGACCATGTACGGTATTATTTGTTTCTTTATTTGGGGAGGGATATATGCCATTTTGCCCAGACTTTCCGGTCAGGAAGCACCCCAGATTACTGTCGGTGCCCATTTCTGGTTAGCCTTAGTAGGGCTTATGTTTTATACGGTCCCTCTAATGTATGGAGGAACGCTTAGAGGACTGATGTGGATGGAAGGGGGGAACTTTATAGAATCTGTAACCTTTATGGCGCCGTATTGGTTGTGGAGAGCAATAGGAGGAAGTTTGATGTGGCTTTCCCATATTTTCTTTGCATATAATATTTACAAAATGGTGATTGTAAGACATGAGGTTTCGATTGTAGATAAAGCTATTTCGGAATTAGAAAAGGAAAATTAAGTACTGGTTTAATTGTTTTTATCGTATTAAAATGAGCTTTTTAAAAAATCATAAACAACTGTTTACCGTAGCATTCTTGTTTTTTGTAGCGCTAACTATATTTGCTGCTATTATGCCCGCTTTGGATAACCAGGCTAGATATACACCCTTGCCGGCTGCAGAACCGCTTTCGGAAGACGCAAGGAAAGGAAAAGAACTTTTCATTGCGAATGGCTGCGTGGCCTGCCATAGCCAGCAAGTCCGTAATTTGGAAATGGATAAAAAATGGGGTGGGCGTCCGGGAATTCCACAAGACTATGCAGGAATGGAAAGAACTGACATATGGCGGAACACAGCTACCTTAATGGGAACTGAACGTACCGGGCCGGATTTAACCGATGTAGGGAATAGGCAAGGAAGTAAGGAATGGAATTTGGTGCATTTGTATAATCCACGGATATTGGTGGAAGAGTCTATAATGCCTTCGTATCCCTGGCTCTTTGAATATAAAAATATGCCGGCAAAAGACGACGTAGAAGTAAGTATTCCGGATGAGTTTAGAAGAAGCAGTAGGGGTACTTTGGTGGCGAAGCCTGAGGCTTTACAGCTTGTAGCTTACCTTCAATCTTTAAAACAAGTTTCCCTACCGGAGGATATGGAAGCTCCTGAGTTTTTATATGCGAGTGATAAGAATCGGAAAAAATCTACTAAGATTAGTGGAGGGGATGATGAAGAGGATGACATGTTAGAAGGAGAGATGCTGTATGCCGATCACTGTCAGAGTTGTCACCAGCCGAACGGGGAAGGAATGGAAGGAGCATTTCCTTCACTTAAAGGGAGCGAGATTGTAAATGGAGATGACTTAGAAAAATATGTGGAAATTATTATGAATGGGTATGATGAACATGAGGAGTATGGACCCATGAGCGCTGTGGGTACTATAGCAGAATTTACGGAAAAAGAAGTCGCTGCTATTATCAACTACGAACGCAATAGCTGGGGAAATACAGGAACGACTGTCACTCCGGAAGAAATAAAAGAGATATTGAATAAAATTCAAAGCTTATAGAAAATAGGAGAGGGAAAAATGAAGAAAATAATAATTGGCTTTATATTAGGAATAGTATCGTATAGAGTAGGATATGCAGAATCAGGAAAGGAGGGGGAATTACCCGGTTTTTTGCAAGGACTGCTACATGGTACAGGCCCGGCAGAACACAAATGGGATTATATTATTGCAGTAGTCATGTTGATTATCACTGTTTTGACTTTATTTTATTCTATTAAATGGTTGCTACACCCTGGAGAGAAGTCCCAGGATCATATTAAACGTACAGTTTTAGAAGATGACGATTATGAATGGTAAGAGCAAAGTTTTCATATTTATCGACGATGATCCGCACCCGATTGCGGAGATGATGTCTCCCACAAGTTTTGAGCTGGATACTCATAAATTAGTAGATGGTAAACATACTTTGAAGATTGTTAGTAAAGACTCGACCGGAAAAGAAGGGGTGCGTCTTGTGCCTTTTGAAGTACGGAATGGGCCTTCTATAATAGTCGAAGGATTAAAAAAAGATGCTGTAGTACATGGGGTTTTGCCCATAATGGTGAATGCCTATAGCAAAGGAGATCAGAAGTTTTTTATGATCGAAGGTAGTGAAACCCCTAAAGGTATTCCCTCATGGGTATGGGTTTTAATAATTTCTTTCGTAGGCTGGGCTATATTTTATATGGTTAAGTATCTGTAACTAACCAACTATTTAAAAATTATTTATATCTAAATAAACTCTTTACTAAAGCAGTGTTACAAAGAGTAGATGTTTTTATATGGAACAAACTAAACGTGAAATAAAGAAAATTGAAGATATACAAGAACTTGTTGATTCTTTTTATGCCAAACTCCGGAAGGATAAATTGATAGGCCCTATTTTCAATAATACTATCGGTGAGGAATGGCCGGCACATTTAACGAAAATGTACACTTTTTGGCAAACTCTTTTATTAAAAAAACAAACTTATTTTGGTGCTCCTTTCCCGCCACATATGCCTTTGCCTATTTATGAAGAGCATTTTGAAGTGTGGATGAAATTGTGGAACCAGACTTTGGATGAATTGTTCGTAGGAGAGACAGCCGAAGAAGCCAAATGGAGAGCTATGAAACTAAAGGATATGTTTTTAAAGAAATTAGAATTTGTTAGAAGCTATCCATATAATTATTAATTTCATTAATCATCCTTTTGACAAAAAGAAAGCTTACTTTTAAGGTGTAAATAGGGGATAACCTCGTAGCCAAAAGTATGGAAGTAACGGAAAATACTAATTTAGGGCAATTTGCAGCAGCATATAAAGAAGCGATAGAAGTTTTTGATGCTTTTGAAATTGATTATTATAGTTTAGGACGAAGAACTTTGGGAGAAGCATGTGAGCAAAAGAAAATTAAAATAAGAGAGCTCATCTTTGCTCTAAACAAAGCGTTAAGAGATACTAAAAACCCTATACCAGAATTTCAAACATGGTCATTAATCGAAATATTAGATTATGTAGATGAACTGCATGTACAGATGCGTTCACAAATTCAGACTTTAATTTCTCAAATAGAGAGTGAAAAAAATATTTTTGAAACGGAAGTAAGAGTAGAGAAGATAAGAAAAGGATTAGAAATATTTGCTACTCAGCTAAATAGACACCATCGGATAGAAGAAGAGTTTACGCTTCCCTACTTTCGGGATATGGGTAGAGCTTATAAAGAAAACTCTCCACTTGAGAAACCTTTTTTTGGTAATCTTGATGAACATATAGATATTATGCTTTTAGAGCACGAAGTCATAGCGAAACGCTTTAGATGGATATTAAATGTAGCCCGATATGACATGCAAAAAGAAGAGTTTGAAAATAATAAGTTTTATAAGTTATTATCAGAACTATATCCCGTTGTAAAACGCTATATTCATATTGAAAATAACGTCGTGTTTCCAAGAGTAAAAGATCTTCAAAAAAAGCTTTCAGATTAATTACTTCTTACGTTATAAATCGATTTCCTGATTTGCGTCTTGACTGCTTCCGGAGTCAGGCATAATAACGGAAAGATGGCAAAGGACGCAGCTTTTCTATTATATGCTAATGAATAATTATATTTGTTGCAAAACAAACAATAAATTATGATGAGATTTTCAATTTGTGCAGCGATTGTTTTTATATTTATCCATAGCCCTGTTTTTTCGCAGGAATACAGTTTTTCCGATAATGATAAATACGTTTTGGTGATTCATGGCGGAGCCGGTACCTTATTGCCGGGGAAGATGTCGGCAGAGAAAGAAAGAGCATACCGGGACAAACTGACTGAAGCGCTAAGTGCAGGTTACGAAAAGATAAAAAACGGAGGGCAGAGCTTGGATGCGGTGACTGCCGCAATTACGGTCATGGAGGATTCTCCTTTGTTTAATGCAGGTAAGGGTGCTGTAATGACGCATGAGGGAAAGAACGAATTAGACGCTTCGATAATGGATGGGGCAACACAGGATGCTGGGGCTGTAGCCGGGATAACGACGGTGAAAAACCCGATTCTTGCTGCCCGCAGCGTTATGGAAAAATCGGGCCATGTGATGTTGAGCGGGCCGGGAGCAGAGCATTTTGCTGAAAGTCAGGGTTTGGAAATTGTTGCGCCTGAATATTTCTGGACGGAACGGCGATGGGAGAACCTGCAGAGAGTACTCGAAAAGGATTCTGCCCAAGTAGAGCTGGATCATGATGAGAAACAAACCTTTTCACCTCCGGTAGTGGATAATATAGACGATAAATTTGGCACTGTAGGTGCAGTGGCGAGGGATAAAAAAGGCAGTCTGGCGGCAGGGACTTCCACCGGAGGGATGAATAACAAACGGTTTGGAAGGATAGGGGACTCTCCCATTATCGGGGCCGGAAATTATGCCAATAACCAGGTAGCTATTTCGTGCACGGGATGGGGCGAATTTTATATCCGGACGGTTGCCGCTTATAATGTGGCCAGCCAAATGAAACTTTTGGGTTTAAGTGTAGAAGAAGCATCAGAAAATGTAATTGAAGAAATAGGAAACCTGGGGGGGACAGGGGGAATGATAGCACTGGATAAAGACGGAAATTACGCAACACCATTTAATACTGCAGGAATGTACAGGGGAACGGTAAATGAAAAAGGAGAGATTAAAGTGGAAATATTTAAATAATAAAATCATGCCTCAAAAGATTAGTGCTGAAAATATGGATTTATAATGCACCTATTAAAAAAAGAATAAGCCTTTTCGTTTTATTCAGGTATATGCTTTGTTTTGATGAGACTTCAATATTAAAATTTTATTTTTTTAAAACTTTTCTTTATTTCTTTTGTATTTATTATAAGTGCAAGGGGTGCTCATCTATGATGGCTGAGAAAACACTCTCATAACCTGAACTGGTTAATACTAGCGTAGGGATGCACACAGTATTCTTTAAAATGAATGCGGCTCCATTTCTATTTTATTAGAAATGGAGTTTTTTATATGGATTAATGCTAAAGTTGTTAAGGCTCTGTTATTAAAATAAATATCCAGATTCTGTCAAAACATATTCGAGCCATTGATTTTGCGGGAAAACGATAGGGGGTAAATTATTTATCGGTGACCAAAATAATTTAAAAACATGTTTATCTGCTTCATGTTCCCAATTATCAAGAGTAGAATGTGTATGCAAATGATAAAAATGCCGTTGTATTTTTGATGTTAATTTACAGCTCTCCATCCATCCCGTGATCTGATAAGTAATGTAATCCGGGTTAGGATATTTATTCCCTTCTATATATGAAATCTGTGTGAAATCTCCATAATAGTGTTCTTTTTTCACAATAACACCTCTTCGGATACTCGCCCAGCAATTACTCGATACATTCGGTCTTGAAAAAATAGCTGCCTTTTGTAAAACGACATTTTTACCGGGCAAAAAATAGTCTTTATGTCCAATGTGTTTGCAAGTGACAAATTCTTTTAGACCCGTTTCTTCATACGCTTCCCGTATAGCAGCTTGCGTGAAGTTTTCATCTATTTCAACAGTACCTGCCGGAAATTGGATACCGGCAGTTGGATGCTGCAAAAGTAGAATTTCTTTTTTTCCTAGTTTTTCTCTCGTAATGAAACAAGTGACTTTATATAATGGTCTATCAGTTTTCATTTTTAATTAATCTCTTGATATACTCTAAAGCTTTATCCGTATGGTTTAGATATCCTTCGATTGTTTGTTGTACTTCGTGATCAGGCATGATTCCCTGTCCCTGCTTTTGATCGGACAATTCGCGTACATCCTGTTCAAAATTAACTACTGAAAAAGAAAGGAGTAGACCGGTTTCAGGAAGTTGATAAGTGATGTTGTAGTGGCCTGTATGTCCGTAATAACCTCCCCCGGTTTCCTGACCGACAATCACTGCTTTGCGGTCGCTTTTGACCATTGCTGCATAATGCGAAGCTGCAGAAGCTACAAAAGGATCTATGAGCATATAAAGATTTCCTGTAAATCGATTTTCTTTCGGGCTCCAAACGGGGTTATATTCTTGATTTTGAAAATATTTTCCTTCCCGGTAATCATTATGACGTTCTTTGGCAGCTTCTTCCAGTTCTTCCAGGGAAAATCCTTTCAATCTCAATTGTTCTGGAAAGGGAAATTTCTGAGTCAAAGTATAAGCTGACGTATTCTCTTTAAATTTTCGATCAGTCATGTAGGCAAAGAGTAAAGACTCATTAGGGTCAATCCCACCAGCATTTCCCCGTATATCCACTATTAGATTTTTGCTTTTATGGTATTTTAGATCTTTAAAAACATACTCTAAAAAGGCTGAAAATGTTTTATACTCCGGGCTTTCTTCCACTCCAATAGCAAATGAACTGACCCTCAGATATCCTATATTTCCTTCTAAAAAACGGAAGAAATACAAGGCTTCCTCTTCTTCTTCATATTCTGGGATGAAGCGATTCTTGTGCTGTTCTTCAAAAGTTTTAAAGGCAACAGCAGGCAAAATAGTTTGTTTGTTTTTACCATTTGATTGATAGTGTATTAGGAACTCATCTTGCTTTCCAAAGGCATAATATATATAATCAGCCAGTTTTTTCGTTTGTATAAAAGCATACTTTTCTGTTGTATTGTGGCCATCGGTACTGCGGTAATGTCCCACTGTCTTAGCAAAATCCTGCGCTTCTATTCCATTGATAGATAGAATCTCGTCTCCAGTCTTTAGGTCTTTGAAATCTGCGTTGACTATTAATTTTTTCTCGAGATACCGCAAGGGGAGAGGGAAGAATATTTTCTCCCGGTTCAATCTGATTTTTAGCGAATCTGGGTAATCTAAATTATTGTGAATACTCCCTGTAAAATCAATAACTTCCCAAACTAAATTATAAAAATCCCGGTATGAAGTACTCTCTGTTATTTTTTGACGGTTTATGCGGAAAAGACTATCTACTTTTTCTTTTGGATGGTAGCGATAAAGACCAGAATTGACTTGTTCAAAGAGAGATTGGAAGAGATCATAATCCTTCAGATAATCCCTTTTCGATAGTCTTTCCTGACTTAGGGCGGCTGTACTTATACCGACAGATAAAAGACAGATAATGAGTTTTTTTATGGCAAATCCTGAAGTTTTCATTTTTTGTATTAGATTTAAAATGTTTTTGTGTTTCTGAATAGGTTCAGTAACTCCTTTTTTTTACAATGAGTTGTATTTTTGGCTTTTATGCTTTCCCTATTAGCCACAAAGAAGATAGATTATACATCGTTAATACACCTTGTTATTCTTTTTTACTGTTTAAGCAGTGTTTTTAAAACTTCTTTTGTCTGCTGTAAGTGTCTTTTTTCATGATTTATAATGATGTCGAAGGCAGCTTCAAGTGTATATATAATATTTTTGTTTGCCGGAGAAGCGATCACTACTCCTTTTTTAAGTATATCTTCTGCCTCTTCAATCTGTTGTTTTAATTCTTCTTGATGCTTTTCAAATTTTACGAATATTTCTTTGATTTCTTCTTCTTGGGTTGGTTTCCATTGATGAAATGTTTTTGTCTTCTTTTTTCGTTGAACGGATTTGAGCAGGGCGCTTCCTAGAGTTTTAGTGATAAACTTAAACTTTCCGAGGAATGGGGTTTTATATTTTCCCGTTCTGATTTGGTGTAGAATAGGAAAATAACTTTCATTGACTACAATTAGGTGTTCCATATTTTGAGCAATACTCCAAGTTTGTTTATTGACCTTCCAATTCAACTGTGCATGGGTTAAATTTTGAGTGGTTTTCTTGAAATCAAGAGTTATTTTGTCAATTTCATTTATCCAACCTTCTATTCTTGAAAAAGATGTGTTTTTCAGGTTCATTTAGACGAATTGTTACTTGTTTTATCAATCATGTTTAATTATTCACTTTTGTTCCTTACAAAATTGTTCCTTCCCTCTTGTTTTTTGCAATTCTAAAACCAAGATCATCAATTTTAAACTTTAAAGGATGGCTTCTTCTTCTGGTTGTCGCCATAACACTCCTTTTTTCGTCATACCAACCGCCGCCCCTGAAAATACGATAAGAACCATATACTTCTGTATCATACAAGTCTGAACACCATTCCCAGACGTTGCCCAACATATCATATAGTCCCCATGCATTAGGTGCTTTCTGACCTACTTTATGAGTTGTTCTGCCCGAATTGTCCTTATACCAGGCAATTAAATCCAATTCACCGTATCTTGCTCCTGACGTTCCGGCTTTACAAGCATACTCCCATTCTGCTTCTGTGGGTAAACGAAATCCATTAGCTGTTGGGTCAAAAGTGACATCCTCTTTGCCTTCATAGAAATGATAACAAGGCTTTAGATCTGATTTCACGGATAAAGAATTGCAAAAAAACACTGCTTCTTGCCAGGAAACCGTTTCAACAGGATGTTTTTCCCCATTAAAAGTACTTGGTGATTCTTTTGTGATTTCAAAATAAAGATCTTGTGTCACAGGAAATCTGGCGAGTAAAAAGGGTTCAATTTTAACGGTCCATTTTTGTTTTGTCCTGTCGTCGCGTAACGCAATTTTTCCACCCGGTATTTCTATCATTTACTATTCTTTTTTACTATGTTAAAACTATCTTTATCCATAAAATGCTCATATTCAGATTAAATTAAGGCAGCTAACAAAAATGCTATTAGAGCAACAATATCCAAAAAAATGCGAACCTTGTGAAAGGTATCCCAACGTTTTCTCAAATTTAACCAATTATTAGGTGGAGATTGAGAGTTCCAGCTTATAATCTGTTTATTAATGGCTACATTGACTGTTAAACTTATAATCAACATTAATACTATACAAACTATGCCGATAATGATAAACCAAAAAGCCAAAGCTTGGGTGTCACTGATAAAATATAATACTGGAACCGCTGAAAATAGGATAAGGGGTATCCAAATTGGCATTATTTTTCCGACAATTTTTCCGATTACCTGTACCGATGCTATATGGACAGATTGGGGCAATCTGCTTAAAACAGGATGAATTAAAAAACCGATTGCAAATTCAACTCCTACAAATATTGAAATTAAAGTTAGGTTTATTAGATGTGTGATTAAAAGTTCCATATTTCATATTTTAATATTTAAGTGTTGTTCTGAAATGCCTAAATAATTGATTTTATAGGATTCATGTCTTTTGAAGAATAAAACAGTTTATTGCTATAATATTTCCATTTCTGTCAATATTTTGCGTGTGATTTCTTCACGTAAGTCTCCAAATTCGCGAAGTTCTTTTGTTTCATCTTTAAGTAATCGAGTCGCAAAAAAATAGGTTTTATCTTTCTTTTCTATATAACCTACCCACCAGCCGATATCTTGTCCATTTTTTTTGGTCCAACCAGATTTACTGTAAATCCGGAAACCTGGTGTGTTTTCCGAAATCATTATTTTCTTAACCGTTTTTATTGTTTTTTCAGAAAAAGGGAGTTTTTCATCATACAATCTAACCAAAAAATTTATCTGGTTTATGGGTGTAATGGCAAAGTTCCCATAATTCCAAAAATCTGCACCTTTTTCTGACAAACTTCCATTTCCATAATCACAACTATTTAAAATAGATTTATACTTTTCTCTACCGATACGCTTGGCAATTTCTACAAAAAACCAAACTGTCGAATTTGTATAAGCTTCTTTTAAATTAGTATCCTGATTCCAGGCTTCTATAGGTTGTCCTTGGAATCCTCGTACTTTTCCATCCCATTTTAAAACTTCCTTTTCATTATCGACAGCTCCGAATTCCAAAGCAATCAGGGAATTAATAATTTTAAATGTAGAAGCCGGCAAGGTAGCTTTTTGGGCATCGCTGCTGTCGGTAAAGATCCATTTATCTTGTTGGTAATCATATATAGTAGTGCTCCCCGCAATTCCGATAGAGTCAAAATACTGTTGTAGGTTCGTCTGAGCGGTAGTAGAGCCCACACCCATACATAGGAAAACAATTAAGAGGTTTTTCATAAAATGGAATTAAAAATAAAGCTTTCAGGAAATATTTTCTAACACTTCTCAGGAGCACTGATAACTGAAGATCCGGACACTTTCTTCCTCATCTGGGTAGGTGCTTCGATAAAAATTTATCAGCTTTTTTTCTTCATGTGTATGTACAAATAATTCTTTTACATTCATTTTTTTACAATATTTTTTAGTGTAATTTATTATTTTTTTGCCTACTCCTTTCTTTTGATATGGAGGTAATACTGCTAAGTCGTATATATAAGCTACCGGCTTTGGTGAAACATACGAAGGCAATAAATAACCTGTTAAGCCACCTATAATGTGATCATTTACTATTGCAGCGAAGGCAAAAAAATATTTTTCCTGATAGAGTTTTTGTAAGTACTGTAGATCGGCTTTTGGATAATTTTGTATTTCGAATACCTGCATGAAAAGATGGGCAAGCTTTTGTAATTCGGCTGCACTTTTAATGGGTCTAACCTCATACTCTTCCCTTATATCGGATTTCATTTTTTATCATTCAAAATTAAGAAAGTCTATGATGATGGGAATAAGCGCGTCCGTTCGGTATATAGCTCTACTCTGATATCGGTAAAATCTATTTTCAGATTGTTTGTCTCTGCATAACCTTTTTTATCAGGCGCTATTTTATTTTCTTTTAAAAAGCCTTTCCCCATGTTTTAAAAGTTCCTTTGTTTTGTCTTTTTTATTTTTGATTTGTAGCTTGTTGCACTTCTTTAAGTAATCCATAAACGTCAGAAATCACCCAACGTTCTTTTATTTTTTCATTTTCCAGCCTATAGATGGCTACCCCTTTTAGGGTAATAGATTGTCCGGTAGGAGTAACATCAATTCCTGGAAAATCCCCCTTATGGGTACCTCTCATTTCCCAGCGAACAACTACACGGTCATCCTCTGCTACAAGGTCTTTAACTTCGTACTGAGCATCGGGAATAGCTTTTCGAAAAGTCTTGTAATAATTGCGAAAGGCTACTGGCCCCTTGACTCCATTTTTCGGCCAATCGTGCGAGTAGAAATCTGGCGATAAAAGTTCATCGGCAACTTCCATATCCCAATCTCTATAAACATCTTTATAGAAGCGTTTTAAAATCGCTTTGTTTTTAGAAGAAGATTGTGCAAAAGTTGAGAGCGTAAAAATCGGTAACACAGCTGTTAAAAATAAAATTTTCATAAGTTTTTTGTCTTTGATTGAATAACACAAAGTTCAAAAAAGAAGTTGGTGGAAACTTGTATAAATCTGCTATAGTTTGCGAAGAACAAAATAGCTCTTCCTTTATCCATAGGTTAGGAGATAATACTTTAATATAAAATCATTTATGCCACTCCAAAAAGATGCTTAGGTTACTTACCTAAAGGAAGGTTTGTCGCTATAGCGATTCTGTTCCAGCTATTAATGGTAACCATAGCCATAATGAGTTGAGCGACTCGTTTTTCTCCAAAAAGATCCAAAGCCTTAGCATATGTTTCATTAGAAAGCCCTTGCTGGTGAATCAAAGTAACCTCCTCAGTCATAGCCAGAATAGATCGTTCTTCCTCCGAAAACAGATCGGTCTCTTTCCAAGCATTTAATAGAAATATGCGCTGCGGGCTTTCTCCTATTTTAAGTGCATCTTTAGTATGCATGTCTAAACAAAAAGCACATCCGTTGATCTGCGAGGCTCTAATTTTTATCAGTTCCATCTGGATAGCAGGGATATCTGTAGTAGATAGATATTGCTCTAAACCCATCATGGCTTTATAGACATCGGGTTCTATTTTATGAATGTTTACTCGTTTCATTTTTTTGAATTTATTCGTTTGTAATGTAGTTGTACCAAGCCTGTTTCGTAAGCCTTAGACGAAATAAAGGTAAGTTTTTTTTCAATTTGTTGCTCCTTAAATAGCCTAATCCCACTCCCTAACAAGATTGGAACGATAGACAGAATAATTTCATCTATAAGATTGTGCTTCAGCAGTTCATTTACTACTTTTGCGTCTCCGTCACAAAAGATGTTTTTACCTCTTTTTCGTTTCAAATTGTTCACCAATGTTTTGATATCTCCATTGTAGAATCTAAGGTTTCCCTGAGCAGGTATTTCTTTTCGTGTTAAGATATAAGACTCCTTGTCCGAATGTGGGAAATTATAACCCTGACCTACTACCCAATCATACGTCCTTCGACCCACTATGACAGTATCTACAGTTTTTACAAAACCGCTGTACCCATAATCTTCTCCTTCTTTTTGTACCATAGATAAAAAACTGAGATCATCGCCTGGCTTAGCGATAAAACCATCCAGTGAGCATGAAATATATAGAATTAATTTTCTCATATTGATTTAAAGCTTAATCAGGCTTTCATCACAAAGGCTTTTATTTTTGAAATTTTATTATTTTCAAATTCGTAAATATCACAAAATGAATATAACGTGATCTTATTTTTTTTGTTTTTCATTGTCATTTGACCACAGGAAATTACGGTGTTCCCTTCAGCAGTCAATTGTTCAGGTTCCAATTGGTGGAACGAATCCGTTTCTTCCATGCCCGATTTTATCCATTGCCGTATTTTTTCTTTTCCTTTTACAGTTTTACCGCCTACCATTGTCCATTCTACAGTCTCTGAGCAATGTGTTAAAAGTCTTTCGATATCGTTTTCTTGAAAGGCTATATTCACAAGCTTTATAATCTCTTTATTTTGCTCTTGCGGCGCCGTTGGGCCTGTGTCACTACCAGAAGAATTTTCATTATAATTAATCATCCAATGAACGCCGTATTTGTCTACGAAAGAGCCAAAGTAATCTCCCCAAAACATGTCTTGAAGTGGCATTTCTACAGTTCCTTCCTCAGAGAGTTCACGAAATAATCTTTCCGCTTCCTTTCTGCTATCAGGGGATATAGAGAGGTAGTTATTGTTGCCCACTTTAAGTACATGCCCAGCGGAAGGTAGGATATCAGATGCCATTAATATTTGACCATTGAATAAAGGAAGGGACACGTGCATAACACAGTTTTTCTCTTTCGTGGATAAATTGTCCATACCGGGTACTTCCGACATACGTTGTAAAAACAATTCTCCTCCAAAAACAGACTGATAAAATTGAAAAGCTTCTTCAGCATTGCCTTCAAAATTTAAATAAGGATTTATTAATCTCATGATATGTATTTTTTAATTAGTCATGATAAAGGTACGGTGTGTTTAGCAGTAGAAGCTTGTCATAAGACAAGAAAGTGTAAAGCGTTCTTTTAAAAAAGGTTTTAACAAGTAATCCGCTGCGCCAGTTTCAAAAGCTTTTATAGCTTAGTTCATCAAACACAGGTATAAATATAATTAAAGGTTTTTCTTTTATTAATTTCCAGTATTTTAAAGCCCTTAATTTCCGGCATCTGAATATCGAGAAATACTAAATTATTTTGTTTTTAAATCAATTTGCTTTTTATGTCCTCCAATTATAATGTATAATGAGCGTCTTCTTATACCCTTCTTAAATTTAATCTTAGCTTTCTGATTTATATACATAAGCAGTTTTATAGCGAGGGGACTCTGTCATTCTTAGAACAGCCTTCCCTTCCAGTTTTTTTAAAGCCTCTGCTATAGCCTGCATTCGCGCTTCTGTATTAGAGTTATTTTCGAAATTATAATAGCTTGCTTCATCTTTCCAGCGAACTAAGTTCAAAACTCGTTTGTGGTCTATGCTAACCAAAAAACTAGCAGAAATATAACCAGGATAATGTGCTACCCATTCTTTTTGAATTTTAGAAAACTCCCGGATTAACTTCCTTCCTGTTTCTGCATCTTCAATCGAATAATCTATTACCGAAAAAAAACTAGTCATGATTTTTAAATTTATGATTTTAACGTTTTCAAAATTATTGACATTTTTATAGTATTTTATTAACTCAAGTTAATAAAAAGCAATACAACTATGATTTTATCGCACAGGTCAGACCTTGGATCCTCCAACTGATAAATATTGCATGAATTCACAATATTAATGTCTTCGTTGTTCTTTTAAACATAGCTCTCGGTTATGTTTTTAGTTTTAAATTCTGTATTCTTCGTTTTAAAATATTCAGTAACCCATCTTATTACAAGAAGTCGTTACGGCATCTTTACCTAATCAATGTTTTCTTCGTATATACCGTCAAATAATAATCCGTTTTTATATTCCTAACTTTTTTTTCAATCTGACATAACCTGATCGGCTAATCGGCACCTGTTCGCCGTCTTTTAAAATCGCGATGTAATTGTTTTTTTTATAAGGTTCTATTTTGGTGAGTTGGTTGGTATTGATGATGTAGGAACGGTGAACCCGAATGAAAAGTTTAGAATTCAGTGTTTTTTCCAAAAAATTCATTGTCGTGCTTTTGACGTGTTTTTTTTCGTGAGTAAAAATTTTGACGTAATCATCATAAGCTTCGATATACTTTATGTTTTCTACTGGAATTATTTGAATATCATTTGCATTTTTTACTACAATCCTATTTTGCCGTTCTGGCATATCGCTAGTGTATTCTTCTACAGCTTTTGGGGCTTCTGTAACTGACTGTGTCAGACATTTGAGAACGGATTGTTTAAATCGTTCTTTTGAAAAAGGCTTTAACAAGTAATCCACTGCGCCAGTTTCAAAAGCTTTTAAAGCATATTCATCGAATGCTGTTGTGAATATGATTAATGGTTTTTCTTCTATTAATTCCAGCATTTCAAAGCCATTGATTTTTGGCATCTGAATATCAAGAAACACTAAATCGGGTTGGTATTCATGGATCGATTTATACCCATCAAAGCCATTAGCACATTCTCCTATTATTTCAATTTCTTCAAACGAATGCAGATGATTTTTGATGTTTTCCCTAGCTAAAATTTCGTCGTCAATTATTAAAGCTTTTATCATAATGTTGAGGTATCTTTAAACATGTTATAAAAATATTTTTATTCTTTTTTGTTTGAATAAGATCGTTTCTGCCATAGAGTAAAAACAATCGTCTTCTTACAGATTTCAAGCCGAAGCCGGTACCTTTTGGCGGTTGAGAATCTTCATCAAAAGGATTAGATATGGATAAATGAAGATAGTTATGGGAGACAGAAGATTTTAAATGAATGGTAACCCTCCCCAAAGTGCCGTACAGACCAAATTTGATTGCATTTTCAATCAAAGGTTGTAAGATTAGAGGAGGTATAGTGCTTTTTGAGGTATTTTTAGGAATATCTAAATTTGTTTTTAAGCGTTCTCCAAAACGTGTTTTTTCTAGATCTAAATAAAGATTTAAGTGGTTGATTTCATCTTGGAACAAAATATACTCTTCACCTACTTTTTTTAAACTATCCCGCATAAAGTCGGATAGTTTATGAATCATATTTGATGCTTTTTCCGGAGCTGGATCAATTAATGTATTGATGGCATTTAAACTGTTGAACAGAAAATGAGGATGAAGTTGTTGATAAATTTTATCCAATTCGGCTTCTTTAGCCATTTTCCGTATATTTTCTATTTTTTGATGTTCCTTTTTGCGTTCTATAAGTTTTTGCCAGATAAAATTCATAAAGGTAAACCCTATAAGGATAAACCAGGAATATAAAAATCGAAAGGGCAAGCTCTTCCACAAAAAGGTGTGGTAGGTTTCATTATTTAGATTCAAATAATAAAGAACAGATACATTTAAAGCTACGCACAGAACGGAGAACAAACTAAGGAAAATGTAGGCAGGGATATATTGATAACCTTGTACTTTTGCCACATAATTTGATTTGTTGACAACACCGATGCAAAGAAGGAGTAAAGTTATGGATAAAATATTATCTGTAAATACAATACTCCAGGATAACTCAAAGAAATATTGCCAGGTAAATTGTAACAATAAAAATGCAAACAACCAGAAAAACGCAAAGAAACGTCTTACTTCTTTATGACTGAAAGGTTGATAAGCCATATTCTATTTAAAATTTTTTATTTCTATGCCGCCGAAAATAGATTTTCCATTCAAAACCATGTATTTGGTGTCTTCATTGTCTTGATTTTCAAAATAACTGTTATCATCTATGCCACTTAGATGTGCGTCAAGTTTGGCTACAACCTTCCAGTTTTTGGGCACATAAAAAGTTATTCCTCCAAATGTGTTTTCTATATGAATGTCAATTGTTCCTTCGAAATCCGCCTGCATCAAGTTTATATTTACCCCTCCAAAAGTGTTTTTTATATATCCGCCTTTAAGATTTTTGGAGATAAAACTACGGTCAATACCACCAAACGTGTTTTCTACACGAATAAAACTATCTTCGTCAATTGTTGTTTGTCCAGAATATTTGTGTTTAAATCGGGTTTTTTTATGAATATGATATTTATCATAAGGGCAACAGTTTTTTCTAAAAAGGAAATAAAGAAGTATATAAACACCAAACAACATTAAACCGATTGGAAAAATTAAATTTTGATGTTCCTCAGGAATATAATTTTCGGTCAGAATTCTTCCTGTGCCAATTAATAGAGGAATAAACCAAATCCAATGGCGAAAACGCATTGCAATTCCCAACAAGATTCCAATGACAATCAGAATTGTATTCCAAGAGAAAACCCATTCCGGCGCGTCAATTGGCAGACGTTGTAAAAATAATACGAGACCAATAAATATAATAATAAAAGGACCAAAAAACCTATTTCGTCTTCTATGTTTTTTAAATTTTGTCCATTCTTCAGGATTCATTTTTTATATATGATTTACGTCTCGAAAATACCTCTTTCTTCTATTTTACCCTTGCCTTTTTATGTAAGAGGTGTTTTTTACTCGGTGATTGGTGGTATTCATCGCTTTTAACAAATTCTTTTCAAGCATCAATATACTCAAAATTAGATAAATTGTTGACCCCATTTTATCAACGCTTTATCCTCTCCCTACCACTAATAGAGATTCCCTGCTGTACCTATACTCTCCGAGCTCATAAATCAGAGCAACTGCATAGTCTGCATAGGAGATTTTGTATAAGTTAGATTTCGAAGTCTTAAGCTCGGGCTTAAGAAACTGAAACTCTCCTGTACGCGCCCCCTTTTCTATAAAGCTCGGTGGAGGGATCAGGTAAAGCCAATCAATTTGTGGTTGCTCTTCTTCATAAAATTTTCGCAAATAATACTGTGCAAGCCCTAGTTTATATAAATCAGTCGGGAAACTGTGACTTTCGACAAAAGGCTTTCCGTCCATAGTCTGTAAGGAACCCGCACCTCCTATTACTATATAACGTTTCACACCCTCGTCTGCTAGCGCACGTATTATAGTTTTATTCATTCGGACTAAATAATCTGAACGGGTATCATAAGGGGCTCTGGTTGCATTTATCACAATATCACAGCCTTTTACCGCTTTTTTAATAGAGTCGTAATCCGTAGCGTCCACTTCTACTAGTCCAGCTCTGGTATCCACATTCAAGTCTTTCCGCTTTACATTGCGTATACCCGCCCTTACATGGTATCCTTTGTTTAAAGCTTCAGATACGAGTAGAGTACCCGCCAAACCATTTGAACCTAATACAAGTATTATTTCTGTTTTTTTCATTACTAATGTTTTAAATGTGTTGTTTATACTGTTTCGAGCTTAAATACTATTTAATCCATCTGGACAAAGCATTTTCAATAAGAGGGATAATAATATATACCATTAACGGAACAATAATCAGTGTCTCTATCAATGAACTCATAAGAAAATGCAGAGAATTTAGACGACCTGATAAAACAAAGGACACAAAATGGACAGTTGGGTATAAGCCTATCCAAATGATAATTGAAGATTTGAGCTTTGGAGATAATTTCATGTTATTTTATTTAATTAACCATACTTTATAAAGCAAACATAAGGTATATATTGCTGATATAAAATAACTTACAAATAAGTGAGATACGAACCGAAAGTATACTTTTATTGATTACCAAGCTGATAAAACAAGGAGTGTAAAGAAATTTTTTCCTTTTATACCGATAATATTGTGACCGTGACAAAAAACCATATCTTTATACATTAGTCACTTAATTTATGAGGAGATTATGGCTAAGAAAATTTATAGAAATACCTTTTTAGATGAGCCCAGCTGTCCTGTAGATTACGCTTTTCGACGGATTGGAGGGAAATATAAGGGGAGGATATTGTGGTATCTTCATCTTCATTCCGTCATGCGAAACGGTGAGTTGAAAAAAGCATTGAGTGATATTACCCCTAAAATGCTCACACAGACTTTGCGGGAGCTTGAAGAGGATAACTTGGTGCACCGGAAGGTATATCCTGTTGTCCCCCCGAAAGTAGAATACTCCCTTACAGAGGACAGCGAGGAACTTATTCCATTTATCAACTACCTAAGAGAATGGGGAGCGAAGCGATTAAAACCGGATAGCTAATCTCTACGTGTTAATTCTGATATATCTAGAATGAAATATCTTTTGAAGGCGTTTATGCATTACATAATATTTCTCAAACAAAGTTGTTTTAAGTTGTTCCAAAACCTATGTCAACAAACAAGTTAAGGCCCGTTGTGCTATATCATGTACCACGTTCCATAAGAACCGCTCTACTTAAAAATATCCTGGGTTTATCTATGATTTTGAAGTGGTGATACTCCATTTTTTCAATAGATGAATTAAAAAATGATTTTGGCACATGAAATTTTTGCTCAGCTATTAAAACTTTCCCTTTATAGGTGCATATTTCACTCAGTTCTTTTATCACATTGTCCAAATATTTCATTTCATGAAAGCTATAAAAAGCCAGAATAAAGTCAAATTTCTCCTTGATTCCTAAATGAGTTTCGGGACAATGAAAGATTTTAACCCTCTGCCTATACGTTTGATTTTCAATTTTCTTTCTTAAAATAGTAAGCATTCCCTGTTGCACGTCAGCAGCGATAACCTTCCCAGAATTATTTAAGCATTTTGCTATTTCAGTAGTAAAAAAACCTGTTCCACATCCCAAATCTAATACATTCATTTCGGGTGTAATGTATTTTGAAATGATTTTTCTGGGATTTTGAAAAAAACTCCTAAATGTACTATCCAAAGTTTTAGCTTTTTCAATAGGGTGGAGGTTTTTTTGTCTATTAGTCATTTTTTAAATATTTACTTATCTATACTTCTAAAGTGATATAGGAGGAAGTAAAGTTATTCTTTAAAAAAAAGGTTTCAAAATTTTACTTTCCTATCTGTCTTATTAAAAAAATATACCGTAATCTCTATGCAAAGAATTATACATTTCTTGAAGTCCATCCTTGCTTTTCGAATCTACACTTTCGGTGATTTCAGAAATTAATTGCTGAATATGCTTAAAAGGACTTCTGCGGATTACATTCAGAGATGTTGAACCTGAAAGAATAAGATATTTTATAACGCTTTCTATATTGGAGAAAACATTTTTAACTTCTTTTGATAAAGTTTACAAAAAGTTGTAAGCCTGTTCATTAGACTAGGCAGGGTGATTGAAAAATTAATAATCTGCTTCTTCAGAAGAATAAATTATTTGTCCTTTATGAATACTCATAGAAACATTGCTTAGATGTTGAATGTTTTTTTGAGGATTTTTATTTAAAATTACAATATCAGCATCATAGCCAGGCTCAATTTTTCCTTTTGATAAAGCGTATCCAAATCTTTTAGCTGGATGGATAGTTAAAGAAGCTAATATTTCATCAAATGTTAATCCTGATTGCTGCATCAACGCATATTCATCTGCTGGGTTATAATCTGTCATATATCCTACATCTGTTCCAAAAAGAATTTGCCCATCAGCTTTCTGGTAGGTAGAAAGTTGTTTTTGTGCTGTTATTATTAAAGGATGATTTGTTTTCGAAACTCCTTCTTTTTCTAACTCCCACACAAAAAGTTTTAATGTAGGAATAAGTGCTACATTATTTGCTATCATCCTTTCTACTAAACTGCTATCCCAGTTTTTATAAGAAGTTGGTGAAGTATGTGTTAAAATTGAAACACCATTTTCCACAGCAATTTTTACTCCTTTGTTATCTGTAGGATGACTAAAAAGAGGTAATCCTTTCTCTTTTGTTAATTTTGCTGCTGTTTTTATTAGGTTGTTTTTCATGTATTTCACCTCATCTTTAATGGGGGAGCCTGACCATAATTTTATGCCTTCAGCTCCGTTCTGTATTTGATTTTGTATATGTTCGTTTATTGCAAAATATTCATGTAGCTCTGGAAGTTTATGAGGTTCAATATAAAATGGATTCTGTGAGGTAAACGGAACACCAACCGAAAAAATAGTAGGGCCCACAATCGTTTTGTCAGCAATGAGTTTGCGGATAATATTTAAGTTATTAATATCAAATTGAGCTAAATCAAAGGCATATACAAATCCCCAGGAGGTCAGTATTTCTTTGAGGTTTTTTTCTGTTTTCCGGGGTTTGTTTTTCGCATCTAACCATTTTTCTTCTATAAAATGTATGTGGTTATTCCAGAATCCTGCAACAGCATATTTATCAGAGCTATCAACGATACGGTAGTTTTCGGGAATTTCAATATTATTTGAAGTCAGGATCTCCTGTATTTTATTATTTTTGATCAAAATGGTTGCTTGCTCTACAGGTTTTTGAAATGGGGCAGGATAAAAGGTTATATTTTT
>JAJYRG010000123.1 GCA_021794195.1 Bacteroidota bacterium
CTCCGCTCCCGGAAAGTATCACATTGCCATCGGTGCCCGGGATGCCCTGAGCTCCGGTTTCTCCTTTTGGTCCTCATGGTTCTTCAGATCCTTCTTTCGAACAGGACGATACCATCACCGTGGAGGCGATTGCGAATGCAAATAAATAAAATGTTTTTTAAGAGTTAAAAACTAATCTAAAATAAGCCTTATATTAATAGTATACAAAATAGCTTGTGTTTTCACAGTAGTTAAGCGGGCGGTCATTTATAGTTGATTAAACCGTTTATTCTACAGGTCTTTTGACCAAAAATATAGAAGTTGCTTCTGCATTTCCGTTTGACTCAAGTATGACGGCCTCACCATTTTTCCAATAGACGGCCTTCGAGTTTTCATAACCAGCTACATATACGTCGCCATCATTCACTGTTATAGCATTTGCTCCTGCTATAAAGTGTCCATCGGTAAGAGCTACGGACGTGTCATTTTTCCAGTATTTAGCTTTGTTTTTATTATTGCTATAATCCTTCGCCGCCACATAAACGTCGCCGTTATCGATCACTATACCTACGGGTATAGCGTGTTCTCCAAGCTCGACAGGCGTGCCGTTTTTCCAATATTTAGTGATGCTCCTTGTAGCACTGTATCCGTGATCTATATATTCAAATCCGGCCACATACACATCTTCATTATCTGCCGTTACAGAAGTTGCTATTGAGTTTTGACTGCCATTGGTAAGCTTGACGAGCGTACCATTTTTCCAGTACTTTGCAAGGTAATCTGGGTGGTCATATCCCTCTCCAACTACATGTACTTCCTCATTGACCACCACTATAGAATTAGCTCTGCCATCATCGGCAAGCTTTACGGGCGTACCGTCTTTCCAGTAGGTTGCAGCACTATGGCCTATACTTTTTTGCTCTCCAGATACATAAACATTTCCGTTATCTACTGCTATAGACCGTCCATATGACATTGGGTATTTGCTGGAAGTAGTCATCGTGACACGTGTACCGTTTTTCCAGTAGACGGCAAGGCCGCCCGAACCGTCATTGTCAGAACCGACGACATAAACATCACCACTGTTCACGACAATGGAATGCGCTACCGCACTTTGACTTCCGTCGCTCAATGCTATGGGCGTACCATTTTTCCAGTATTTGGCAACGGTTTTGCTGCCTATATTGTCATTTCCTGATATATATACATCTGTCTGGTATTCTTGTTCTTTGACAATAATCGTGTTTTTTTCACTATCTATATACCCTTCTTTTTTAGCGAAAGCGGTATATGCTCCTGCTTCTTCAAAAGTGTGACTCGCTCCACTTATTTTATCATTGTCGACATAGATCTCGGCATCTATAACTTCGCCATCAGCAGTAATCTCAAAAGTGATTTCTTGGCCTTCCATAGTTTCCGTAGATGAAGCTTTGATTACCAATTGTAGTCTTTCATCAAGATCTGGTTCTTTGCTCGGATCGTCCTTTTTGGAACAGGAAAAAAGCAACATCAAACTGCATAGCAGTAAGCTTGCATATTTATTTAAAAAAAAGTTTTTTGTTTTCATAAAATTTTCTTACAGACTTAAAGAATACTCCTTAATAAAGATTTTTAAACACACATACCCAATACGTGGTATAGGTAACACGATTGCTATACGAAGTTGGACATCAACTCATTTAAGCCTACTACAAGGGTAAAGCCAAGCTAAACCTTCAATAATTTAGCTTGGCTTCTGTTAGATTTATGAATTAGGATCATTGGGGTCGGAAAGTTCGTTACCGTTCGTCCCTTTACTAAATTTCTTCCCATTGTCTGTAGAAATATTCTCATAAACAAGGACAGGCAAAGGCATAGCTGCCGTATAAAGCATACCTACTGCATATCCGGCATTGTTCGTGAAATCAACGTCATGAAGATTCAGGTAAGAATCATAATGAATTTGAGTTGCCGCTTGAATGTTACTCATTTTATTTCCTGCATTTTTAATTTTGGCATGGCCAATTTCATTCAGCGAACTACCGGATTGAATAATGATATATCCCCAAGCAGCTTTTACATCCTCTTTCCCACGAAAGATTATAGGATCTTCATTTGTTCCCACTGCAGTAATACTTGCATCCCCACGTATTCTCATATGTGCTTCGGCTGTAGCCATGATAACGTCAACTCCAGGTTCGATGACCAATTGGGCATGATCGACATCAAAACGGTTATAGCCTCTGGTTGTAAGGTAATAAGGAACATCAATTTTGTGCCAAGTAATTTTTTTCTGGTCATAAGAGATACCCGGATATTGCATATTCACATAGTCATTGACGTTACCAGTGTAGGTATTGGTATTATTATAAAGCTTAATTTGATTGGCTCCAACGGTTTTCATCGGCACGTCATTCTTTGTAAAAACAGAATTGGTGATCGAAATATAATTAGAACTGTTCCAATATAATCCATTGTCTTTACAGTGCTGAAATGTACAATGATCGATGCTCACATCTCCAGCCATAGACACCTGAAGACCTGCTGGCGACATGTCTCCACGATGTGAAGTATTCTTGCTGCCGGCATATTCAATAGTGACATACTTCATATTATTGGAAGCTTTATTACTTTCGATAAGCATACCACGCCATAAACCTTTTTCTGACGTAACTCCTGTTAGAAGAATAGGCTGGTCCGCTGTCCCATTCATTGTTAAGGAAGCGTCTTTTTCAATCGTTAGTGAAGCGTCTGGTTCAAATGCAATAACCACGCCGGGTTCAACGGTAAGCTTCCCAGTTGCATGAGCTTCACAGGTAATAATATAATCCACCGGTGCTTCGGGGTCATCTTTCAAAACTCGATCTTGTTTAAAATAGTCACAACCCAAGACAATAGGGTCATTTTCACCCTCAGGATCAGGTTTTGGGTCGTCTTTTTTGTCGCAGGATGCGAAAAACAGAATTATGGCTGCTATGCTTATAACGCCGGCAAAACGGCTGCTCTTTTTGAATTTCTTCATGAAAATGGATTTTTTTGTGTTTAAAAATTAATTGTGTGTGTGTTAATAGTTGTACGTGCTAATGTAGAACGTTTTTTTGGCGTCCTATCGTCTTTGATCTTTACTTAGGGCAAATTCATCTTTTTTTTATAAAAGCTCCAGATATTGATAGTCCAAACCTGAGATGAGACTTTTGCTCTTGAGTCTTACTTTTTTTCCTTGTAGGTTCTAAGTAAATTAAGGACTGTTTTTCTAAGGATGGCAAAGTTCTAAGCTACGTTGTATTTTTCGCTTAAAATATTCGATTCTTGATGTCTTTTTCGTAAAATAGTTCATGATTTATTACTTTAGTTGTGTGTATTTAAATAATTATTCTATGGTAAAAACGACCTTCTCAGGCTGAAAAATTTCAGTTTATCCTTTTAATTTTAGTATTAATCTTTCCGTCCTTTATTTTCAATCTATCGCCATTAAAAGGCGACATGGGGATATCTGCAGAAAAGGTTCCGTTAAGCCGATCGGAGGTAAGGGAGTTGATAATCAGTTTTCCAGATCCCCCTTCTTCAAAACGGCTCTGATAATGTTCATCTGCACTTCTGTCTTTACTTTTTATCGTGAGTTCCATATACCAGCCTTGCTTTTCAAGATAGTCCTCCTTATTTGTATACAAATTATAACTCCCTGTTCCATCTTTTATCATCGCTTTTAGGCATATCCGATATTGGATTCCTTCTTCTTTCATTTGATAAGTATGTGTCCACACCCAAGTATCTCCATCATTTTTTGTCACACAAGGATCAGCAAGAAAAGAAATGACAGAGTTGGCTTTCAAGGCAACTGTTTTACCGGAACTAAACTCCAGATCTGCTGTTATAGCATATCCATTTGTCTGTATCTCCGCTGGTTTTTCAGCTTCTTCATGGGAACAGGCAAAAAGCAATAACGGAACAGCTGTAAATAATGCCAGTTCACGTGTCTGTGTTTTAAATCCCCACATTTATTTACTATTTGTTTTCATTTTTCTCTTTTTTTTTAATTAGTTTTAGCCTCTAAGCAATAAGTAACAATACTTATTACCTGATCTTCCTTGTTAAATATTGAAACAGGTCTTTTTTAGACTTTACTCTTTGTGCAAGTTTATCATGTACTTGTTACCTTTTGCTTCAAAACACAAACAGCTTAACTTCCAACTATTAATGCTTTTGTCGTTTAATAGTTTATAGGGATAAATCGAAATGGTAAACATCCTTTTTTGATTTTTTTAAAAAAAATGTTTACCTCTGTAGTTTTTGTTTATTAAATGAATAGAGAAAAGAGGTTAATAGAAAAAATAAAGTCAGGAGATCAAAGGGCTATAGAGAAGGTGTATGTCCAGTATAAAACAGAATTTACAGCGTATGCATCGCGTTTATCAGTAAGTGATGAAGAGGCTGCTGACATTTATCAGGATAGCGTGATTGTTTTGTATGAAAATATTGTCTCTGGCAAATTGACCTCTTTAACCAGTTCTTTGAAGACTTATTTGTTTGCTATCGGCAAGTATAAAATATACAATAGCCTCAAAGTAAAAGTCATCACGAAGGATTTGGCAGATTACGAATTCCTTCTAAAAGAAGAAAGTGAAGAAGACTTTTCTTTACAGGAAGAAAACATAATAAAAATTCAGAAAGCTTATAAAAAATTGGGCGGTAGATGTCAAGAGGTTTTAAAAATGTTTTACTATGAGAACCGGAGTATAGAAGAAATAAAAAACAGATTAGAATATGCTTCTAAGGACGTAGCAAAAAGCCAAAAATCCCGGTGCATAAAACAGTTAAAAAACATTTTATTAAAACTAAAACAGAGACCTTCATAAGTATTCTAATTTACGGAATGAGGGAACAATAAAAAAAGGCTTCAATCGATGGTAGATTATACAGATTTAATAGATAAATACATTCAGAAGAAGGCTACAACTGAAGAACTGGAAAAAATCCGACAGTTGGCAATAGAAGATCCTGCGTTTAAAAATGAGCTTTATCTTCAGTTAGAACTTCGTACAGCAATCAAAAGGGAAGAAACCCAAAAGCTAAAAAAACGCTTACAAAATCTGGAACAAAAGAAAAAGAATAAGCCGTCTTTTTCCTTAGTATGGAAAGTGGCCGCCGTGTTTATTTTGGGTTTAGGTTTTCTATGGTTTTTTAATTTATCACCGGATTATGAAAGACTTTATACCGAAAATTTCGAGCCCTATCCCAACATTATATCCCCTTCGGTCAGGGATAAACAGCAAACAGAAAGTATAAAAGAAAAAGCATTTAATTATTACGACAACCGGGATTATAAAGAAGCTGCTAAAGCATTTGATGCTTTATACAAAGAAGAAAAATTACCGTATGCTTATTTTTACTATGGGATGAGTTTAATGGCGGACCATCGGACGGAAAAAGCAATCGCTACTCTGGAAAGCCCGGATTGGAAGGTTCCTGAAAAATTTCAGGCCCAAACCTACTGGTACCTTGCTTTGGGCCATTTAAAAATAAAAGATAAGGATAAAGCCATTTTCTATTTAGAAAAAGTGATAAAGACTGATAACGCAATGGCTACCCCAGCCAAAAACCTGCTTATAAAAATAAAGTA
>JAJYRG010000124.1 GCA_021794195.1 Bacteroidota bacterium
TAATAATAAAATAATAAATTATGACATCAAAAATTACAAAGCCCATGTTTAGGGTGCTTTTGCTGATAAACATAATACTGATTGGGTTTCTCAGCTATTATCTTGTAAAAGACAACGGGTCTAACGAGCTTGAGGTTTCCCGGATAGACCTTAAAAATAAATTAGGAAATAATAGGGTTGTTATTTCCAATGAAGATAAAATGCCTCCGCCCATAGTGAATGGTAAAAAGTATGAGCGTAGGTTTCAGCCGGCAGGTCTTCTTTTTTATGATAAAAATGGAGATGAACGAGGGGGAATTGCTGTTTCGGAAGATGAGGAAACCCATATAAATGTAATTGCTCTCGATTACCAAAATGCAGATGCTATAGGGATTATCGCTCAGGATAATAAGCATGACAATTATTTTAGATCTGGACTTATGATCAATGATAAAGACCTTTCCGGCAAAGTTGGCTATAATATCAATAGGATTAACTTAGAGACAGAAAATGGGAATGCATCACTTGTTATAAAAGATGCCCAGGAAATTCCACGAATAATTTTAAGTGTGGATAGTACAGATACGCCTTCTATTGAAATGTTTGATGAAAATGGGGAAAGAACATGGAGTCAATAATCTTTAGGAGTTATAAGACAAAATGTCCACGACTATAGGATGTGGCAGGAACTACTCCTTAATTAGGCAGAAACGCCTCGCTAAAGAGCAAAGGAATTCCCTTATCTTTGTCAGAGATTAGGTTTTCGGATCAGATACTTTATAACCATGAAAAGCTATTTTTTTATTTTCATTGTTGTTTTTCAGGTCATTCCTTTATATGCACAGAAACCTGCTGTTTTTGATGAAATACAGGAAAATGTATGGTACTTGCCTACGGAAGATAAACAAACAAATCTATATATAACCCACTTGGGGAAAGGAGATACCGTCGTATCTTTACACGGTGGCCCGGGAAATAATTTCAATTATCTTGTGGATGCCGTTAAAGATAACGCGCAAGAAGCTTTGTTTTTATTGTACGATCAGCGAGGAAGCATCTATTCCCCGGTAGCGGATTCATTGGTTGATCAGCTTTCTTTAGATGTAATGGTGGACGACCTTGAAACATTGAGAAAGGCTACAAAACAACCTAAACTCACTCTTTTTGGGCACTCTTTCGGAACCCTATTGGCTATTTCTTATTATATAAAATATCCGGAAAATGTTGATAAAATAATACTAACAGCTACTATGCCTCCTTTTGTAACGGAAGAAAAACCTTTTACAGAAGTAGTCAAAGAAATTCATGCCCGCACAAAAGCTTTGCGCTTGCGTCCGGAAGTGGATGAAATATTGAAAAAAGAAGGATTATATGATGAGAAAGAATTAAGCCCACAACAATTGTCGGATCGATTTAAGATCACAGGACTTGCTTCGTTTAATATGATTGACTTAGAAAAATGGCGGAATTTTAAAGGAGGCAGAATTTATTATAATGCTTCAGTAGATGGAGCGATCGGAGCTTCCATTCCCTCTCAATATGATATCCGATCGGCATTAAAAACACATCCTATCCCTGTCATCCTCATTCAGGGGGAAGAAGATTATATCGATCCCGGAGCCAGGTATTGGAAGGAGGTAACGGAGCATTATCCCTCTGTGAAAATAAATACCATAGAAAAAGCAGGACATTACCCCTGGCTTGATAATCCTGAGAAATTTGCGGAATTATTAAAAATAAGTATTCACCATAAAAGAAAAATCATGAACAAAAATTTAAAAGTTTCTCAATCAGTAATCATCCATGCCAGCCCCAAAAGAGTATGGGAGGTAATGACTGAACCGGAGTTAATTAAAAAATTTCTTTTTGGTACCGAAACCCTGACCGATTGGACGGTAGGCAGTAATGTCATTTTTCAGGGAGAGTATGAGGGGCATCAATATAAAGATAAAGGCATAGTGTTGACTAACAACCCCTTGAAAGAGTTAAGCTATAGTTACTGGACAGGCTTTTCCGGATTAGAAGATAAGCCGGAAAATTATGCGGAGATCATTTATACTTTTAATAGCTTAGAGGAAAATCAGACAGAATTTGTTTGGACTCAGCGAGGATATGCCAATGAAGAAAACCGAAAACACAGCCAAGATAGTATGGCGGTTTTATTGGAAAAGATAAAAGAAATAGCAGAGCAAAAATAAGTAAACGATTGATTGAACTATTTGAAAGAGACAGAAGCATCTTCAGAAAAATAAATTCTAAAATAAAATTATACAGAGTAAAAGAATATGGCGCAGTTGTTGATGCCCTCATTTCATATCTTTTTTAAATCATCATAAAAGTCACTGAAAAGATAGGTTTTAGAATCTAAGAATAATTTTTAGCTATGGCTGTCCAGAAACTTAATATTCAACAAGGCTATGCTTTATTTGCCAAAAAAGAATACCATACCCAATGGCATCGTCATTATGGAATTGAGTTAATACTGTGTAAAGAAGGAAATTTCACAATTCAGACTGAAAAGCACATTCACAGGCATATCCATGCTGCCATTATCCCTTCTAATATGTCTCATAGGTTTAGCTGCGGCGATGCTGTGTGCAAACTTTTATTTTTGGATCCCCATTCACGTATAGGAAAATTTGTGAATGATAGGTATCAACTGAATGTGGATAAAAAGATCATTGTTCACCCCCAGAATATTCAATTATTATTTGGTAATAATACTTCTACGGTCTGTGATAGCTTAGTGAAAGATAAACCTCCCATAAAAATAGACGGTAGAGTACGGTATTGCTTACGGGAAATAGAACAAAACCTTACCACGTCTTCTCTCTCAGTAAAACAGCTTAGCCAAGTAGCTTATCTTTCTGAAAGCCGGTTGGCCCATTTATTTAAGGAAGAAATGGGGGTTTCGATACGCCAGTATATTCTATGGAATAAAGTCCGTATGGCGGTAGCCCGATCCAAAGAAGGCCAATCCCTTACATCTTCGGCACATTATGCTGGATTTACTGATTCGGCCCACTTCAGCAGAACTTTTTTAGCGATGTTTGGAAGTACGCCTTCTTTTGCCCTACAGAGTTAGCAGGTTTATACAAGTTTCTGACAAATTTAGCAGGTAACTTGCTATTTCAGTTGATCGGATAGGGGAAGAGGAACGCTTAGAAAGGTAATCAGGGCTCTAAATTTTAGCATAATTTGTTTTTAGAATATTAAATGACCTACACAAAACAAAAACCATGGATGAAATAGCTCACAAAATTTTTGACATAAGTCTTAAAAAACAAGGACAAATAATCATCGCAATTTCTGGTCATGGAGCCTCTGGGAAAACAACATTTGCTCAGAAGCTTCAGTCTTTATTTAGAGAGGAAAAAATAAACCATTTCAATACGGATGCCTACATTATTAACCCTAAGCTTAGAAAATGTACTATTATAAACTATACATATAGAGGTGAAAAATATCGTTACAAAATGACAGCCTGTCATCCGGATGCACACAATATCTTAGTTTTGGAACGAGATCTCAAAATGTTAAAAAACGGGTTGAATTTTTATACCATAGAAACGCCATATGCGGCTTCTAAAATGATTTATTCCCATCGTAAAATAACAATTGTAGAAGGAATGAGCCTTTCTTTTGTGGATCCAGATTTATTGGATATAAAAATTTATTTCTATACCGATGGAAAAACAGAATTATCGAGAAGAAATAACCGGGATGTTATCCAAAGAGGAAAGGACCGAAACTTCATACAGCAGTCTCATGAGCAACGAAGAGTTCAATATAAATTATATATGCATCCGAAGTCTAAGAATTTTGATTTTATTATTCGAGATTCAAATAGGGGGTATGTTATAGAACAAGAACCATAACGATCTTAGTTCATCGTGATGTCCATCCGAACCTTTGAAGGTTTATGGTTTTATTCTATATTTCAACAGCGATCTGCTGCTAATCCTATCCATTTGGGTTCATATTATAATTATAAACATATAAAACATTCATAAAATACTATTTCAAGATTATGCAACAAAACAAATGTAAGTCCAATATTGCCCAAAGTCCTTTTGTCCAGACTTATTTCCATGGAACAAAAGCAGACTTAAAAATAGGGGAGCTGATCAGTGTAGGGTTTAACTCTAATTATGGACAAAGAAAAGAAGCACAGTATATATACCTTACTTCAACTTTAGATGCTGCCATCTGGGGAGCTGAACTCGCTCTCGGAGAAGGGCGCGGTCGGATTTATTTAGTGGAAGCCATAGGAGAAATAGAGAATGATCCTGATTTAACAGACAGGAAATTCCCAGGTAATCCCACTATGTCTTATCGTTCACAACATCCATTTAAAGTGGTAGGCGAAGTAACAGTTTGGCAAGGACACGATCCGAAACAAATAAAAGCTACAAAGGACAAGATAAAAAAAAATAGATATTGAGGATTAAAGGCTGTTGAATCCTTTTGTAATATTGAAATATTTTAAGCACGGGTTTTGCGGTCAAAAGTAGGAAGGACAGCCCCTGTAAGGGCGAAATAACAATAGCATAGGGCAATGCCCTATGCATAATGACGGTTTCAGTTTAGCTCTGGAAGAGCGGCATATTCCGTTTGCCGTTTTATTTCTTTATGGAGGCCCGCTCATGACCGCGGAGGCCTAGTCCTTGGACGCACCCAAGGACCAACGTGCTTTTCCCGTTTTTACCCATTTATTCAACAAAACTAAGGGTAGAGAAAACGCTTTGTGAATTTTGAAAAGCCAAGCTCTTCAAAATTCAGTGTTTTTTGGTTTATCTTCATGCATCTACTGCGTTACAGACTTCTGGATATAGCCTACTATATCTGCAAAGTCCGGTGCCTTGTATCTGCACAAAGCTAAAACCATGAATAAAAGGGTACCGAGGTCTTGTCGCTCTTTGCTCTCCCGCAAACCCTGCACAGCACAGGCTGACTCCGCATTTTGCCCTGCTCATCCCAATCCATGCGGAGCGGCTTCGCCTTAAGGCCTTTACCCTCCCACAATGCCATCTCTGTGCAGAACTTCTACCCGACCTTGGTAAAACGGGGGGGACGCTAGATCGGGATTTACTACTTCTAGTTTAGATCCCTGCTTAAAATCAAAACACACTTCACGAAGCCACCCAGATTGTCTTCCTGAACGGAGTGAAGGATCTCAGTCCAAAGAAGAAGAAACCGTGCTTTATTGCAGTACGTTAAGGATAGCGACAGCACTGTAGCTCTGAGATCCCTCGACAGGCTCGGCATGACAGGAAAAGGATAAGGTTCTGCAAAAAAATCCAAAACGTTATTATTGCCGCCAGCCTCGATCCTCATTATCAACTATTCTCTAACGACAAGTTACCAGTCACTATTCACCGGTCACAAAAGAAAGCGACGAGTTTTGCGTATACT
>JAJYRG010000033.1 GCA_021794195.1 Bacteroidota bacterium
CATAAGCACGATAATAAAATTTTATCCGTTTTCTATTAATTTGGTTCATAGAACACAAAGACTATTCCTTACCCGTTACTTCACTATAACCTCTAAAAAAAGACATCCATCCATAATGAATGGCTAAAGCACTTCTGTTTCCCGAAAGAAAGTAAATCGGGGTTGAAAAATTCAAAAGATTTAAAAGGAAATATTTTATATATTGCGTATTATAAAGAAAATCCTAATATGACGAAGCTTCCAAATGATATTTTTGAATATATATCCATTGATGATTACTCTGCTACCCCTAAATATAAACAATTAGCAAATTCGGTTATTACCGTTATAGAAGAAGGAAAAGTTAAAAAAGGAGATCTTTTACCATCTATAAACGAAGTCTCATTTGTCTTAGAAGTGTCGAGGGATACTGCCGAAAAAGGTTATCGGTACCTTCGTGAAAAAGCAATTATTGATTCAGTGCCGGGGAAAGGTTATTTTGTATCTGATGTGGATATTAAAAGCAATCGTCAGGTAGTTTTATTATTCAACAAACTTAGCGCACATAAAAAAATTATATACGATTCTTTTATACGTGAAATTGGGGAAGATGCAACAGTAGATTTATACGTTTATAATAATGATCTTACGCTATTCAAGAGAACATTAGAAAACTTAAAAAAGGATTATTCTAATTATGTAATTATTCCTCATTTTATAGAAGGCCGGGATGAAGTATATGAAATAGTGAATACAATTCCTAAGGAAAAGCTGTTGTTATTAGATAAATTAATCCCTGGGGTAGCAGGTAAATATGCTGCTGTATATGAAAATTTTGAAAAAGATATATATAATGCCTTAGATCAGGCCAGGGCAAGATTGAGTAAATACCATACATTGAAATTAGTGTTCCCGGATAAGAGTTATTATCCCAAAGGTATCATTAAAGGGTTTTATAAATTCTGCCAACAATATGCTTTCGAACATTTGTTGGTAAGCGATGTACTCAGTGAAAATATGAGCAGAGGCGAAGTATATATAAATCTTATGGAAGGTGATTTGGTTAAAATATTGGATCGGGTATTAGAAAATAAGATGACCGTAGGAAAAGATATTGGAATCATATCTTATAATGAAACCCCTTTAAAGAAATTTATCTTAGAGGGCATTACAACTATTTCAACGGATTTTAATGTCATGGGTAAATCTGCCGCCCGGATGATAGTCGATGGTTCAAAAAGACATGAAGAGGTACCCTTCCGTTTGATTTTGAGAGGCTCACTATGATCATCTATCGTTGGTTGGAGCTGTCTAATGAACCCTTCTCCAAATTAAATAGTATTGATCCAAAATTTTATAAAATGTAACAAATGAATAAATTAAATAACAAGATATTCCAATCTTCTTACGTTCTTTTAGTGAGTTTTTTGTGTTTGTTTTTGTTAGGCATACATAAGTTGTATGCGCAAAATAATTCGAACCAACCGAATATTATTATTTTTCTTGCAGACGATATGGGATACGGTGATCTTCAAAGCTATGGAAACCCTACTATCCGAACTCCAAATATTGATGCTATTGGACGTGAAGGTATTCGGTTTACTTCTTTTGAAACGGCGCCTTGGTGTGTACCGTCTCGGGCAGAATTAATGACCGGAAGATACAAAGGAAGAACTGAATTTGGAGGAGGGACGGGAGCTGGAGAACACGGAGGATTACCAGATACGGTATTGACCTTAGCGCAATCCCTGAAAGATGCTGGCTATGCGACAGGAATGGTGGGAAAATGGCATTTGGGGTATGATCCTAAAGAATATTTGCCTACAAACAGAGGATTTGATTCTTGGCTGGGCTTGCCTTACTCCAATGATTATATACGCCCTTATGTGAATACAGATGTTCCTTTAGTGATGTATAGAGATACCACCGTAGCTGAATATCCTGTGAATCAAGATTCTCTGACTGTAAAATATACACAAGAAGCTATTCGTTTTATAAAAGAACAGAAGCATAAGAGTAAAGATCAACCTTTTTTCTTTTATTTTGCGTATAATATGCCTCATTTGCCACTGCATACCACGGATGAGTTTTATGGACGCTCCAATGCAGGTTTATACGGAGATGTGATAGAAACGATTGACTGGAGTGTAGGAGAGGTGCTAAAGGTATTAAAAGAAGAAGGACTCTACGAAAATACTATTGTTTATTTCGGATCGGATAATGGGCCTTGGCAGGAAGCGGATGATAGAATGTTCAAGAAACCTAACAAAAGAGAAGGTTCAAATGATAAAATCTGGGAGAGAAGAGGAAATAAGCCCTGGGACGTGGGCTCTTCAGGTGCTTTGCGGGGGTATAAGCATACCACTTATGAAGGAGGGCCCAGAGTGCCTGCCCTCATACGTTGGCCTGAAAAGATCCAGCCGGGAAGAGTGACCGATGAATTGGTTACACATTTAGATTTGTACACTACTTTTGTAAAAATAGGAGACGGAAGCTTACCTGATTATAAGATCGATGGTATGGACGTGATGCCATTTTTATTGGGAGAAGAAAATTCTTCACCCAGAAATGAATTTGGTTATTTTATCAATGATCTACAAGCTATAAGAGTTGGGCAATGGAAATTTCGCGAAGTAAATGGGAACCCAGAGTTATATAATATGCAGTATGACGCTTCCGAACTATACAATCAAGCAGCAGAATACCCGGAAATTGTGGGAGAATTAAGAAGCAAAATGATAAAATTGGCTAAAGATGTAGGGGTGGAAACAACTGCTAAAAAAGTGAATTGAGAAAGGAGTCTCGATTAAACTGTTTTATATACACTGGTTTAATACTGTGCATCTGAACGCTTGTCATGAATTTTTAATTCATGATAAAAAGCTTATATTCCCACCAATCAAAAAGCAGGTTTGAATGGGAGTAGAACCCGGTCAAAAACCATTTTTTCATATTTTATTTTTGTGATTAAGTTTCTTATAAGGGAATGCAAAATGAAATTTGGGAAAGGTGGCTGAGTTATTTCCGTCCACAGAACACCTTTTATTACTCTGAGGTCAATGAACGTTTGGAAGTCCGTTGGCTGAATGGAAAAAAGATATTGGACACTAAAGATTCCAACTATTCTTATGGAACCTTGCAGGAGGTCCTTGATTATGGATTGGACTCCATCCCGATGAAAAGTGTAAATTCAGTCTTGGTATTAGGAATGGGAGGTGGCTGTGTAGTAGATTCTTTGCGGAATAAATATCAATATAAAGGTCTCATATGGGGGGTAGAAGTGGACCCAGTAGTTATAGATATCGCTAAAAATGAATTTGGATTATTTGAAGATCAAAATGTAAAAGTAATACAAGCAGATGCCGGGGAATACATTACACAAAGTGATTCTCAATTTGATCTTGTAATAGTAGATTTATTTATTGATATACATGTACCTGAACAATTTTATAAAGTATCATTTTGGGAAAATTTATTAAAACGTATCAACAGTCATGGATTTGTACTGTTTAATGCAGGGATTGATTTAGATGAGGAGAAATTAGATGACTTTTTATTTGACCTCCCGGATAACTTTGTATATCAAATTATTTTAAATGTATTAGAAAGTAATACTTTGGTGATTATGCAGAATGTGTATTGATATTTCTATTGATCTCCAGTATATGATAGGACACACTCGGTGTTTTATTTGTATGCCAATAAAAAAGTCTCTGGCTTTTCAATAACCAGAGACTTTTTTGTTAGTCTGAAAAATTAAAATCTCTTATTGAAGACTCTCTATTTTCTCTTGAATTTCGTTAGATTTTTCTTCATCCTGCATAAAGTCGTAATAGCTTTTTAAATTTCTCCAGCTGTCTTGATCATCAGGATTTAATTCGGTTGCTTTTTCCAAATAGGGGAGAGCTTCCTGTATATCCTCTTTTATTTTGTCGATACCTTCGGCATACTCTTCGTTCGAAACCTCTTTATTGGCATTTAAATCGCTCAAGTCCTTTTTTACACTATTCATGATATTTACTGCCATATTGGTATTTGCTTCTGCATGGTCAGGGTTGATTTTTAAAGCTTCTTTATAAGATTCTTTTGCTTTGTCCCCTTCTCCTTTTGCTGAATAGGCAATCCCCAAATAATAATGCAGATGTTCATTATCTCCGTCTTTTGATATTTGATCTTCGATATCCGAAATGATTTTTGCTTCGTTACCTGTCATTAAGTTTAATTCAATATTTTGAACAGCAATATCATTGTCATCTGGATATGCATCCGCTGCTTCCTGTGCATACTTTAATGCATTCGTAGTGTCTTGCATACTCAAATATAATTTTGGTAGGTCGACTGTAACGGTTTTATGTTCTGAAAAGTCCTCGTGCGGAAGAATTTCTTTATATTTTTCTACGGCGTTTTCATAATCCTGATTTTGAATAGCTGCTAAACCGGAATAATAAGTAAGGGTAGTATCTCCCGGAATATATTCTAAAGCGCCTTCAAAATTGGTATAAGCAGTTTTAAAATCCTGATCTTCCCATGCTTTTACCCCATTATTAAAATATATCTGACCCAATGTTTGTTCAGCTACAGAGATATTCTCTTCAAATTTATCTTTCTCATCTAATTCTTTGGCTTTAGAGATAGCTTCTAAAGCCAACTCCACAGCATCATCACTTTCATCTTCATAGACCAGTGCTCTGTTTGCCTCAATAAGGGCAGCATATACCCAAGTTTCTGGTAAATCCTTTGTTTTATCATGCTCCTTAGCTTTGTCAATGGCTTCTTTAGCTTCTTTCAGCTGATTTTCACCAAGCTTAGGATCACCGACCGACTTCAGTTCTTCAAATTCTTGAATGTTTTTCTCTGCTTTTCTTAAGTTTCCTTTTTGTGCAAGAGCGAAAGAGGAGCTACAGGCTAATAAAAGGATTAATATAATTTTATTAAAATTCATAGCTAAAAATGTTATAATTACTTATCAATTTGATTTAATAATAAATTCACCCTATCCAATTGTGAGTCATTCCCAGTGTTTTCATACAACACTGCTAATGATTTGAGTGCACTTACTTCATAAGGTTTAATTTCATTTGCTTTTAATAGATATTCCTGGGCATTATACTGTGCAGTTTGATTCTCTTTATCGTTGAGAAATGTCTTTAGTTCTACCAAGCCTAAAGCTAAGTTTCCTTTGTAGCTGTTTTCATCCAGAGCAATAACTTTCTCATAATAATCTGCTGCATCGTTTACCCGGTTTTGATTTTCGTTGGCATAGCCTGCCAAGTAGTTCAAAGAGACATTTTCAGGCTCAAATTCAATAGCTCTATCTATTATTTCAGCTATTGCCGGATAATCTTTATTTTGCACATAAACCTCTACGAGCCTAAAAATAACTTCTTTGCTCTCGGGAAATTCTTCACTGGCTTTTTTCAATGTCTCCAGTTCAGCTTGTTCATTCCCTTGTTTTCGATATACTTTTGCTAATTGCAAATAGTGATTATCGTCATATTCACCGCTGTTAATTATTGAGCTGGAATAAATTTCAGCCTCTTCATATTCTTCGGCCTGATAAGACAGAAGAGCTAAGTTATTTAAAACATCCAAGTTATCGGGATTAATTTTATTCACTTCTTTAAAGTGTAAAAACGCTGTCTCATAATCCGATTCCTCCATTGCTTTTTCCGCTGCATAGACATGGGCAGAAGCTAAATTTTGTTGGATAAAAGAAAGTTCATGCTGATGGGAGTATTTATCTCTTTTTCTAATTTTTTTCAAAGAAGCTTGAGTAATGTCTATGGGATCAACTTCATACTCTAAAGTCCGGGTTGAATCAGAATAGGCCAAAGAGCTGTAGACCATTGCCCTTAATATATTTACCCGGGCCAGATTGGAGTCTCTTTTGTTTTGGTAAGTTTTATCGATAAAGTTTTTCGCTTCTTTCAAGTGATCCAATTTACCGTCTTGCGTATATCTTGCAAAGTGATTATTGCTCTCTTTAAAAGTGGATTGGGCAGAGACAGAAGATAACAATCCTAAATGTAATACGAATCCGATTAAAATCAATTTAAAGAATACTTTAGTCTTCACTGTTTTCTTCATTTTGAGATTCACTTTCTGTATTTTCCTCTTTATGGGCAGCCGCTTCTGCATTTTCTTCCAATTCTTCTTCTACTACTTCTTCAGGCTTCACTTTGGCTATGGATGCAATTTCATCATCATTTTTCAAAGTAATTAACCGGACTCCTTGTGTAGCTCTTCCCATGACGCGTAATGTATCTGCGCCGATACGGATAACAATACCTGACTTATTGATAATCATCAGATCGTCTTCGTCCGTCACATCTTTGACAGCTATCAACTTGCCTGTTTTCTCGGTTACATTGATAGTTTTAACACCTTTTCCGCCTCTATTTGTCTTTCTATAGTCCTCGAGATGTGTACGCTTGCCATATCCTTTCTCTGAAACGACTAATACCGTTGCTTCTTTATCCGCCACACTAATCATGCCAATAACTTCGTCTTTTTCATTGCTTAAGCGAATACCGCGAACTCCTGTCGCTGTGCGTCCCATGGGCCTGACAGCGGATTCGTCAAATCGAATAGCTCTTCCTGAACGGAGGGCCATCATAATCTCACTTTCTCCATTAGTGAGGCAAGCTTCCAAAAGTTGATCCCCTTCACTGATATTTATTGCGTTAATTCCATTGGCTCTCGGTCGGGAATAAGCTTCTAGAGATGTCTTTTTTATGGTACCGTTTTTCGTACACATAATAATGTAATTGTTCGTTAGATACTCTTGATCTTTAAGGTTTATTACTTTAATATAGGCTCTTATTTTCTCTTCTTTAGGTATATTAATGATATTTTGAAGAGCACGGCCACGGGAAGTGCGGCTTCCTTCCGGTATTTCGTACGCGCGTAACCAATAACATCTACCCGCATCTGTGAAAAAGAGCATGTAATTGTGTGCTGTAGCTGTGATGATGCGTTCTGTAAAGTCTTCATCCCGGGTGCTGCTTCCTATCGAACCTTTTCCTCCTCTACCTTGTCTTCTGTATTCAGAAAGAGGGGTACGTTTTACATAGCTGTGGTGAGAGATGGTAATGACGATTTCTTCATCTTCTATGAAGTCTTCCATAGTCATGTCTTCGGCCGAATGTACAATTTGTGATCGGCGTTCGTCTCCATATTTTTCTTTTATTTCCAAAAGTTCATCTTTGATGATTTGCATGCGCAGGCTTTCATCAGATAATACCTTTTCCAGATACTCTATGGTTTTCATGAGCTCGTCATACTCATCTTTTATTTTTTCCCTTTCCAGACCTGTCAACCTGCGGAGGGTCATATCTAAAATAGCTCTCGCTTGAGGGTCAGATAAACCAAAACGCTCCATTAAACCCACCCTTGCTTCTTCAGGCGTTTGAGAATTACGGATCAGCTTGATCACTTCATCTAAATGATCTAAAGCAATCAGGTAACCTTCGAGTATATGTGCTCTCTTTTTCGCTTCGGCGAGTTCGTATTTTGTTCTTCGTATGACCACATTATGCCTATGCTCCACAAACTCATGGATCATATCTTTCAAGTTGAGTAACATAGGCCTTCCATTTACTAAAGCTATGTTATTGACTGAGAAAGAGGTTTGTAGTGCGGTGTATTTATAGAGATTGTTTAGCACTATATTAGCACTGGTGTCTCTTCTGACTTCATACACTATACGAAAACCATGACGGTCAGATTCATCGCGTATATTGGTAATACCGTCGATTTTCTTTTCATTGATAAGCTCTGCCGTGCGCTCAATCATGCCGGCTTTATTTACTTGGTAAGGGATTTCTGTTACCACAATGATTTCCCTTCCGCTTTTTAGTTCTTCAATTTCTGCTTTTGCCCGCATCACTACTCTTCCTCTTCCCGTTTCAAAAGCATCCTTTACCCCGTTGTATCCATATATAATGGCGCCCGTAGGGAAGTCCGGCCCTTTGATATACTGCATCAGTTCGGAGATTTCTATATCCCTGTTGTCTATATATGCATGGATACCGTCCACTACTTCAGATAAGTTATGAGGAGCCATATTTGTGGCCATTCCTACAGCAATTCCTGAAGCTCCATTGACCAATAGATTTGGGATACGCGTAGGTAAGACGGTGGGCTCTTTCAAAGAGTCATCAAAATTCAGCTGAAAATCCACTGTGTCTTTATGTATATCAGACAGAGTCTCCTCAGCTATTTTTTTTAAACGGGCTTCTGTATAACGCATAGCTGCCGGAGGGTCACCATCCACGGAACCGTAGTTTCCCTGTCCGTCTACTAATGGATACCGTAAACTCCAGCTTTGAGCCATACGTACCATAGTGTCATATACAGACAAGTCTCCGTGAGGGTGGTACTTACCGAGTACATCTCCCACTATACGTGCAGATTTTTTATAAGCTTTATTACTGGTAACTCCCAGATCCATCATGCCGTACAAAACCCTTCTATGTACAGGTTTCAAACCGTCCCGAGCATCAGGCAATGCTCTTGAAACAATTACTGACATCGAGTAGTCGATGTAAGCAGTTTTCATTTGGTCTTCGATATTGATAGGGATCACCCTATCGCTTCCGGGTACTAAATCGTTTTCGTTTTCTGTTCCGTCAGACATATTTTATATTATTCAAAATAAAATCATGTAGAATCTTTTCTATCGCAGTATATCTACGTTTGCGAATATACGCTTTTTTAAGGAAAAGCAATAAAATAGAAAAGGTATAAATTCTAAAAGTGTATTTGTCAAAGCAGTTCGCAAAAATCAGGCAATGAAAATGTCAAAATAATATAAAAGAACGAATTTTATTGTTTTTTTGTTAAAAAGTCAATAATTATATTATAATTTTTTTAAAAATATATTACCTTTGTTAATCTTTGACTTAAAAGGTGTTTTTATAAAAAAAAGAAAGAGTTTTAAAACTGAAATAAAAATGAAACATAATTTTGGGGCTGGTCCCAGTAACTTACCGCAAGAAGTATATAAAGAAGCTTCACAAGCAATATTAAATCTTAATGATACGGGTTTATCTGTTTTAGAAATATCCCATCGTTCGAAAGAATTTGATGAAATTATAATTGAAGCTGAACGTTTAGTACGTGAGCTTTTGCATGTGCCGAGAGCCTATTCCGTATTGTTCTTACAAGGAGGGGCAAGTACACAATTTGCTATGGCACCTCTTAATTTATTGCCAAAGGATGGGTACGCCACTTACTTGGATACAGGAGCATGGTCTACAAAAGCGGTAAAACAAGCTGAAAAAATTGGTGAAACAAAAATACTGGCTTCTTCCAGCGATAGAAATTATAGCTATATCCCAAAAGATTTTGAAATTCCTTCAGATGCTTCTTATTTTCACTATACTTCCAATAATACTATATTCGGTACTGAAGTGTTTGAAACTCCAAAAAGTTCCATACCTGTAGTTGTGGACATGTCTTCTGATATTTTCAGTAGAGAAATCGAGGTGTCGGATTTTGATTTGATTTATGCGGGCGCTCAAAAAAACTTAGGTCCTGCAGGAATGACTTTAGTTATCATAAACGATGATATCTTAGGGAAAAGTGGAAATATAATCCCTTCTATGCTCGATTATCAGGCGCATATTAAAGCAGGCTCAAGATATAATACACCTCCGGTTTTTTCTATTTATACCTCTATGCTTACGCTGCGCTGGTTAAAACAGAAAGGTGGCGTGCAGGTAATTGAGAAAGAAAATATCGTAAAAGCTCGGACCTTATATGAGGAAATTGAGCGCAACACATTATTTAAAGCTACAGCTGATGTAACGGATCGTTCCCGCATGAATGTTACTTTCGTAATGGAAAATGGTGATTTAGAAGCAGAGTTTTTGGAATTCGCTAAAAAAAGAGAAATAGTAGGCATAAAAGGCCATCGCTCTGTAGGTGGATTCCGCGCATCTATTTATAACAGTATAGGTATCCAGTCTGTTAATGCATTGGTTGATGCCATGCAGGAATTTGAAGAACAGAAAACAAAATAAACGATTAATTAGTGCTAAATAAAGAATAAAATAATGAGAATATTAATTAATGATGGGATAGATCCTCAAGGAAAGAAGATTTTAGAAGATGCAGGTTTTGATGTGGTTGTGGAAAGAATTGCACAGGAAAAACTTATTGATGAACTGAATAATTTTGACGCAATTACGGTACGCAGCGCAACGAAAGTACGTAAAGAACATATTGATGCCAGCCCTAATTTAAAACTCATCGGCCGGGGTGGAGTAGGAATGGATAATATAGATGTGGAATATGCCCGTTCAAAAGGAATTACAGTAGTCAATACTCCGGCCTCTTCATCTTTATCCGTAGGAGAACTAGTTTTTGCACACTTTCTTAATGGGGTACGTTTTCTTTACGATGCTAACCGTCAAATGCCTCAAAAAGGAGACAGCGAATTTGCTTCCCTTAAGAAAAAATATGCGAAAGGGGTAGAGCTGAAAGGAAAAACCTTAGGCGTAATAGGTTTCGGAAGAATAGGAAGAGAAACTGCAAAAATAGGCTTAGGCTTAGGAATGGATGTTATTTATAGTGATTTGCTCGAAGGACCTGAGCACCTTTCTCTCACGTTCACTGGGAATACAAATGTAAACCTTCCTGTCAAACAACTTGAGTTAGATAAAATAATAGAACAATCAGATTTCATTTCTCTGCATGTGCCTGCATCCGATAAAGCTTTGATTGGAGCTTCTGAGTTTGCTAAAATGAAAGAGGGGGTAGCTCTTGTAAATGCTTCCCGGGGAGGGGTAATAGATGAATCTGCACTGATCCAGGCTTTAGACTCGGGAAAGGTGGCTTTTGCCGGGTTGGATGTATATGAAAATGAACCGACTCCTAAGAAAGAAATATTAACACACCCTAAAATCTCTTTAACGCCTCATATAGGCGCAGCTACCGGCGAAGCTCAACAACGTATAGGGGAGGAGCTGGCCAACTTAATTATTGAGAATTTAGCAAAATAAGACTTTAACACGAGTAATTTTCTTATTCTTGTATGAAACAAGATGAGAAGAAGAAATAGAAATATAGCTTGATATGAAAGTTTTAAAATTTGGGGGAACTTCAGTAGGAAGTGCCGAAAAAATTGCAGGTCTTCTCCATATTTTAGATAAGCAAGAGAGACAGATTATCGTCTTGTCCGCAGTTTCAGGCACGACCAATGCCTTAGTTGAAATCGGGCAGGCTTTTCTGAATGCCCAGAAAAAAGAAGGCTTGGAAAAAACGAATGTATTAAAAGAAAAATATATTCAATTAATCCAGGAACTATTTACGACTGAAGAAGGACTTGAACAAGCTACACAACTTATAAAGCATCACTTTCAGCATATTGAAGACTTATCTCTTCGACCTTTTGGTACAAATGAAGAGAAAGTGATATTGGCACAAGGGGAGCTATTATCTACTGCTTTATTTTATTACCATTTAAAAGAGATAGGCATAGAATCGGTGCTTTTGCCAGCATTGGATTTTATGAAAACGGATGAAAACCAAGAGCCTATACTCTCTTATATAGAGCAGAATTTGGGCGAACGATTGGTCCAATATCCTGAAAACAAAATTTTCATTACGCAGGGATATATTTGTAGAAATAATTTCGGGGAAATAGATAATTTAAGAAGGGGAGGATCAGATTATACAGCCTCTTTAATCGGCGCAGCGATAAAAGCGGAGGAAATACAAATATGGACAGATATCGATGGGATGCATAATAACGACCCGCGTATTGTAGCTAATACTACTCCGATTACACATTTGAGTTTTAATGAAGCCGCTGAACTTGCTTATTTCGGGGCTAAGATATTGCACCCTCAAAGCGTTTTTCCTGCGCAAAAACATAATATCCCGGTCCGTTTATTAAATACAGGAAACCCTCAGGGAAAAGGAACCACAATTAGTGGGGAAATGGGAGAGAAAGGGATGATCCGTGCCATCGCGGCAAAAGATAATATTACGGCTATACATGTACACTCTACGCGTATGCTCATGGCTTATGGTTTTTTACGCCGCGTATTTGAAGTGTTTGAGCGGTACAAAACACCCATAGATATGATTACTACTTCTGAGGTGGCCGTTTCACTTACCATAGATGAGATTTCCCATCTGGATAAAATCGTGGAGGAATTGGAAAGTTTTGGAAGTGTGAGTGTAGATAGAGACCAGACTATTGTATGCGTCGTAGGAGATTTTGGAGGAAACACCCATGGATACGCTTACCGGGTGCTGGACGCTGTTAAGCATTTGCCTCTCCGGATGATCTCTTATGGAGGTTCGGATTATAATATTTCGTTGCTGTTGGACAGTATGCACAAAGTTGAAGCTCTGCGCTCGCTACATAATCGATTGTTTTAAAAGTTAATTGATATACGATACATGTTGTTTGATGAAAGTCAGTTAATGACAGTAAAAGGGATGCAAACTCCCTTTTATTATTATGATATGAACCTCTTGGAAGCAACTTTAAAAGCGGCTTCTGAAGCTTCTCAAAAAAGAGACTTCCATGTCCATTATGCTGTAAAAGCAAATTTTAACGATCGTGTTTTACAAAAAATACAAAGTCATGGCTTTGGAGCAGATTGTGTCTCCGGAAATGAGATTTTGAAATCTTTAGAACAAGGCTTTCCGGCCAATAAAATTACTTTTGCGGGTGTTGGGAAGTCAGATAAAGAGATACAGATTGCTTTGGAACATGATATTTTTACTTTTAATGTAGAGTCTGTACAAGAACTTGAGGTGATTAATGAGCTAGCCGCGTTACAAGGTAAAGTCGGCAATGTAGCCTTGCGGATAAATCCGAATATAGATGCTAAAACGCATAAATATATTACTACAGGCTTGGATGAAAATAAATTCGGTATTCCGGCAAAGGATTTATCCCGGGCGATAAAAGTACTGGAAACCGCGGAGAATTTAAATTTCGTTGGCCTTCATTTCCATATAGGATCCCAAATAACGGATTTAAATGTTTTTAAAAATCTATGCCTCAAAGTGAATCAATGGAAAAACTGGTTTGAAGAAAAGGGTCTTTCCATTAAAGTGCTAAATGTAGGAGGAGGATTGGGCGTTGACTATAATTTTCCAGACGAAAACCCCATTGTAGATTTTGAAAGATATTTTGAGATTTTCGATCAATTTTTAGAACGAAGAGAAAATCAGGAAGTGCACTTTGAGTTAGGCCGGGCGTTGGTCGCCCAATCCGGTAATTTGGTTTCAAAAACGCTTTATACAAAAAGTGGTGCCCAAAAGAATTTTTTAATTCTCGATGTAGGTATGACTGAATTGTTACGTCCTGCTTTATACCAGGCTTACCATAAAATTGAAAAACTGGAAAAGAATCCTGTAGAATCCGAAAGGATAAAATATGATATTGTAGGTCCTATCTGCGAGTCTTCTGATGCTTTCGGAAGGAATGTAGAATTGCCGGAAGTAAAAAGAGGAGACTTATTAGTGATTCGAAGTGCGGGGGCATATGGTGAAGTGATGGCTTCAACTTATAACCTGAGAGAGGAAATACGCTATGTATATAGCGATGAAATATAAAATACAGCTTTTTTTAACATCAAAACCTACTTGGCCTAAAGTGTTGTCTTGTCCAACCAGAGGATAGCTTTCGATTTGAAAGATGTGGCTTTTTGGTAAATTGACAGCGTTAATGTGTATTTTACTCCTGTGAATACAAAAGGTACATTCCCCAGGGTAAGGCGGTTAGCTATAAAGCTACGTCCTATTGCCGAAAAAAAAGTAAAGCAAGGACATCCTTGGGTTTTTTCTAAAAGTATAGCTAAACTTAATAAAAAAGGAAAGCCAGGAGATCTCGCTATACTTTTCAGTCAAAATGACAATCAGGTTTATGCCATAGGGCTTTATGATCCCAAATCTCCTATTCGGATCAAAATTATCCATTTTAACGGATCGAAAAATATTGATTATCAGTTTTTTAAAAATAAAATTATAAAAGCTTTTAAGATACGGAAGCCTTTGTTTGAGCATAATACAAATGCTTATCGATTGATTTTTGGAGAAAACGACGGCTTCCCCGGACTTATTGTCGATGTATATAGCCAAGTAGGAGTAGTAAAGCTGTATTCAGAAATTTGGCTCCCATATCTCGATATTTTGGTGGACCAGGTTGTAAACATAGCTAAATTAAAAAGTATAGTGCTTAGATTAAGCAGAATGCTTCAAAAGCTGGATCTGCCTTTAAAAGAAGGAGATATTTTATACGGTTATTTAAAAGATCCTGAAATTCGCTTTCAGGAGTATGGTGTCCATTTTCAAACTCATTTATTATCTGGACATAAAACAGGTTTTTTTCTAGACCACCGCGCGAACCGGCATAAAGTAGGACAACTTTCTAGAGGTAAAGAAGTGTTAGATGTGTTTTCTTATGCCGGCAGTTTTTCTGTACATGCATTAGTAGGAGGGGCTAAAGAGGTAATCAGTATCGATATAAGTAAACAAGCTCTCCAGCTTGCTACCATAAATGTGGAACTGAATAATCCTCCGGGGAAGCATAAGGCTCTGGCCGGAGATGCTTTTAACTTGTTGAAAAAGCTTATCCGGGAAAGTAGACAATTTGACATAGTTGTCATTGATCCGCCTTCTTTTGCCAAAAGTAAAAAAGAAATAGAAGGCGCAAGGAAAAAATATGCTAAACTCGCTATGTTAGGAGCTCAGCTGACCAAAAAGGAAGGTTTGCTCCTCTTGTCTTCCTGTTCGTCCCGACTGAATGCCGATGAGTTTCTGGAGCTTCATAAAACTGAGTTTCGAAGGTTAAATGTAAATTATACTCTCGAAAGTTTAACTCTGCATGATATTGATCATCCTGTTAGATTTGAAGAAGGAAGATATTTGAAAACCGCTTACTATAAAATCCATTGATGTTTTTCTTATCCTAAATCCAATTTTTCAATTTGTTTTTGTGACGATAAAGTTTCTGGATGCCCTCTCTGAACTCTGTTTTGTGCTTTTTATCAGAAGTTTATATCTTTGCACGTACATCAAAACATACAAACTATGAAAAAAAGATTTACCTTTATTTTAAGTATGCTCCTCGCATCCACAACATTTGTTGCTGCACAAGAAAATGAAGAAGACGAAGAGGGTTGGAAGATTTCCGGAGAAAATACTTTTCTTTTGAATCAATCTTCTTTTACCAACTGGGCTTCGGGAGGTGAAAATACATTTGCCGGAAACCTTATCTTTAATTATGACTTTAACTATAAAAAAGACAAATGGTCTTGGGACAACAAAGTATTGGCTTCTTATGGACAAACTTTTCAAAAAGAAACGGACTGGCGTAAAAACGACGACCGATTAGAGCTCAACAGCCTAGCAGGGTATCAAGCAAGCGAGTATTGGTTATATACCTTTTTTATGAACTTCAAGACACAGTTTGCAAAAGGGTATGATTATATAAGCAACACTGAGAAAAGAACAATCTCTGATTTTATTGCTCCGGCTTATCTGAGTTTCGGTCCAGGGTTTGCCTATAAAAAGGATGATAACTTTAAAGTGAATATCTCCCCGGCTGCTTCCCGTTTTGTTTTCGTGACTATTGACTCATTGGCTCCGGCCTATAGTATAGATGAGGGTAAAAATTCACGTTTTGAATTTGGAGCCTCTCTTGATGCATATTACAAAACAGACATTATGGAAAATGTTAGTTTTGAGAACACTTTGAGATTGTATTCTAACTATTTAGACAATCCAAAAAATGTAGATGTGGACTATACTGCTAATATATTCATGACTGTAAACGAATATATCACGGTTAATGCAGGAGTACAACTTATATATGATGATAATATTTTGATCAATAAAATTGTAGATGGTGTAGATACCGGTCACAAAAGACCCACTTTACAGGTGAAACAGATATTAGGTGCTGGGTTTACGTATAAATTTTAATAAAATAGGTTTTTATTAAAAAAAATAACGAACAAAAAAGCTATTTAAAAGAATAGCTTTTTTTGTTAAGTTTAAATTCTCAGTCTAAATCTGAGAGGTTGTTTTTTTCTTGTCTCGATTTCTCTTTGTTATAAAACCCTTACATTAGATCATTATATTCCAGGCTTTAATGTAGTGAATATCTACTCAAATTAAGCTCATGAATAATTTGGGTGTTTAAAAAGGGCAGGAAGCTGTGATAGAAATCTTCTTTTGGCTTTTAGGGTGTATAAAAATAAGCTTTTCAGCATGTAAATATAATCTGTCTGCTTTGCTGCCATATAGGTCATCTCCCCGTATCGGAGTAGCTAACCCCAACTGGTGTGCAGCATGAACGCGTAATTGATGCGTACGGCCTGTAACTGGGTAGAATTTAATTCTTGTCAGTCCATTGTTTCTTTCAATTACACGGAAATAGGTCAACGCTGGTTTCCCATATTCTTTACAAACCAATTGATAAGGTCTATTATTTAAATCTACACGCAAAGGTAAGTCTATCCTTCCAGAGTCTTGGACAATACTTCCCTCCAGCACAGCTGTATATTCTTTGTGTACTTTTCTTTCTAAAAACTGCTTTTGTAAAAAGGAATGGTCTGTTTTGTTTTTCGCGAAAAGCATTAATCCCGAAGTCGCCATATCCAGGCGATGTACAGGCAGCGGAGTGCTGGGTGTCGTAAACGAACTCTGCACACGTGTTTGTATGGAGTCTTGAATATGTTTTCCGGGAACAGATAAAAAGTTTTCTGATTTATTAAGTACTAATACAGCTTCATCTTCATACATGATTTCATAAGCTTGTTTGTCAAGCGAAGGAGGAATAAGCATAGGATTTTTTTCTACAGCCGTTTTGCGTAGCATATAGTTTAAGATAGGAGCACATTTACCTTTGCAACAAGGATAATAATTCTTGTGTTTTCGTACCTCGGAATTTGGTGCCGCTCCCCACCAAAACTCTGCTAAACTAATAGGGGTATATCCGTTCTTAAAAGCATATTGAAAAAGCTTTGGAGCGGCACATTCACCGGCTCCGGCAGGGGGGATAGTTCCAAGTTCTTCTATGAAGATTTTCTGTAAGGATTTGCTCCTTTTTTCAGCATCCAAAAAAGTGTAATGTTCGAAAGTGTTTTTCTGAAGCGCTGCCGAACGTTTTTTTCGTTCGTTTTTTAGTCTGTTAATATCTTCATCAGCTTTTGCAAGCCGTGCTTCGGCTACGTTTATTTTCTCGCTCCAGAGTCGCCGGAGATCTTTATATCTGTATTGAAAATCCTGACTTTCCCGACCCAGTTTTTTCAAAAGGGCTTCATATTCTGATGGAAGCAGAGTGTCTTTGTGTTTTTTACGCAAAAAACCCCTTCTTTTCTTAGCTGTTTTTATCTCCTTGCGGAAATTATCAATAGCTTGAGCAGCTTCTTTTCTAATATTATCCAAAACGGTCCGCATTTTTATATAATTTCTACTGTTTTCGCTCTGTTTTATTTTTTCATTTATTTTAGATATTTCTGCTTCTTCCTGCTTGAAAAAACTATTAGGTCTGAGTATGTCATAAACAGGGGGTACAAAATATTTGTGTGAATTTGTACCTGCCAGTTGGCCTGAATAAGCCGCCAGAAAACCTAACCTTCCTTCCTGGGTTTTGACGACCAATACACCAAACATTTTACCTGTAGCTTGCGAAGACTTTGTAGAGCTGCTTAATCCAAAATCATGTTTGAAGTCTTTTTGGGTTTCCAAGTAGTTTTGTACTTCCTTGCAAGCAATTTTACTGATAATATGCGGAGCAGCTGAAAAAGGATAATTAAGTCTTCCGGGTAAGATTCCCGCATCTATATCGTGTTTGAAAGTATGAAAGTATGGAGAAATCTTTTTGTTCATAGCTTATTTAAAATACAAAACTATAAATTAATGGGGCAAAACTCTGCAGCTTGGAAATACTACTTTAAATAAAAAAATAAAAAAGATAATCTTTTCTGATAACCCATAATTAAAAATGATATAAAAGCCTGATTTAAGGCATGGTTATTGAAGCATTATTGTATAGTATTCCTAATCTCAATAAGAAATAGTTCAGGAATATAGAAGAAAAATAAATTTTTGTAAAACCGAATTAAAAAATAAGAAAATGGATATTGGAGTACAGGAAAAACGCAAAACTTTAGTGAAAAACGAAGTAAAAAGTATGAAAGTAAATATTGGATTAAAAGAACAAGATTCGAAAGTAGTAGCGGAAGTTTTAAATCAGCTTCTCGCAGATGAACATGTGTTTTATATCAAAACACGGAATGCACACTGGAATTTGCAAAGTGCAGATTTCCATCCTCAACATTTGTTTTTGGAAGAAATATATACTGAATTTGCTACCACAATTGATGATATTGCAGAAAGAATCCGGACCATTGGCCATTTCGCTGCCGGTACTATGAAAGAGTTTTTAGAACTTACAAATCTGAAAGAACTTTCTGGCCGAAAAGAAAATAGCTTGGGTTATATTGAAGAGTTGACGAAAGACTTAGAAGCGATTATCCGTTCTATTCGCGAAAATCTTCAAAAAGAGGAAGTGCAAAATGACCTTGCTACAGAAGACTTTCTAACAGCTTTGTTAGGAGATCATGAAAAAACTGCTTGGATGCTACGGTCTCATTTGAGTTAAAAACACAGCAAGTTTAGAAAGCCCACCATCTACAGATGGTGGGCTTTTTTATTTATACTTACAATTACATTGTGTGGCTTAGGAAAAGAAATACAAGTTTAATCTCGCACATGATAAGGATAAATCGAAACAGCTTACATTTAAATTACAATAATATTTTTTAATTATTATAATAAATTCTTACTTTTGCCTTGCAAATAGTCACCTCCAAAATATTTGCTATGCAATTAGATTCAAACAAATTTATCCAAGAAGGACTTACTTACGACGACGTACTTTTAGTCCCTGCGTACTCTGAAGTATTACCACGGGATGTGGATACGGGTACATTTCTCACCAAAAAAATAAAATTAAACATTCCATTGGTCTCGGCTGCCATGGATACGGTAACAGGTGCCGATCTGGCTATTGCGATTGCGCAGGCCGGCGGTATAGGGATGCTTCATAAAAATATGAGTATTGAAGACCAAGCTGCAGAGGTGCGCAAGGTGAAGCGTTCGGAGAGTGGCATGATTCAAGATCCGGTCACTCTGCATGAAAGTGGAGTCGTAGGCGATGCTTTTGCGATTATGAAGGAGCATAAAATCGGAGGAATACCGATTATTGATTCGGATAAAAAACTGGTGGGTATCGTCACCAACAGAGATTTACGTTTTCAAAAGAATATGGATATTCCTATCCAAGAGTTGATGACAAAAGAAAATCTAGTTGTGGCTCCAGAGGGTACTGATTTGATACAGGCAGAATCCATATTACAGAATTATAAAATTGAAAAATTACCTGTCGTAGATAATGAAGGGCATCTCAAAGGGCTCATTACTTTTAAAGATATTCAAAAATACCGTCATTTTCCAAATGCGGCCAAAGATATTCACGGCCGTTTGATGGTGGGAGCGGCAGTAGGTGTTACACACGATACTTTGGATAGGGTGCAGGCGCTGGTGGATGCTTCTGTGGATGTGGTTACTATTGATACGGCTCATGGTCACTCCAAAGGAGTAATAGAAAAACTCAAACGGGTAAAAGCAAAGTTTCCGGAATTACAAGTAATAGTGGGAAATATCGCTACGGGGGATGCTGCAAAAATGCTGGCAGAAGCTGGAGCCGATGCCGTAAAAGTAGGGATAGGGCCAGGCTCTATTTGCACGACACGGATTATAGCAGGAGTGGGCGTGCCCCAACTGTACGCAGTATACGAAGTTGCTAAAGCATTGAAAGGAAAGGGAGTGCCTATCATAGCCGATGGAGGAGTAAAGCAAACCGGAGATATAGCAAAAGCGATAGCTGCCGGCGCTGATACGGTAATGGCAGGTTCTCTTTTTGCCGGTGTGGAAGAAGCACCTGGAGAAACCATTATATATGAAGGGAGAAAGTTCAAATCCTACCGGGGAATGGGATCCTTGGAAGCGATGGAAAAAGGGTCAAAAGATCGGTACTTCCAAGATGTAGAGGATGATATAAAAAAATTAGTGCCAGAAGGTATCGTAGGCCGTATTGCGTATAAAGGAACTCTTGCGGAAGTGGTATACCAATATGTAGGAGGGCTAAGAGCTTCTATGGGGTATTGTGGAACTGCGAATATAAAGGAACTGCAAAAAGCGAAGTTCGTGCGTATTACAGGAGCAGGTTTAAGGGAATCTCACCCTCACAATATTTCTATCACTAAAGAAGCGCCTAACTATAGCCGTTCATAAAACTTTATTGTATATTTTTTTCATTATATTGTTTTTCGAATAATTTTTTTAAACGTATAAAATATAATTTATGGGAAAAGGAGATGTAAAAACAAAAAAAGGAAAAATATTCAGAGGATCTTACGGCTTGTCCAGACGTAGAAAAAAACATGAGAACCGTACGGCAAAAAATAACAGCACAGAAAAGAAAAAAGAAGAGTAGTTTACTTTTCTGAGTTTGAGATTTATTGTAAAATTAAAAAACAAAAGGCTCCATTCTTTCTTCATTATTCTGTCAAAAGATGATGAGAATAAGAATGGAGCCTTTTGCGTTAATTTGTAAAAAGTAACTCTGTCTGCTTTGGCAGAGGCCACTTTCTGTCATCTATTATCTTCTCTAATTTGTTGACGTGGTAACGTATTTCATCAAAGTAAGGTTTTACCACTTCATCGTAAGCGATAGCTTTTTGGCGTAAACCTACTATTGTATTTGCACGTTTTCGCTCCTGCCGCATAGCCTCTGCCTTTTCTAAAATTAAATTTGTGTGATTGGATATTCTTTCTATTAGGTTAATCTGAGAACTATAAGCTGTTCTCGGCAAACCTAAGTTTATCAGTCCAGCTACATTTTCTATGAGTTCATTTTGATAATCAAAACAAACGGGGGCAATATGGCTGGTCACAATATCGCTGATAACACGGGCTTCGATTTGTAAGCGCTTAAAAAAGTTTTCCAATAATATATCCTGCCGGGCTAAACATTCCCTGCGTGTAAAAATCTCCATATCTTCAAAGAGTTTTAAGTTTTTTTCAGCAAGATAGGCGTCTAAAGCCCGGGGCGTAGAAGTAATGTAAGGTAGCCCCCTTTCCTTAGCTTCTTGAATCCACTCGTCGCTGTAATTATTCCCTTCGAAACGTATGGGTTTAGATTCTTTAATGTATTTTCGAATAATGGTAAGAATGGCCAAATCTTTTTTATTGCCTTTATTAATAAGTTTGTCCACATCCTTTTTGAACCGTTGCAATTGATCAGCTACGATAGTATTGAGCATCGTCATGGGAAGGGCAGAATTGGCTGAAGAGCCTACCGCTCTAAACTCAAACTTATTTCCTGTAAAGGCAAAAGGCGAAGTACGGTTTCGATCCGTATTGTCCCGTCTTAATTCTGGAATCTTGGGTACACCGTGCCAAAGGTTAATGCCTTCTTTCATTTTTTTAGCTGTACGGGAAGACTCCACCTCTTCCAATATTTGATCCAAACGGGTGCCCAGAAAAATAGACATAATGGTTGGTGGCGCTTCGTGACCACCTAAGCGATGTTCGTTTCCGGCATCGTATATTGAGGCAGTCAGTAAATCAGGGTAGTTATGGACTGCCTTGATAACATTTACAAAATAAGCTAAAAACATTAAATTGTTTTTGGGTGTTTTACCGGGAGATAAAAGATTTTTTCCAGTATTGGTGACTAAAGACCAGTTGTTATGCTTCCCCGATCCATTCATGCCATAATACGGTTTTTCATGCAGCAGCACTTTGAAATTATGCCTCCGGGCCACTTGTTCCATCACATTCTGTAAAAGCTGATTGTGATCTATGGCTAAGTTCATTTCTTCATACACAGGAGCGCACTCAAACTGAGAGGGAGCTGTTTCGTTGTGCCGGGTTTTTAGAGGGATTCCCAGTTTTAGCGCTTCTCTTTCTAATTCTACCATATAACTCAATACCCGTTCCGGAATAGCACCAAAATAATGATCTTCCAATTGCTGACCTTTAGCGGAAGATTGACCGAAAAGTGTACGTCCCGTAAGTTGTAAATCTGTTCTCTTTTTGTATAGATCTAAATCTACAAGAAAATATTCTTGCTCTATACCCAGAGAGGGGTATACCCTGTGAATATTCCTATCAAAATACCTCGCTACCGCCGTGGCAGCTCTATCCAGAACATTGATGGATTTTAATAAAGGAGTTTTATAGTCTAAAGACTCACCTGTATAGGAAACAAAAATAGTGGGAATACAAAGCGTTTTTCCGGGTCCGGTATCGTAAATAAATACGGGCGAGGAGGGATCCCAAGCGGTATAACCCCTTGCTTCAAAGGTGTTTCGGATTCCCCCGCTCGGAAAAGACGAAGCATCGGGTTCTTGTTGAACCAGTACATTTGCTGTGAATTTTTCAATTCCTACCCCTTTTTCATCCGGTTCAAAAAAAGCATCATGCTTTTCTGCAGTAGTACCTGTTAAGGGCTGAAACCAATGGGTGTAATGAGTAGCGCCTAATTCCAAAGCCCATACTTTCATGGCTTGGGAAACATGCTCTGCCAATTCCATTGATATGGATTTGTTATAATATATAGCCTCCGTCAGTTCATTGTAGGCATTCTTTGCAAGATATTCTTTCATCTTTGTGATAGAAAGAACGTTTTTTCCATAAATTGTTGATAATCTATTGGTCATTTCTGTCTTTAAATGAAATATTTTAAGTTATCTCTATAAAAGTATGCAAACTTTTAGAATTTATACACGTATTCCTTTTTTTTAGTAGTAAAAAACGGTGTTTTAAGAGAAGTTTTTTAAGAGATCTAGTGTTAAGGACAAAAAGTACTCCTTTCCTCAGGTTTTTATTCTGAAAAACTCCTTATATTGTTTTCTAAACTATTGTATTATGCATAAACATATTTTGCTGACAGCGGTAATTCTTTTCTGTGAAGCAAGTCTTCATGCGCAAGAAGCTTCACAATATAAGACACCGCCAAAAGAGATTCAAGACCTTATTAACGCACCACTTGCCCCGGCTGTGGCTTTAGACAAAAAAGGAGAAACTATTTTGTATTACTTCCGCGAAAGATACCCCTTTATTGAACAACTCTCTCAAAAAGAAATGCGTCTGGGCGGGTTGCGGATTAATCCGACCACAAATATTGGAAGCCGAACTACCTTTTATAACCGCGTTGAACTGGGTTCTACAAAAAGTAAAAAGAGAAGGACGGTAAGCGGCCTTCCAGAAAATGTACAGCTTTCTAATTTTCAATTTTCACCCGATGATAGACATATTTCTTTTAACCGAACAACAACTAAGGGTGTAGAATTATGGGTGATAAACATAGAAAAAGCCACTGCCGTTAAGCTGACGGAAGCCGTACTCAATGCCAATATAGGGCAAAGTGCTGTTTGGTATAGAGACAGTAAAGCACTGTTAGTAAAAGCACTGCCCGAAGATAGGCCAGAGTTGATCGATGTAAATAATGAAGTGCCTTCAGGACCGGTTATTTCTGAAAGTGGGGGTGAGAAGGCTCAAAACCGTACCTATCAGGATCTCTTAAAAACCCCAAATGATGAAAGGAATTTTGAAATATTAACGCATTCAGAGATTAAAAAAGTAAGCTTAGATGGGGATATACAGGATTTTTTGCCTAAAGCCATGTATAAGAATCTTCGCTTTTCTCCGGATGGAAAATATGTGTTGGTAAGTAGTATTCAGCGCCCTTTCTCTTATCTGGTACCCTATAGTAGATTTCCTTCCCGGGAAGTGATCTATACTGCAAAAGGGAAGAAAGTAGCAACAGTCAATGAAACTCCGCTTATTGAAGTGCTTCCCCAAGGGTTTATGGCAACCCAAGAAGGAAAACGCAATCTGGCATGGAGAAGTGACCTCCCCGCTACGTTGTATTGGGTAGAAGCATTGGACAAAGGGGATCCCGAAATGGATGTACCATACCGCGATGCAGTGTATGAATTGCAAGCCCCTTTTACCGGAGAGCATAGCTTGCTGGTAAAAACGAAGAATCGTTATGCAGGAATTATATGGGGCGATACAGAACACGCTGTGGTAATGGATAGGTGGTTTTCAAGCCGAAATACAAAAACATATGTATTCAACCCTTCGGATAATCATCAGGAGCCATATGTGCTTTTCGATAGGAATTATCAAGATCTCTACTCCGATCCGGGAAGGTTTGTTACCCTGGAAAACAAATACGGATTGCATGTATTGGAATTGCAAAAAAATAAAAGCTTCCTCATTGGAGACGGTTATACGCCTAACGGGCAGTTTCCATTTATTGCAGAGGTTAACTTGACAAACGCGAATACGCGCAAGCTTTATGAATCGGAATACACGGACAAGCTTGAGGACATTACGCGAGTCTTGGATATAGAAAAAGGAGATGTGCTGGTCCGGATAGAATCTAAAAATGAATTTCCAAACTATTATATCCGTAATATAAAGGCCAAAGGAGAGTTAAAGAAAGTTACAGATTTCGAGAACCCATATAAAAGTCTGGTTTCTGTCCATAAAGAAGTCATACACTACAAACGCGAGGATGGATTGGATTTAAGTGGCACTTTATACCTGCCGTCTGGATACGACAAAAAAGAAAAATTACCTTTAATCCTTTGGGCATATCCAAGGGAATATAAAGATAGAAATACTGCCTCACAGAGTACAACTAATGAAAATAATTTTGTAGCCCCTAATTACGGATCTCCAATTTTCTGGGTTACGCAGGGATATGCTGTATTAGATAATGCTGCTTTCCCGATAGTAGGAGAAGGTGATAAGGAACCCAATGACAGTTTCCGTACACAGCTTGTAGGCAATGCTAAAGCTGCAATTGATGCTTTGGATGATTTAGGTTATATAGACAGAAGTAGGGTAGGTGTAGGAGGACATTCTTATGGGGCCTTTATGACAGCTAATTTACTAAGTCATTCTGACTTATTTGCTGCAGGGATTGCCAGAAGTGGAGCGTATAACCGTACATTGACCCCTTTTGGTTTTCAAAGTGAAGAACGGAATTATTGGGAAGCTCCGAAACTTTATTACGATATGTCTCCCTTTATGCATGCCGAAAAAGTAAAAACGCCTATTTTGTTGATTCATGGTGCAGAAGACAATAACTCTGGAACCTATCCTATGCAAAGTGAAAGATATTTTAACGCTTTGAAAGGTTTGGGTGCAACGGCAAGATTGGTTATACTCCCTAAAGAAAGCCATGGATATGCCGCTAAAGAAAGTATTATGCACATGCTCTGGGAACAACACGAATGGTTGGAGAAATATGTGAAAAATAAAAAGTAGCTTTCTGAACCTTATACAATGAAGGAAGGTAAGACCAGATCCTTTTAATCATGGGTCTCTTTACGCTCATCAAATAAGTCTCATCAGAAATGTGATTATGCGATATCCCCAGGGTTGCTATTCCGTTTTCATAAAAAATTAGTTGAGTTTTTATGAAAACGGATGTAGGCTAAAAAAGAGTTTCTTTGTGAGGGAAGATCTACTATGCAGCGGAAAAGGGCATTCTGTGTTTTGTAATCTATTTATGCCTTATTTTTTTATCTTTGTATAAAAAAACAAAACAGTATGTCAACAGGAAAACATTTGATAGCCCCTTCTATTTTGGCGGCAGATTTTGCAAATCTTCAGAGAGATATAGAAATGATCAATGAAAGTGAAGCCGATTGGTTTCATATCGATATTATGGATGGAGTATTTGTACCCAATATTTCATTTGGTTTTCCCGTCTTGGAAGCGATTCAGAAGCATGCGAAAAAACCTTTAGATGTACATTTGATGATAGAGAATCCGGATAGATATTTAAAACAATGTAAGGATTCAGGTGCGGAAGTTATATCTGTACATTATGAAGCCTGTGTACATTTGCACAGGACGATATCAGCGATTAAAGATTTGGGCTGTAAAGCATCGGTTGCCCTAAACCCACATACTCCTACATCAGTTTTAAATGAAGTCATTGAAGATTTGGATATGGTACTTATCATGTCGGTAAACCCAGGGTTTGGGGGGCAAAGTTTTATTCCGAGAACCTATGCAAAGATCCAGGAGTTACGTAATATGACTTTGAATAGAAACGACAGTCTGGTTATCCAAGTAGATGGTGGGGTAGGAGTAAATAACGCATCAGAACTTATTCAAGAAGGAGCAGACGTCTTGGTAGCGGGGAACGCTATCTTTTCTGCAGAAGATCCTGCAGCACTAATTCACGATTTGAAGAAAATAAATCCGCCGGTTCATTTAATATAAAAAACGAGGTATCTAAGTCTTTTTTATATAATCGCGATTGCGTCATAAAATCCATTTTATTGGTTATTTTGCGAGTATTTGCTTATTTTTGCAACTTCATAGCACTATCCTTACTCAGTAGGATATGCAAAACTAAATATTGAATTTAAAACTATATACATGGCATTTGATTTAGACATGATTAAAAAGGTATATAACCACTACGATGAGCGCATCACAGCTGCTCGCAAAGTGGTGAATAGACCTTTGACTTTAGCAGAGAAAATTTTATATACACATCTTTGGGATGGCGAGGCTACAGAGTCTTATGAAAGAGGAAATTCATATGTTAATTTTTCGCCGGACAGAGTAGCGATGCAGGATGCTACGGCTCAAATGGCTTTATTGCAATTTATGCAAGCGGGTAGGCCCAAGGTAGCGGTTCCTTCTACTGTACACTGTGACCATCTTATTCAAGCGAGAGACGGTGCTGAAGCCGATTTGGAAAGAGCTAAGCAGGAAAGTTCAGAAGTGTTTGATTTTTTAAGCTCCGTGTCTAATAAATATGGAATAGGATTCTGGAAACCCGGTGCTGGTATTATTCACCAAGTAGTTTTGGAAAATTATGCATTCCCCGGAGGGATGATGATCGGTACGGATTCTCATACAGTAAATGCGGGAGGTTTAGGTATGGTGGCTATCGGAGTAGGAGGAGCGGACGCTTGTGATGTGATGGCGGGATTGCCTTGGGAATTGAAGTTCCCAAAATTAATAGGTGTGAAGCTTACCGGAAAACTTAGCGGATGGGCAGCTCCGAAAGATGTGATTCTTAAAGTAGCAGGTATTTTAACCGTAAAAGGTGGAACAGGAGCTATAGTAGAGTATTTTGGAGAGGGAGCAGAATCTTTGTCTTGTACCGGAAAAGGTACGATCTGTAATATGGGTGCCGAAATCGGTGCCACTACTTCTACGTTTGGATATGACGCTTCTATGGAGCGTTATCTACGCGCTACCGGAAGGGCAGAAGTAGCCGATGCAGCAAATGAAATTAAACATCACCTGAGTGCTGATCCGGAAGTGTTGGAAAACCCCGAAGAGTATTACGATCAGTTAATTGAAATTAATCTTTCCGAATTAGAGCCTCATTTGAATGGCCCTTTCACACCAGACTTAGCGACGCCGTTATCAAGAATGCAGGAAGAGTCCGAAAAAAACGGTTGGCCGTCTAAAGTAGAGTGGGGATTAATAGGATCCTGTACCAACTCTTCTTATGAAGATCTAACCCGCGCAGCATCTATTGCTAAACAAGCTGTAGAAAAAGGGTTGGTAACCAAAGCTGAATTTGGTATTAACCCCGGTTCTGAACAAGTTCGCTATACAGCAGAAAGAGACGGCTTGTTGAAAACTTTCGAAGATTTAAATGCAACTATTTTTACAAACGCCTGTGGACCTTGTATAGGTATGTGGGATAGAGTAGGAGCTGAAAAGGAGGAAAAAAACACGATTGTTCACTCTTTTAACCGAAACTTCGCAAAACGGGCAGACGGTAACCCGAATACCTTTGCTTTTGTAACTTCCCCGGAAGTGGTGGCGGCAATAGCCATTTCGGGTGATTTAGGATTTAATCCACAAACAGATACCCTGACAAATGCCAAAGGAGAACAGGTGAAGTTAGATCCTCCTGTAGGAGAAGAACTGCCTTCCAAAGGATTTGATGTAGAAGATCCCGGCTATCAAGCTCCCGCGAAAGATGGGTCTACTGTCGAAGTAATCGTAGCCCCAGACTCTGAGAGACTACAATTGTTAGAGCCTTTTCAGCCTTGGGAAGGAACGGATCTTAAAGGCATGAAACTATTGATAAAAGCAAAAGGAAAATGTACTACGGATCATATTTCTATGGCAGGGCCCTGGTTGAGATACCGCGGACACTTGGATAATATTTCAAACAATATGTTGATCGGCGCAGTTAATTATTTTAATGATTCGACCGATAAAATTAAAAACCAGCTTACGGGTGAATATGGACCGGTTCCCGCTACACAAAGAGCTTACAAAAAAGCAGGTGTCAATACGATTGTGGTAGGAGATGAGAACTACGGTGAAGGTTCATCCAGAGAACATGCTGCCATGGAGCCCCGGCACTTAGGTGTAAGGGTAGTATTGGTGAAATCTTTTGCCAGAATCCACGAAACAAACCTTAAAAAACAAGGAATGTTAGGTTT
>JAJYRG010000034.1 GCA_021794195.1 Bacteroidota bacterium
TATAGATTCTCCCAGAAAGTCTGTTCGCAATGCCCCAGGTTCTATAAGAAGAACCTTTATGCCAAAAGGCTCAACCTCCTTCTTCAGGGCCTCGCTCATTCCTTCCAACGCAAATTTACTTGAAGCATAAATACCATTTCCCGCTCCTGCTAAAACTCCTAGACTGGATGAGATCTGAACAATCACACCCTCACCCTTCTCTCTCATATGTGGCAGAACGGTTTTGCAAAGTTTCCACACGGCTATAAAGTTCACATTGAATTGACGGATAATCTCACTCTCCTCAAACTCCTCAATCATTCCAAATGCTCCATAACCTGCATTGTTTACCAGCACATCAATTCGTCCATATTGTTGGATAATCTCCTCTATAAGTAACCCTATCCGATCGGTTTTGGACAGATCAATGATATGAGCCTTCGCATCAAAATCACTTTCAAATGCTTCTTTGTCTTCAACGGTGCGAACTGTTCCAATTACTATGTTGCCGGATTCTACCACCTGTTTGGCAATTTCTCGGCCTAAGCCTTTTGAAACGCCTGTAATAAGCCATACTTTCTGTTTCATATTCTATTATTGTTTAATTGTAATGCAAAATTAATTTATACCTTTACAGAAAACAAGTACTTACAAAATTGTAGGTACACGACAATATGGTTATGAGAAAAAAAACTTCAACAAATTTTTTAAATGAGAAAGACTTAGTGGAGAACTGTGGGATGTTCTACACCTTATCGCTCATCTGTGGAAGATGGAAAATTAGTATCTTAGCGTCACTATTGGACAATGAGGTTTTAAGGTATTCTGAAATAAAACGTAAACTCAATAATATAACCGAAAGAATGCTGATAAAGCAGCTCAAAGAACTGCAAGAAGATGGACTTATCGTTCGAAAGAATTACATGGAAGTTCCGCCAAAAGTTGAGTACAGCATCAGTAAGAAAGGAAGAAGCCTTGAAGATGTGCTAACCGAATTGCAGCATTGGGGAAAAAAACACAAAGATGTATAAAAATTCAATCATTATTATGAGTCTTCTTAACTTACGCTAGCTTTGGGTATTCATCCTCATCAAACTGATAAAGCCTTGCGGCACGGTATGACACACCGGTCTGATACTCGTCTAAAGCTTTTATATATTTTTGACTTTGTATTTTCTTTCGAAAATTCCGTTTATCCAATTTCTTTTCAAGCAGAACTTCACAAATTTGCTGTAATTGAGTAAGCGTAAATTTATCGGGTAAAAGTTCAAAAACTATAGGAGCATAAGACATTTTAATTTTCAGTTCTTTTTTGTTTTTATCAAGTATTTCTTTGTGGTCAAAAGCTAATTCGGGTAAATCAGACACGTTAAACCATTTTGCCGATTTCATATAGTCTGTCACAGGTTTTACTTTTTCCTTTACATCTTCATATTTTACCAGCGTATAATAGGCGACAGTCAATACCCTCCCTTCCGGATGTCTTTTCACGCCTCCGAAAGCTGCAAGCTGTTCCATATATATATTATCTAAGCCTGTCAGCTCATATAGTATACGGTGGACAGCTTCTTCCATCTCTTCGTATTGACCTACGAAAAAACCGGGCAGCGCCCACCAGTCCTTATAAGGATACCGGTTCCGTTCCGTTAATAAAACTTTCAACTCCCCTTTGTCAAAGGTCAAAATAACACAATCAATTGTAAAATGACTAAGCAATAGTATGTTTTTTTTAAATTTAGCAGATATAAATCAGAAAAATTCTGATTTTATACTTTTATTTGAAATAAAAATACAAAATTATTTAATAGTGTAAAAAATACACAGTATATTCGTTTACTGATGAAAAGTAATAACGTGAAAAAAATAAAAAAAATAGCTGTATTAACCTCCGGTGGAGATGCACCGGGTATGAATGCGTGTATCCGTGCAGTAGTCCGTACTGCTATTCATGAAAAACTGGAGATAATGGGCGTGTACCAAGGTTATCAAGGGTTGATAGATGACAATTTTTTTGCAATGAATAGTCGTTCTGTCAGTTCAATTATCAACCTTGGAGGAACTATTTTAAAATCTGCCCGTTCTGAAGAGTTTAAAACAAAAGAAGGCCGGAAAAAAGCCTATGATAATATTAAAAAACATAATATAGACGGCCTTATCAGTATTGGCGGGGATGGAACCTTTACAGGGGCTAATGTTCTTTCAAATGAGTACGATATCCCGGTAGTTTGTATTCCGGGCACCATAGACAACGATTTATACGGCACTGACTTTACATTGGGTTACGACACGGCGAATAATACGGTTATCGAAGCTATAGACAAAATCAGAGATACGGCTGCTTCCCATGATCGCCTCTTCTTTATAGAAGTTATGGGGCGTGATGCAGGATACATAGCACTTAATGCGGGTGTAGCCGGTGGAGCTGAAGCTATATTGCTTCCTGAAAAAGAGACTCCCATTGAAGAATTAACAAAATTATTAGAATACGCTGCGGAAAAAAACAAAACTTCTACCATAGTCATTGTAGCAGAAGGAGAGAAAAACGGTGGAGCATACAATGTGGCTAAAAAGGTCAAAGAAAAATTTGATTTCTATGACATAAAAGTTAGTATATTGGGGCATTTGCAACGTGGAGGGACCCCCAGCAGTGCAGACCGCATATTAGCCACAAAACTCGGTTATAATGCTGTACAAGAAATCATCAAAGGTTCTGCACAATGCACAGTGGGTATCAGGGGGTCAAAAGTGGTTACCACTCCTCTATCGGATGCTATACACAATACCGAATTTAAATTAGATGCAGATCTGATGAAAATTGCGAAAATAATGGCCATGTAGCCGGTTTTTTATGATAGCAGTAATATATACAGGGTCGAGATACGCAGATTGGCGGTTGGCGGATAACAATACCGTTCTTTACGGTTTCCGCACAACCGGGATCAATTCGTATATACAAGACGAGGGGTATATCCATCAATTGTTAAATAAAAACACGGATATATTATATAATGCTGAAAAAATAAATGAAATCTATTTCTTTGGAGCCGGAGCTTCTACTCCCGAAAGACAGAAAAAAACAGCCGAAACCTTAGAAAAGTTTTTCCGAAATGCGAAAATAGAAGTTAACCACGATTTATTAGCTTCTGCAATTTCTACCTTTGGAGATGAAAAAGGAATCATCGGGATAATAGGAAGTGGCTCTAATGCTGCCTACTACGATGGAAAAAGCACTCTTGAAAACAATTATGGCTTAGGATATATATTGGCCGATGAAGGATCTACTAATTGGCTGGCGATTAGGTTACTAAAGGATTTCTTAACACACAAAACCCCTGATAATATCCAGGAAATATTATTGCATAAACATAACTTGGATAGAAAGACGATCTTGGAAAAAACATATAATCACCCTAACCCCAATGTTTTTTTAACAAGTTTTACGGATTTATTTTTTGAAAACCGTGAAGATCCTTATATTTTTAATAAAATAAAAAGCGGGATAGAACTATACATAAACAGATATCTGCTCCCTCTCTCCCGAAAACATCCGGAAAATATTTTTAACTTTACCGGTTCAGTAGCTTATAACTTTCCTGAGCTTTTAAGAAGCTTAGCAGAAAAAAACAACATTCAAGTAGGTTCAATTATAAGAGAGCCTATTCAAAACTTAATAAAGTATTACATTAATAAAAATTAGATAATATGAAAATTGGAATTAACGGATTCGGACGTATAGGACGTCTAGCTTTTAGAGCCGCAGTAAAAAGAGATAATATTGAAGTAGTCGGTATCAACGATTTAGTTGAGCCGGATTATTTAGCTTATTTGCTAAAATACGACTCTACACATGGGCGGTTTGACGGTTCTGTAGAGGTAAAAGACGGAAACCTTGTGGTAAACGGAAAAACTATCCGCGTAACTGCTGAAAAAGATCCTGCTAACTTAAAATGGGATGAAATCGGCGCAGAGATCATCATTGAATCTACTGGGCTATTCCTTACGCAGGAAGCTGGTCAAAAACATATAGATGCAGGTGCAAAAAAAGTAATCTTATCTGCTCCGGCTAAGGACGCTGCTACCCCTACTTTTGTAATCGGTGTAAATGATGAAGAGCTGAAAGCGGATATGAATATAGTTTCAAACGCTTCATGTACTACCAACTGCCTAGCTCCCCTAGCTAAAGTACTTGACGACAACTTCGGCATTGCTGAAGGCTTGATGACTACCGTACATGCGGTAACGGCTACTCAGAAAACTGTAGACTCTCCGTCCGGCAAGAACTGGAGAGACGGGAGAGGTGCTTACCAAAACATTATTCCGGCATCTACAGGGGCAGCCAAAGCTGTAGCTTTAGTATTACCACAATTAAAAGGCAAGTTAACAGGAATGTCTTTTCGCGTTCCTACTCCTGATGTTTCTGTCGTGGATTTAACTGTAAGATTAGAGAAAGATGCTTCTTACGAAGACATTAAAAAAGCCATGAAAGATGCCTCCGAAGGTTCTTTAAAAGGTGTATTGGGATATACAGAAGATGACGTAGTTTCCAATGATTTCATTGGCGATCCACGTACTTCTATATTTGACGCAAAAGCAGGTATCTCTTTAAACGACAACTTTGTGAAAGTCGTTGCCTGGTATGACAATGAGTGGGGCTATTCCAACAAAATTGTTGACCTAGCAGAAGCTGTTGGTAAGTTGTTGTAAGTTCATATAAAGTCTGGCTTTTAAGCTGGTTTTAAAAAAAGCTATCCAAACAGTGGTTTATGCAGATTCTGATAAAATGAATCTCTGCAGACCAGATTATGGATAGCTTTTTTACTTATGCTCCTTATTTTATTTTTTTTGATATAAAGATTTGAACACAGCCCTCTCCTGGCAGATTAGCTCCGATTTACAACCTTTTCTGAAATGTCTTTATACAACGCTTTAACTGACCTTGATCAAAAGGAGAAGATCTAAAATCGAAGCATATTTTTTCTATTTTAATTTAACCAATAGATAGCCTCTCTCTTTTAGGGTATCGAATGAAATGAGAAATCTCAGACTAAAGAAGAAAAAACATCTTCTTCCAAAATTATTTCCCTCTTACTTATACAGCCTGCGTATACAAGTTTGCATTTGTTTGCTTATAACCGGAATCACTAAAAATTATAAGACTCGACAAAGAATAAAATATTTAATCAAACTTTATCCTTCTTTCCCTGTATTCAGTAATACATCCAACTGATGGCGAGTAACGAAACAATTAATATGCATTCAAAAAAGAAAAAGACTTATTTTACCCCTAACGAGATCAAAGCAACGAAGAATTTTGAAGTACAAGACCTTTCCCGGGACTTTATCGAAAAGATCGATTACATAGATTACCCTTGCGTAGGAGCAAAATCAGCTATCAATACCAACCAGTTCAGATTCGGCATCTATGGATTAATGGGAACAGAAGAGACGACGGAAGCGTTGGGTTCTGATCTAAAAAAATATATTGAAGAGACGATCTCAGCTAACAGCAATTATATGTCCATGATTGCTATATTTAAAGATAAAATAGAATCAGAATTCGACTTTGAAAACAAACTCTGGTCTCAATTACAGGCGCTGTACAATAGTGAAAAAAATGAACAGGCTTGGGATAAGTCAGTCGGCAGCAATCCAGAGGAGAATGATTTTAGTTTCAGTTTTGGAGGAACTGCCTTTTTCATTGTAGGGCTGCACCCCCATTCAAGCAGAAGATCAAGGCGGTTCAAGCATTCCGCTTTAGCTTTTAATCTTCACCGTCAATTTGAACAGCTTAGGGACAAAGATCTATATGAAAAAATGAAACAAACAATTCGTAATAGAGAAATAGAATACGATGGGTCCATCAACCCTATGCTCAAAGATCATGGTAAAGGATTAGAAGCGCCACAATATAGCGGGCGTAAAGTTGGAAAAAACTGGAAGTGCCCCTTCCAACTGTAATAAAGAGTCTTTTATCTAAATCAATACTAATTGTCAATATACTCATGAATATAATAGAAAAACAAACCGGCACAGCTTTTAAAATGAAAACCGGGCAAATATTAAAAGTAATTGATCCGGAAGGCGAACAGGTAAGCGATATGGTTCTTTTTAATGCCAACGATAGACGGGAAAAATTATCCTCTGGCAAAACATTAGATTTTGAGAGCACCTTGTTAATTACGGAAGGCCATTATCTTTGGAGCAACAGAAGCCACAAAATGATGAAAATAGTAAAAGATACCAACGGCCGCAACGATTTTCTATTAGCTCCTTGTAGCCCAGAAACGTTTCAGATTTTATATAACGATCCAGAATACCACCCCAGCTGTTTCGAAAACCTTTATACTCATCTCGCAGAATTTGGGATAACCCCAGATGATATTCCTACAGCCTTTAATATTTTTATGAATGTACAGTTTGACTTAGATGGGCGGCTTTCCGTGGTTCCTCCTAAAAGCAAAGCAGGAGACTATGTTCTTTTTGAGGCTAAAATGGATCTCATCGTCGGTCTTACTGCCTGTTCTGCTGAACAATCTAATAACTATTCTTTTAAGCCTATACATTATGAACTCATTTAATAGTCAGATTCATTCATCTTCACCAGACTGCGCATAGACGGTTAGGTATAAATCTCAAATCAAAAAGAATAAAATAAAAGCTCCGAGCTTTTCTGGCAGAAATATAAACTCAGGCTCCTGATTCTCCAGTCTTTGAAATATTTTAAATAAGGAATTTTTGTCATACTTTTGAACACAGCCGCTGCTGCCTTCAACTAAACAGTTTCTTCAGCACCTTCAAGCTGCTGTTTTAAAAACAATTTATAATATTCTCCACCTTTTTCGATTAATTCTTCGTGACTTCCTTCTTCGACAATTTTTCCATCAGCCATGACCAGTATCTTATCCGAATTTTTGATAGTTGAAATACGATGGGCAATAAAAATGGATGTTCTGTTTTTCATTTCTTTGCCTAAGTTACTTAGGATTTCTTCCTCTGTTTTTGTATCAACTGCTGAAAGGCAATCATCAAAAATCAAAATTCCCGGCTTTTTTATAATAGCGCGGGCTATAGACACTCTTTGCTTTTGCCCTCCTGATAAAGTCACTCCCCTCTCTCCTACAAAAGTTTCAAATCCTTTATCAAAATCCATAATGTTTTTATAAACAGCAGCAGATTTTGCTGCCTGCTCTACTTTTTCCATATCCAGCTCATCTTCTCCAAATGCGATATTATTCGCTATAGTCTCTGAAAACAAGAATATATCCTGAGGAACAAACCCCATCTGATCCCGTAAACTTTTAAAAGTAAAAGATTCTATGGGGACATTGTCGTATAATATCGATCCTTCATCTACATCATACATTCTCATCAGCACATTAGCCAAAGTACTTTTCCCAGACCCTGTCTTGCCAATAATAGCCAACGATTCGCCGGCTTTAATGGAAAAAGAAACCGAATCTAAGGCTTTAATCCCTGTTTCCGGGTAAGTAAAAGACACATCTCTCACTTCTATATTGCCGCTGATCGTATATTCCTTCTTCCCTTCTTCAATTTCAGGTTCAGTTTTAAGAAATTCATTGATCCGTTTCTGAGAAGCGGCAGCGCGTTGAATCAAAGAAGTAACCCAAGCCAGAGACATAGCCGGAAAAGTCAGTTGGTTGACATACATGATGAACTCTGCGATATTCCCTGCTGTAATCTTTCCCTTCGCTACTTCAAGTCCTCCTACATATACCGTGAGAACTGTACTAAAACCAATCAATAAAACAATTAAAGGAAAAAATACAGCTTGAACGCGGACCAGCGAAAGAGAAACATCTCTGTACTTCGTACTTTCATCATTGAAAACAGCCATTTTATTTTCTTCCCGGTTATATGTCTTTACCACCCGGATACCCGAAAATGTTTCCTGAACAAAAGTGGATAATTTAGAGAGCTGCCTTTGAATACGTTCACTCCTTACATTAATTTTTTTATTGACATATAAAATAATTATCGATAAAACCGGGATCGGCAAAAGCGCATAAGTAGCCAAAGTAGGATTGACCCTATACATCGAATAGATGATCATAATGGAAAGGGTAGCCGTATTAATCGAATACATCAATGCCGGCCCCAGATAACTACGCACCCGGTTCACATCTTCGGTAACCCTGTTCATCAGGTCCCCTGTATTGTTTCTTCTAAAAAAAGCTAAATCCAATATTTGATAATGCTGGTAGATTTCATTTTTCAGATCGTATTCTATGTACCGGGAAGTAAGGATGATCGTCTGTCTCATCATAAATAAGAAAAAACCCCGTAGCAAAGCCAAAACCAATACTACCCCCCCGAAAAAGAGTAAACTACTTCCAAATACCCGATAAACTAAATCCTGCCGTTCAAAACCTTCATATAGACGATATAAGTTAATGTTTTCTTTAACCAGGTCAAAAGCTTCCCGGATGACCTTCGCCGGTAGAATACCAAAGTAATTGGAGATTACTACGAATATTACTCCCGGGATGAGGCTCCATTTATATTTATAAAAATATTTATTTAAATATGCTAATTCTTTCATCTGATTTCACAAAAATACAGTATAATTTTTAATTTATATCGATTTCCAGCTGATATCTGTCCTATACAGAAAGAATATTTTCCCCATAACACAATGCCTAAAAAATGACTTTCCACTATGTTCACTTTTTGAGCTTTCAATAAGTCATACAGTCTTAGTGCCTTCTGTTTAGATCACAGTCTGTCTCAAAAAAGAAGCCATTTTTCAAATGGAGCGATAGATCAGTAAAAGAGCCGTCGTTTACTTCCTTGTTACAAATCTCTCAGCTGCAATAAATGGCTTATTCACCGTTTTAAGCCAAATACTTATGAGAACATTTCTGTATATTTTTTAAAAAGTGTTATTTGCGTTATCTTATACCTGAGGCTTCGGATTTAAGATTTGAATGTTCTCATTATTTCTCTTAATAATTTATAAACTCTAAAAAGGTCAAAGATAAGTATAGAACACTCTCTTACCGTCTTTTGTTTTACTTACGATTAAAAATCATGAAAAATTATTTTCTTTTTATTTTTATGCAGCTCTCTTTTTTCTGTTTTTCCCAGGAACAGCGCTTAACGGATGGAGCTTTTTACCTTAATAACCCTTCTTCTGAAAAACAGTTCATAAAAGGCAGTTTTTTGGGATTCGATAAATCCGACACATTATTGTTATTCCCACAAGCTATTCCGGACTCTTATTATCAAAAAAGTGATCTAGAAATTCAAATTCAGGATGGAAAATTTCAAATTGAAAATACTTTCGATTATCTGCAATTATATTACAGTATGCTCGCATCCGATAAAGGGAAGATAGTCCTCCGTCACAAAATATTTTTTCTTGACGGGAGTACAAAGAGTATTCGTATAAATTATGCAGATTGGGAACAAAGTATCGTAGATGGAAAAACAGCGGAAGAATATGAAACCTCTTTTAAACCAAAAGCTCTAAAAAGTCTGGATCTTTCCGATGAAGAAGCATTTACAAGTTTACTATACCAAAACTTCAATCAAGTAGATTCTTTCCTATACGATTACACGAAAGAGAATCCACAGTCTTTCATTCCGCTATGGCTTCTGGCGCAGCGTTTTCACTTGCTGGGTTACAGCGAACTTGGAAAAAACACCTTATATTTATTTAATGAAAGGATAAAAAAAAGCCCTATATGGATTAAACTGTCTGATGATTTTAAGAACGCTCCCATAAAAGAAGCAGCAAAACTCCCAAAATTTGAAATAGAAAACCTGAACGGAGAAAAAACCATGCTTTCTCTGTCAAAAGCAAAGAAGAAACCGTGTTTTACTGTAGTATGTTAAGGGTAGACACAGCACTGTAGCCCGGAGACCTCTCCTATGGTCGAGGTGACAGTAAGTTTTGTGAAATTCTGCAAGAAATAATTTTAAGCACAGACCTTTCCTAACCGAAAAGGTCGCCTGACAAATATTTGCCGAAAACAATAAAAAACAGCTGTTATTTTTTAGCAGAAAAGTAAATAAATAAGGGGTTCGGAGAGCCCCGGTAAAATGTGCTTTTCTACTCTGGGACATTGCCTGACGCCGTAGTGTCTCATTTAAGAGACATCAGGCGCACTGTAAGACGTCTCAGACGCCGCAGAAGTAACCTCTTATGCCACTTCCGAAACATCAGACGTACCGGAAGAAGTATCAGATGCCGCAGAAGCAACCTCGTATGCCGCTTCCGAAACATCGGACGCACGGTAAGAAGTATCAGATGCCGCAGAAGCAACTTCTTATGCCGCTTCCGAAACATCAGACGTCGCAAAAGAAAGATCTTCCCGGTCGTAAGATGTCTCTTAAACTGTACAGTATGCATAGATACAGAAAAAAAAAGAGGATTTCCTCGATAATGACAAAAAGAGAAACATACCCAGAAGAACCCTTGGTACAGGAGTTAAGCTCTGGTTTTTAATAAACAGCTAAACTATAAAATGACGAAAGCACTTGACAAATACCCGACCAGTTAATCAGGGTCTGCGTCATGTACACCAAAGTGTAAAATTCAACTTTTTGTTATAAATTCAGCATTTGTTAAAGGTTAAACAATTTTTACAGGAAATCCAGCACTACGCTTATACTTGGCTGTTGTGCATAATTATAATTTATTTTGAAAAAAAAATCAAGCTTTATTTGGAAAACGCTATTAGGGTTAATAACACTTGTTTTGATACTGTATATTGGGTTTAGAATTAAGGAATATTTTATTGGAAATAAATATGTAAGTTATTTGGAAGATTATATGCTTGTAAAAAGCCCCATAAAAGATCCTTTAAAATTAGAATTCGATGATGAGTTTTATAAAAACAGTTTGTTTCTTATCGGAGAGTTTCACGAATTTGCGGCTTCCCCAACTATAGATGTAGCAATGTTTAAACATCTTCATGAAAAAAAAGATATTCGTATATATTTGGCAGAAATGGACATTGCCCAGTCCTATTATCTAAACGAATATTTAGAACAATCGTCTAAAAATTGGATTGTCAATATTGGACAAATAAGTAAAATATATCGCAATGAAAAATGGGGGAAATTAAAAAAATATTATGAAAACCTGACTGCCGATAAAAAATTTCAGGTTATTGGCATTGATGTAATACGCGATTATAAACTTTTACACACCCTTTTAAATCAAAAACTGCTCTACCAGTATGAAATACCCAAAGACAAAGACGGGTTAATTCAATGGGGAATTTTAAACCTCCCCGAAATATTATCTGAACACGCTTATGCAGAAGAAGATCGGCTATTGCTTAATGATATTACGTTTATTCTTACAAATATGAAAGAAAGCAATACCCGTGACGAATTTATGTTTCGACAATTCAAATATTATTATCAACAAAAAAATTGGTCAGATAAAAGTTTGTATGGTTGTTTTGGATTATACCACACGCTTCAGGGGCTGGAAAAAACTTTCGCCGGAAAGATAAAGAAAAGTGAACTCGGGATTGGCTCAAAAATGATTTCTATAAACCCAATATATCTAAATTCTCACTTAACAGTTTTAAGTTCTTATCTCCCTTGGTTTATTGCAGATGATACAGAGTACACAAGGTTAAGCATCTCTCAAGACAATATGTTCGATAATTATATTATAGGCATACAAGATTTTAAAAGAGTGGGAAATAAAAATTCAATTAATTTATTTCAGCTCAATGCCAAAAATTCACCCTATAAAGAATCTTTAAGAGGAATTTCCAACTTTAGTCTAACACCATTTTTTGGAATCGATATTAAAAATAAAAATACAGCAACAACTGATTATTTTCAATATGTTTTTGTCATTGATGGATCGGATTGGGTTCCCCCTGAGTAAATTAGCTCTATGCACAATAAACAGTTTTGCAAGAGAGTAGGCCAACATCTTTGGTTATGCGGAATGCGAATTATTTACGCTCATGGGCTATTGGCATGGCTAAAAATGGTGGAACCAACCGGAATGAATAGACCGAGCTTTTATAAAACACTTTCCGATGGAGCTAAACCTCAACTCGAAACGATAATGAAAGTGCTCAAAGCTACCGGCGGACAAATAAATGTGAGACCCATTTCAGGATAAAAAAATGCATCACAACATTGTATAAACGTAATGCGGGTTTTAGGGCTATCCAAATGCGATGCACAAAATAAGAACGCCTAATTTAAAAAGCAGGATATAAACGAAAGAATCTACCTATTAAATAGAATATTATGCGTTTCATGCAGAGGTTAAGAGAAGTTTTTACAACCAAACTGCCCTTAAAAATTAACAAAATCTACCTGTCTTAATTCGTTGAAAAATATTTACCTTTGCACCATGATTAATGTATCCAACTTATCGTTGCGCTTCGGCAAACGCGTTTTGTTTGAAGATGTCAATTTACGTTTTGCTCCCGGCAATTGTTATGGTATAATCGGTGCAAACGGTGCGGGAAAATCCACATTCTTAAAAATAATTTCGGGTGATGAAGCTCCTACCAGCGGAAGTGTAGAGATCACACCAGGAGACAGAATGTCTGTTTTAAAACAGGATCACTATGCTTTTGATGATTTTTCGGTATTGGAAACCGTGATGATGGGTAACAAGCCTCTTTATGATATCATGAAAGAAAAAGACGCTATCTATGCCAAAGAGGATTTTACAGATGCTGACGGCGAACGTGCAGGCGAACTGGAAAGTCTCTTCGCAGAAATGGACGGTTGGAATGCTGAAAGCGATGCCGCAGCTTTACTGAGCAATTTGGGAATCAAAGAAGAACAACACTATAAATTAGTTTCCGAATTAGATGGCAGCGAAAAGGTACGTGTTTTATTGGCACAAGCTCTTTTTGGTAATCCGGATATCTTAATTTTAGATGAGCCGACAAACGATTTGGATATTCACACCATTGCGTGGTTAGAAAACTTTTTGGCTGATTATGAAGCGATAGTCTTGGTAGTGTCACACGACAGACACTTTTTAGACCACGTCTGTACACATGTAGTGGATATAGATTTCGGGAAAATGACTATTTACACTGGAAACTACAGCTTCTGGTATCAATCATCACAATTGGCCTTAAAACAAAAGGCAGATCAAAATAAAAAAACAGAAGAAAAAATCAAGGAGCTGCAAGAGTTTATACGGCGTTTTTCAGCCAATGCGGCGAAGTCAAAGCAAGCCACTTCGCGAAAAAAAGCCCTTGACAAATTGAATCTGGAAGAAATAAAACCTTCCAACAGAAAGTATCCCGCTATTTTATTCAACACAATGGATAGAGAGCCGGGAGATCAAATATTCAGCGCTGAAGGATTAAGCAAGTCCATAAACGGAGAGGTCCTTTTCAAGGATGTAAACTTCATGATCAATAAAGGAGATAAAATTGCTCTTTTGTCCGATTCAAACATCCGAACCACCGCTTTTTATGATATCATCACCGGCAGAGATAAAGATTTTGAAGGTAAATATAAATGGGGAATTACCATTACAGTAGCGGATTTACCGATTGACAACTCTCTTTTCTTCGAAGGACGGGATGAGAACCTTGTAGAATGGCTTAGGGAATACAACAACAAACCTGATGCTGACGAACAGTTTATCCGCGGTTTTTTAGGAAAAATGCTTTTCTCAGGAGAAGAAGTTCTGAAAAAATGTTCCGTGCTATCGGGAGGAGAAAAAATGCGCTGCATGTTCTCCAGGATGATGCTACAAGGAGCAAATTTTTTAATTTTTGACGAGCCAACAAATCACTTGGATCTGGAGTCTATTACTGCATTGAACAATGGCATGAAAGACTTTAAAGCGCCTCTCATCTTTACGTCACGAGACCAAGAGTTGACAGAAACCGTAGCCAACCGGATCATCGAAATTACCCCGAAAGGGATCATTGATAAACTGACATCTTACAACGATTATATCAACGACGAAAACATTCAAAAACAAAGAGAAGAAATGTACAGCTAAAAAGCCCTAATTCATGAAAACACTCTTTTTTTTCAATGAATTAGCGTAAATTTGTACATAATTTCAATCCTATCATTAGACTATATAGAAAATGATTCATTTCTTTAAAAACACGGCTGAAAAGTTTTACTTAGTACAAACTCAAAAGCCTCTGAATAATAAAGATATAGAAAAGCTGAACTGGTTATTTGGTGAAGCTGAAAAATTAGACACTACAACGCTGGAAGGAACATATTTAGGACCTCGTGCGGCGATGCTCACTCCATGGAGTACAAACGCTGTAGAAATTACCCAAAATATGGGTATAAAAAACATCGAAAGAATAGAAGAATTTACTCAAGTAGATGATCCTAAGGTACTTTTCGACCCCATGATTACTGAATTGTTTAATGGCTTGGATCAAAACACCTTCTCTCTATCCGTGAACATTGAGCCTATCCGGGAAATTGATGATATCGCAAAATATAATGAAGAAGAAGGTTTGGCATTAAATGAAGAAGAAATAGAATATCTGGAAAGTGTTTCTCGGAAAGCCGGAAGGCTCTTAACAGATTCAGAAGTCTTTGCCTTTTCCCAAGCCAACTCCGAACATTGCCGCCATAAAATTTTCAATGGAACTTTTATTGTTGACGGGAAAGAGAAACAACTTTCACTCTTTAAACTCATAAAAAAAACTACCGCAGAAAACCCCAATACAGTAGTTTCTGCTTACAAAGACAACGTCGCTTTTGTCAAAGGGCCTAAAGTCACCCAATTCGCTCCGCTATCAGCGGATAAGCCGGACTTTTATACAGAAAAAGAGTTTGACTCCGTGATCTCATTAAAAGCGGAGACGCATAATTTTCCTACAACAGTGGAACCGTTTAGCGGAGCAGCAACCGGAGCCGGAGGTGAGATCAGAGACAGATTAGCCGGTGGACAAGGCGCTCTTCCTTTGGCCGGTACAGCAATCTACATGACTGCCTATTCCCGTCTGGCGGAGGACCGGCCTTGGGAAAAAGGCATGAAAGAGCGAAAATGGCTCTATCAAAGCCCTTTAGACATATTGATCAAAGCTTCCTATGGCGCTGCCGATTTTGGAAATAAATTTGGCCAACCGTTGATTACCGGATCCATTCTTACTTTCGAACATGAAGAAGGCGGAAGAAAATTAGGGTATGATAAAGTCATCATGCAAGCCGGAGGAATAGGTTATGGGAAAATAGATCAAGCTTTAAAAATCACTCCCGAAAAAGGAGACCAAATCGCTGTTTTAGGCGGTGAAAATTACCGCATAGGAATGGGAGGCGCTGCCGTATCTTCTGCAAACACAGGTTCTTTCGGTGCAGGGATAGAATTGAACGCTATTCAGCGCTCTAATCCCGAAATGCAAAAAAGAGTGGCCAACACGATTCGAGGGATGGTAGAAGCAGATACTAATCCCGTATTATCCATCCATGATCATGGAGCCGGAGGACATCTAAACTGTTTATCAGAGCTGGTTGAAGAAACCGGAGGACATATAGATATCGACAAATTGCCCATAGGTGACCCTACCCTGTCTTATAAAGAAATAATAGGCAATGAATCACAGGAAAGAATGGGACTGGTAATTCAGAAAAAAAATCTGGAAATATTAAAAAAGGTAGCCGATAGAGAACGTTCTCCCATGTATTTAGTCGGTGAAGTAACGGATGACAATCAATTTATTTTCTCATCCGGTACAAAAGGAGATAAACCTTTGGATTACGATTTAGATGATTTCTTTGGTTCTTCTCCCAAAACTATCATGAATGACAAGAGCGTAGAACGGAAATATGCTCCTTTATCCTATTCGGCTGAAAAGATACAGGATTACCTCGATCAGGTATTACTATTAGAAGCTGTGGCTTCAAAAGATTGGATCATCAACAAAGCCGATAGATCGGTCAGTGGCTTAGTAGCCAAACAGCAAACTGTAGGCTCTCTGCAATTGCCTCTGAACAATGTAGGGGTTATGGCTTTGGATTATAAAGGGAAAAATGGGGTAGCTACTTCATTAGGTCATTCCCCACTTACTGCCTTAATCGATCCCAAAGCGGGTTCAAGAAATGCTATTGCTGAAGCGCTGAGCAACCTTGTATTTGCTCCTCTGGAAAAAGGCCTGACCAGTGTCTCCTTATCGGCAAACTGGATGTGGCCGTGTAATAACCCCGGTGAAGACGCAAGATTGTACGGTGCTGTAAAAGCTTGTTCAGATTTTGCCATCGCTTTGGGCATTAATATCCCTACCGGAAAGGACTCCTTGTCAATGAAGCAAAAGTATCCTAACGACGAGGTGATTGCTCCAGGTACAGTAACCATATCAGCAGCAGCACATTGTTCAGATATACGGAATGTGATAGAACCTGTTTTACAGCTGGATGGAGGATCTATTTATTATATCCATCTTTCTAAAGATAATTTCAAATTAGGCGGTTCTTCATTTGCTCAAATATTAAATAAAATAGGAACAGAAGCACCGGATATAAAAGATCCAGCTTATTTTAAAACTGCATTTAATGCTGTACAAAAGCTCATCAAAGAAAACACCATCGCTGCCGGTCACGACATAGGTTCTGGCGGATTGGCAACGACCCTCTTGGAATTGAGTTTTGCTGAAGACAGTCTCGGTGCCGCTTATGATTTTTCAGCTTTAGAAGAACAGGATTTTGTAAAAGTACTTTTTAATGAGAATATTGCTTTAGTATTACAAGCGCAGTCAGATGATATTTTCGAAGCTAAAGCAAAAGAATTAGGATTGTCATATACAAAAATAGGCGAACTTGTAAAAGGGAATGAAATATATTTCAAAAACTTTGAAAAGCATTTTTCCATTTCCATTCCAGAGAAAAGAAAACAATGGTTTAAGACTTCTTACTTATTGGATGCCGAACAAAATGTTCCTGAAAAAGCAGCAGAAAGGTTTGAAAACTTTGATAAGCTTCCTTTACAGTATAAATTTCCTCCCCATTTCGATGGGAAGATTCAAAAATTTGCCAAAGGCACCAAACGCCCTAAAGCAGCAGTCCTCAGAGAAAAAGGCAGTAATTCTGAGAGAGAATTGGCAAATGCATTGTTCTTGGCAGGTTTTGACGTAAAAGATGTACACATGACCGATTTAGTGAGTGGTCGTGAAGACTTGACAGACATACAGTTTCTGTTAGCAGCGGGCGGTTTCTCCAATTCAGATGTATTAGGCTCAGCAAAAGGGTGGGCAGGAAGCTTCTTGTATAATAAAAAAGCACATAATGCATTAAAAAATTTCTTTAAACGGGAGGATACCCTTTCTTTGGGTGTGTGTAATGGTTGCCAACTTTTTATGGAGTTAAATCTTATTCACCCAGAGTTGGAAAAACATGGTAAAATGGTGCATAATGACTCTCTAAAATTTGAGTCAGGTTTTGTTTCTGTAGATATTCCAAAAAACAATTCTGTGATGCTTTCTTCTTTAGAAGGTTCTACATTAGGTATTTGGGCAGCCAGCGGAGAAGGAAAATTCAAATTGGAACTCGACGAGAATCAATATAACATAATCGCTAAGTATTCTCATACCCAATATCCTGCAAACCCAAATGGTTCGGACTATGCAGTTGCAATGTTGTCTGATCATACAGGAAGGCACTTAGTATCTATGCCACATTTTGAAAGAGCAATTTTCCCATGGAATTGTGCCTATTACCCAAAAGAAAGAAAGAATGACGAAGTTACACCTTGGTTAGAGGGTTTTGCTAATGCCAGAAAGTGGATTGAAAAACAAAATACAAATTAAGAAGACCAGGAATATCCTTAAGGAGGCGAGGCGTCTCAAAAAGTTAAACATCGTCGTCATTGCGGGCAGGAGGTACGACGACGAAGCAATCTAACGATGTCAAAACGCAGATTATTCATTAACATTTATTCTCAATAACATTGAGCTCACTTCGTTCGGTTGCTTCGTTATTCTTCCTCGCAATGAGGTGTTTATCATCCATTTTGAGGCATTCTCTTTACGTTCTCACAAAAAATCAGGTAGGAGGATTTCAGGTAGGAGGATTTTTTACAATCAACTAATCAGCCCCTTATTTCCTTTCAGAAAAGACTCGGATATTTATCCGGGAAAGTTTCTCCCATCATTTCGTAAGCCAATTCTACAACATCATCGACCGAAGGTTTGGTAAAATAATCTCCGTCCGAACCATATGGCGGCCTGTTTTCTTTCGCTGAAAGTGTCCTCGGTTGTCCGTCCAATACATAATAACCTTTCTGTTCTTCCAATATATGCTTCTGAATATAGGCTGATGCTCCTCCTGGCATATCTTCATCTACTACCAATAGCTTGTTTGTTTTGCTTAAAGATTCTATACATATATTCGTGCGATCGAAGGGCGTTAAACACTGTGCATCTATAATTTCTAAAGAAATATCGAACTTCTCTAATTCCAAGGCTGCTTCTTGCACAATCCTCAATGTAGAGCCGTATGAAACTACCGTAATATCCCTTCCTTCTCTTATTTTTTCGGCAATACCTATAGGCACTGTAAAATCTTTTATATTCTCCGGTAGTTTTTCTTTAAGTCTATAACCATTCAGGCATTCTATTACAAGCGCAGGTTCATCTGAACGCAACAGAGTATTATACATGCCTGCCGCTTGTGTCATATTTCTGGGCACACAAATATGGATACCGCGCAGGGCTCCTAACAATACCGACATAGGGGAACCGGAATGCCATATACCTTCTAATCTATGCCCTCGTGTACGGATAACCAAAGGTGCCTTTTGCTTCCCTTTCGTTCTATAGCTCAGGCTTGCCAGATCATCACTGATCGTCGGCAGAGCATAAATTAAATAATCTAAATATTGTATCTCTGCAATAGGTCTCAATCCGCGGGCAGCCATACCAATTCCCTTACCAATAATGACGGCTTCTCGAATACCTGTATCCGCAATCCGATCCGCACCAAAAAGTTCTTGTAAACCGGCAAAACCTTGATTTACATCTCCTATTTTACCCACATCTTCACCAAAGGCATAAAGTCGTTCATCCGTTTCAAAATGCGCTTTAAAACAAGCGTTTAACACTTCTCTACCGTCTACCGTTTCTGTTTCTTCGTTATATACTGGTTTTACTTCTTCTACATGCGTTACTGCGTATGGTGTTTGAGTGAACACATAGTCGTTAAAGCGATCCTTATTTACTTTCTTTTTTTCTTCATACCAGTTTCGAAGGTTCTGCCAAGCCTCTGTATCTTGAAGGTCTCCTCTTAATTCTCTAAAAACACGGCGGACGTTCGCATAAACTTCCAGCAAGGAAAGATCATTTAAAGATTTTAATGTCTTTAAAGGGATTTCTACCCGCGGATCATTAAAAGCAGATAACAATTCAATGGCTTCACTCAAATCAACTTTAATCATTTTGTTGTAATCAGACCAAGCTCTTTTTTGTTCCGATTTGACATACTGATTTGCTTCTTTTTTGATACGTTTAAGTTCTCCTTCCGTAGTAATACCCGTCTCTATCATCCATTCTTCCATTTTTGCAATGCAGTCGTGTTCTTTTTCCCATTGCAATCTATCTGTTGACTTATAACGTTCATGAGAACCGGAAGTAGAGTGCCCTTGAGGTTGTGTAAGTTCATACACATGAATGAGTACAGGAATATGTTTTTCTCTCGCTATTTTTGAGGCGTATTCATAAGTTTCACAAAGCCCGGCATAATCCCAACCTTTTACTTTAAAAATTTCAAAACCGTTTTGATTCCCCTCTTTTTGAAACCCACTTAACACTTCCGAAATACTCCCTTTAGTTGTTTGGATATCATTAGGTACAGAAATTCCATACCCATCGTCCCATATACTGACCACCAGCGGGATTTGTTTGACACCGATGGCATTTATAGCTTCCCAGAACACCCCTTCTGAAGTGGAGGCATTTCCAATGGTACAAAACACTACCTCGTTTCCTTCTTTTGAAAAGTGTTTTAAGTGCGCTAGTTCTTTTGTGTTTCGGTATATTTTACTTGCCAGCCCCAAACCTACGGCACGGGCCATCTGCCCTCCCGTAGTGGACACATCGGCAAAAGAATTTTTCTGAGCCGTTTGATCCATCCATTCGCCATTTGAATCCAGTAATGGCGTGGCAATATGCGATATCATTTGTCTTCCTGAAGACGATGGATCTGCTTCTGGATCGGGATGTGCGTACAGCTGAGAAAAAAACTGATAGACAGTCGTCATCCCGGTTTCAAAGCCTAATGTCTGATCGCGGTAATATCCCGAACGCCAATCCCCCTCTTTAAAGACTTTTGCCAGTGCGATCTGCGGCAACTCTTTCCCATCGCCAAAAATGCCAAACTTAGCTTTGCCAGTAAAGACTTCCCGACGGCCCAAAAGACTGACATATCTACTCTGAACCGCTGCTTTGTAATCTTTTAAAACAAGAGTTCGAAAATCATCAAAACTTAACTGTGTGTCTTCTAATTCTTCAGAAAGATCCATATTTCGTAAGGATAAAAACCTCTATTTTGTTGCCCAAATTTACTAAAAAAAATCCGTTTTCTATTTTCATTACACGATGAATATTCTAAATTCAAAATTCATAAAAGAGAATAATCGCCATTCACACGATTATTTTATAATTTTGTTTTACTCAAACAAATAAGAAAATATGGGAACAGCCTACCTTTTTGGTTCTGAAGATAAAGATTCACAAAAAATAAACAGCACCGAAGCCACTCGCAAAATAAATGATTTATTGTCTCTTAACGTAAATAGCAGAAATGACGATTGGGCCAGAGAGTTTTTGCATTATTCGCCCTATGGATATTTTTCTATAGCGGAGGGAACAGAAGTAAGTTTGCATAGCGACGGTTTTCCGTATTTACAATTAATGAAATACCTACCCGATAATACTTCTGAAGTTATCTGCATTAATCAAGAGCTGGACCACCTGTTAGCACAAGGTATAGGTGTCTGCATAAAATCTGAAAACCAAATAGACTGGTCTTTTTCTTATGGCGACTTAATCAATTTATACTTACATAAATCTTTTTTTACTGTAGATAATATTTTCTCAAAAGACTCTCAATCTGTACAAATCCAAACCGATGAGAAGATACTTATCGGTCAGCCTTCAGAAAACATATTGCCCCCTGTACTGCGTAGGCAGCTAAGAGAATATTTTATTTATACAGGTATAAAAAACCCAAAGGTAATGTTAATAGCACAGGATTATGAAGATGAAAAAAAAGTGTCTCAAAATTTAGTATTTAATATTTTCCCGGGACAGTTTCATAAAGAAAGTGAATTTCAAGAAGTGATGGCGGCTATAGCATGGTATCTTCCAAGATATTATAGCTTTCTGGCAGTAGACGAAAAAACAATCAAAAATGGTTTTGAAAACCTGTAAAATTATCATACTATGAGTTATATGTTTAATGTGCGGGTATACGGCATTCTGCTCAATGACCGGAATGAGGTATTGATAAGTGATGAACGAACAGAAAATGTATCTTTCACAAAGTTTCCGGGAGGGGGCTTAGAATATGGTGAAGGATTGATTGAAGCTTTACAGCGGGAGTTCGAAGAGGAATGTGGTTTTGACATCGAAATTGTACGTCATATTTACACAACAGATTTTTATGAAAAATCAAGTTTCAATAATACCCAGATTATTTCCATTTATTACCAGGTAGAGACCCAGGCTTCTCTTGAAGAATTATCTCTAAAAACAATACCTTTTGATTTTTCAGAACCTGAATTACAAAAATCGGATATAAAAGAACAATCTTTTCGCCTCGTCCCTTTCCATCAGCTCAGTGAAGAGAACTTCACGTTTAGAACCGACAAAGTTGCCTGGCGTGAATTTGTAAAACAATACGAAGAAAAATAAAAGAAAGGAATTCTTTGACACACCTCATTGTTTCAATCTTAATCGGAGTGACCTTACTGCAAGTGCTCCTATCCGGGGAATGTTCTTGAAAAGTATAAAAAAATATAGGGGTTTACGTCAGTAAGAAATACAGTGCAATAACAATAATTACTCCGATGGCAATCATAATATTATTTGTTTTTGCATCGCGATCATTTACATCGCTTTTATACCTATATTTCCTTTTATATTTATTTGGATCCAGTGCACTCATAACTCCTCCTTGTTATGGTAAGGTACAATATTATCGCTTGAAAAACAAGCGATCCCACAAAAAAACATTAAGGTTTTCTGGTCACATTATCTATCCGTTTAATATCTGCACCTAATTTTTTTAGGCGATCTTCTATATTTTGATAGCCTCTTTCAATTTGATCTATATTATAGATCACGGATTTTCCTTTCGCAGATAAAGCAGCTATCAATAAAGAAACCCCAGCGCGGATATCGGGAGATGTCATTTCAATGCCCCGTAAAGACTGTTGTTTATTATGCCCGATTACTGTAGCTCTGTGGGGATCACATAAAATTATCTGTGCCCCCATTTCTATCAGATTATCAACAAAAAACAAACGGCTTTCAAACATTTTTTGATGTATAAGCACGTTCCCTTTCGCTTGGATTGCTGTTACCAACACAATACTTAGTAAATCCGGTGTAAATCCCGGCCAAGGAGCATCTGCAACCGTCAAAATAGAGCCATCTATAAAAGTTTCAATTTCATAACTATCCTGTGCGGGTATATATATATCATCGCCCCGCAATTCAAACTTTATGCCCAGTTTGGAAAAGACAGAAGGAATTACTCCCAGTTCTTCAAAACGAACATTTTTAATAGTTAATTCCGAACCTGTCATGGCCGCTAAACCTATGAAAGAACCTACTTCAATCATATCCGGCAGCATACTATGCTCTGTTCCTTTCAATTCTTTTACCCCTGTGATGGTTAAAAGATTAGAACCTACCCCTGAAATATCTGCACCCATTCTGTTCAACATTTTGCAAAGCTGTTGCAAATAAGGCTCACACGCAGCATTGTAAATCGTTGTTGTGCCTTCGGCCAATACCGCAGCCATAACAATATTTGCTGTTCCCGTAACCGATGCTTCATCCAATAATATGTACGTCCCTCTTAAGTTTCCTGCATCTATTTGAAAGAAATTTGTATCGGGGTTATACTTAAATTCAGCACCTAGTTTCTGGAAACCTAAAAAATGTGTATCTAAACGGCGACGGCCAATCTTATCCCCTCCGGGCTTAGGAATAGCAGCTTTTCCGAACCTGGCTAATAAGGGACCTACAATCATTATCGATCCTCGAAGACTGCCCCCCTGCTTATGAAACTCTTTGGTTGAAAAGTAATCTAAATTTATATTTTTTGCTTGAAATTCATATGCATCCTCTGCTATTTTTTCAACTTCTACACCTAAAGATTCCAAAAGATCAATTAATTTATTTACATCTTTTATATCCGGTATGTTACGTATGGTCATTTTTTCTTCAGTCAGCAAGACAGCAGATAAAATCTGCAAAGCTTCATTTTTCGCTCCTTGCGGAACTATTTCACCGCGTAATGGCTTTCCACCATGAATTTCAAATGCACTCATTCTTTGATATAAATTTAAATATCCGAAAACTTCTTGTTCTCATTTATCAGACAAAAACTTTACGGATATTATCCATCATTTTATGTAGTTTTAATCCCCGACAGCAAGACTTTATAGGTTTTGCTATTGACTCTGTTATTCTATCTATCGTTTAATCCTTTTCTTCTTTTTCTTATTTTGTTTTTTTCCTTTGTTAGCAGTGTTTGAAGGGTTATTATGTTTCCCTCGATTCCCACCGGGAGGCGTAGATTTAAACTCTAACTGCGCCAGTTCTGTATCCTTAGGTAAGGTCAGCTTATCCTTCGAAAGGGTTATCAGATCTTCTATAATCTGTTCGTCTGAAACCGTATTATTGTGCCACGAGTGGTAAGCCATTTTCATAAAATTAGCAATAGCCAAGACCATTCTCTCTTTCTCCTCACTATCTTCGCGGGAAACGGCTTTTTCAATCATTTTTTCCACCGTATACCCATAATGCTTTTTCTTAATAGGGTTTTGCGGATACTGAAGAGTTTCCGGGGAATTTACTGTTTCCCCTTTTTGGGGTACTGGGTAAGGCGAATCCACATCTAATTTAAAATCGGAAATAATAAAAAGATGATCCCAAAGTTTATGCTTAAAGTCCGAAACATCTCTCAAATGGGGATTGAGGTTCCCCATCATATCGATGACCACTTGGGCATACTTATTCCGTTCTTCTTTCGTAGGCAAAGTGCAGATATAGTCTACCATATTCTGCACATTTCTACCGTATTCTGCCAAAATCAAATTTGGTCTTGTACTATTATAATCAAAACTCATTGTTTTATCTTTATTCTATTACGTAATATTTTATAAGTTATTGCTTTCCATTCTACTTTTGTTTAACAGTAAAATCAAGCATCTTCTACAATCCTCAATTTCGCGAATTTGAGAAGCAGTTGTTTTTGTCCTAATCCTTTAAACAAAACGGTAGCTTTCATATTTCCGGCATTTCCTTCTACATTGACCACCTTTCCAAATCCAAAACGCTGATGCTCTACTTCCATTCCCACCTGCAGGTTGTTGGTATTAGATGGGGCGAACCCCGGTGTTGGTGTATGCGCTTTAGGTAAAACCGCTGTTGTTTTCCTCTTCTTTAACTTGGGCTTCTTAAATACATCTCTTTCCGTACGGGACCAGGCTTGTTTTTGTGAGCTCAGATCTGATAAATCATCATCCGGCAGCCCTCCCGAAGTAAAATCCAGATCCAAAAAGACAGGATTTAACTCATCTAAAAAACGGCTGGGTTCACAGCTGTTCAACGAGCCCCATCTATAGCGTGAGGTAGCATACGAAAGCGTCAGCTCCCGCTCCGCACGCGTAACAGCTACATAAAACAACCTCCTCTCCTCTTCCAGATCTGCACGCGAATTTAAAGACATTTGCGAAGGGAATAAGTTCTCTTCCAATCCTACCACATGCACAACCGGAAATTCCAGACCCTTCGCTGAATGAATAGTCATCATGGAAACCGTATCGGCATCGGGATTTTTATCTGTATCTTCATTCGTTAGCAAGGCTACATCCTGCATAAAAACATCCAACCCTTTTTCTTCAATATCTTCTCTTTCGGAAAATTCTTTTATCCCATTCAGCAACTCTTGAATATTTTCATACCGGCTCAGACCTTCCACAGATTTATCGTCATAGAGCTCCCGCAATATACCACTCTGGCGGGCTATATGCATGGCTACATCATAGGCCGACTCCTGATTTCCAATCGCTTGAAAACTCTGGATCATCATCCCAAATTGCCCTACCGCTGTTGCGCTCCTCCCATCCAGGTATTTAGGTGCATGACTCACCACATCCCATAGACGAATACTATGCCTATCTGCAGCAACAATGATCTTATCTAAAGTAGTATCACCTATGCCTCGCCGGGGGTAATTAATCACTCTTTTAAGTGCTTCTTCATCATTTGGGTTATAAACCAGACGGAAATAAGCGATTAAATCTTTAATTTCCTTACGCTGATAAAAAGAAGTTCCTCCGAATATTTTATACGGGACATTGAGCTTGCGTAAAGCTTCTTCCATTGCCCGGGATTGTGCATTAGTCCGGTATAATATAGCAAAATCCTTATACTTTAATTTAAGATTTGCTTTCCTTTCCAATATGGCATCCGCTACAATTTTTCCTTCTTCATTATCTGAATAGGCACGCCTTACCTGTATTTTTTCTCCTTCTTCCTTTTCTGAGAAAACACGTTTTTCCAACTGGTCCTTATTTTTCTCTATTATGCTATTCGCCGCATTGACAATATTCTGCGTAGAACGATAATTCTGCTCTAATTTGAAAAGTTTTACATCCGGATAATCTTTTTGAAAATTCAATATGTTCTGAATATTCGCTCCGCGGAATGCGTAAATACTTTGTGCATCATCCCCTACTACACAAATATTCTCTTGCACTGCAGCCAATCTTTTGACAATAAGATACTGAGAAAAATTTGTATCCTGATACTCATCCACCATCAGGTATTTAAACTGATGTTGGTATTTATGAAGTACTTCGGGAAATTTATTGAGCAATACATTGGTTTTGAATAACAAATCATCAAAGTCCATCGCTCCTGCCCGATAGCAGCGCTGGGCATAAGTCATGTATATCTGCCCTTGCTGGCCTCGGCCATTCGATTGATCTTCAGCTAGGATAGCTTCATTTCTATTGTATTCCTGAGGGGAAATCAAATTGTTTTTCGCCGAAGATATCCTTCCGAACACGTGATTCACATTATAAAGTTTAGTATCTAGATTCATCTCTTTCAAGATGGTTCTCAACAAACTTTTCGAGTCATCTGTATCGTAGATAGTAAAGTTTTTCGGGTAACCTATATGTTCGGCCTCCACGCGTAAGATTCGGGCAAAAACTGAGTGAAAAGTACCCATCCAAATATTTTTTGCTTCCAAACCTACGACCTCTGTGATCCGCTCTCTCATCTCTTTCGCCGCCTTATTGGTAAATGTAAGCACAAGGATACGAAAAGGATCTACCCCTTTTTTGATTAGGTGCGCTACTCTATATGTAATCACACGTGTCTTTCCCGACCCGGCTCCGGCCACGATCATTACCGGTCCTTCTGTCTCTTCTACTGCCGCCCTTTGCGATGTGTTTAAACCTGATAAATAATCCAAATTCTTACTGCAATTATATCTTTAGAAAATATGTGTAAAATTACAAAATTAATACGAGGATAGGAATTCAGAACGAGAATAAAAAAGGCAATACTGGAGCGAGAGTTTTATCTTAGAATACAGAAGTATTAGATACAAGGCACCGTATTCAAGTTAACAGCAGAACGCACAATAAAAATTATGGGTGAACAAACTGTTATATAGCTCCGCACTCAACGGAAAAGAAAAATGGAACTGGCTATTGCTGCCCTATCATTATTCTTTATGAGGATAACAGCTGGCTGATATTAACCGAAAAGTTTTTTGCGGTGCTTCATTCCCCAATCTGCCAAATTATCAATCATTGTTTTCAATTCAACGCTGTATTCCGTTGGTGAGTATTCAACAGTTACAGGATGTGTATCTAACACAGTCCGCTTAACAAGCTTATTCATTTCCAGATCTTTTAGTTCTTTGCTCAACATTCTGTTAGATATCCCTTCCACATCTTTCAAAAGATCAGAAAATCGTCTGTTTTTGTGATAACATAAAACTGCAATGATGGAAATTTTCCATTTACCACTTAGCACCTCCATCGAATCGTGGACTGCCATAATATTTCTCTTACATTCCTTTGTTACTAAAATCTCATCAGCCATAAGTTACTTGGTTATTCGAAAGTTACAGTTACTTTTTGATACGAAGTTACTAAAATAATTTTTATCGTCTTAAGTTTGTACTATTAATCATATAAAATATAGAATAATGTATTTACATAAGCATTTAGAGTGGCGGTATGCGACCAAGAAATTTAGCAACAAAAAAGTAGAGCAAGACAAAATTGATAAAATTGTAGAAGCGATAAATCTTTCTGCAACCTCAACAGGATTACAACCATTTAGGTTATTTGTGATTGAAAATAAAAAAATTCAGAAGGTTTTAAGGGAAGGTAGTTTCAATATTCAAATTGAAGAAGCTTCCCATCTTTTGGTATTTACTTCTTTTGAAAAAATCACACAAAAGCATATTGATGATTATATGGATTTGATAGTAAGAGAAAGAGGGACGCCCATTTCAGAGCTTGAAGATTTCAGAAAATCATTGGAAAATGCTTTCCTTGAAAAGGTTACACAAGAAGAAAATGCCATATGGTCTGCAAAACAGGCCTATATAGGGCTCGGAACTGCATTAATTGCTGCCGCTGAGTTACAAGTGGACAGTACGCCAATGGAGGGTTTTGATCCTATTAAATTTGATGAAGTGTTAGGGCTCAAAGAAAAAGGATTAAAAACTGTAGTGTTGCTGGCGTTGGGATATAGGGATGCTCCAAACGACTGGTCTGTAAGTCTCAAAAAAGTACGTTTACCAGTAAGCAAATTTGCAACAAG
>JAJYRG010000035.1 GCA_021794195.1 Bacteroidota bacterium
CCATTCTAAAAGTTAAGTAAAACCTCTTTCCCCATTGTTACAATGCAAGAGATCGAAATTAATGAAAAAAGCCTTCTCCCGCATATTTTAAATGAATTTTGTTTTATTTCCCCAAATCTTTTTAAATTTTTTAATAAGAATGCTATTCTATTTAATTTTTTTATGTAGTTTTGAAACTTAAACCTATTAACAGGGTAAGTATAGCGTGGTTTTGAAAAACGAAATAGTCAAGATATTTTATTACAAGGGTTCGCAATCGATCGCGGACATCTCGCGGGGCGTTCACAAAAGCATCCCTAATGTAACTAAATCCGTCAATGCAATGGTGGATGACGGTATATTGTTGAAAAATGGCCATGCCCCTTCAACAGGAGGAAGAAGGGCCGTGCATTATTTACTAAACCCGGCAAACTGCCCATACTTCATCACCGTGGCCATAGATCAATACAGTGCCTCGGCAGCCTTGTTGGATATACATAATAACTTCATTGTAAAACCGGTGATTATCCAGAATCCTTTGAACGAAAGCCCTGCTTTTAACAAGCTGACGAAGCTCATCCAAACGATCGTGCAAAAAGCAAATTGCCCCCTTTCCAAAATCGGGAATATTGCTATCACTATACCTGGGTTCGTGGATTTCAATACAGGTATTAATGATTCTTTTCCAAAGCAATCTCCCTTTTATAATTTACCCTATAGCTTACAAAAGAAACTGGGTATTAAAACATATGTTGAAAACGATTCCAGTGCCATCGCTACGGCTGAGAACAAGTTCGGATTAGCAAAAGAATCCCCTAATACACTGGTAATCAATCTGAATTGGGGAGTTGGCTTAGGAATAATAGTAGACAACAAACTCTTTACCGGCCATAATGGTTTTGCGGGTGAGTTCAGCCATATTCCTCTATCGGACAACAATATCCTATGCTCTTGTGGAAAAAAAGGATGTCTGGAGGTAGAAGCTTCCTTGTTGGCCATAATCAAAGACATAAAACAACAGATTAAAGAAGGTCAAACCAGTCTCTTAAAGGATAAAATAAACAAAAGCGTACTCAAAAGCGGAGAAGCTGTCATAGAGGCTGTGAACCGCGGAGATCAATTGGCCATCGGTGCGATCAATAAAGCTTCTTATATGTTGGGCAAAGGGATTGCTACTTTAATACATATACTAAATCCTCAATCCATAGTGATAAGTGGAAGAGGTGCAAAATTAGGAAATATCCTTCTCTCACAAATCCACTCAGCTATATTTGAATTTGCCATACCTTCATTAGCTGCGCAATCAGAAATATTAATTTCAAATAGACCCGACACTATGCAGTTATTAGGTTCAATGTGTCTGGGCATCGAACAGTTTGATTGGGAGAATTAACTTTTATTTAATGCATAAACTTTAACAAACATGATGAAAATTTACTTAAAAACATGTTGTATGACGCTGATGACATTATGCAGCATACAGTTGGCTTTGGCTCAGCAAAAGATCACGGGCACCGTGTCGGATTCTGAGGGTGTGCTGCCGGGAGCCACAGTAACCGTAAAGGGTACTTCTGAAGGTACACAGACCAACGAAGATGGTCAATATTCTATAGAAGCTTCCCAAGGGGATATATTACGCTTTTCTATGATCGGTTATCTGGCTCAGGAAATAACTATTTCTCAAAACACGAACATCAACGTCACATTAGAAGTGGATGAAGGATCTTTAGAGGAAGTAGTAGTTACTGCGATGGGGATTAAGAGAGAAAAGAAGTCCTTAGGCTATTCTTTTCAAGAAGTAAAAAGTGAAGAGCTGGTAGAAGCCAGGGAAAACAATATAGCTAACGCACTCAGCGGAAAAGTATCCGGATTACAAGTGATCAAAGGCTCTAATGGCCCGGCTTCCTCTTCAAAAATAGTATTGCGGGGTTTTACTTCTCTTACAGGTGACAACCAACCCTTGATTGTCGTGGACGGGGTGCCTATGGAAAATTTTGCCGGGGCTAAAAACAACGATTTTTGGAATCCATCACCCGATATGGGAAGCGGTTTAGGAGATTTAAACCCGGAAGATATCGAAAGTATGTCCGTATTAAAAGGAGGGGCCGCTTCCGCTCTTTATGGTTCACGGGCATCAAATGGAGTAATCATGATTACGACTAAGTCTGGCAAAAAACAAGATGGTGCCGGAATCACTTACTCTGCCACAATGGGACTGGAAAATATCTTCATCACTCCCAAGATACAAAGTCAATTTTCACAAGGCCGCGATGCTACCTATTCCTCTACATCTGCAGATAGCTGGGGTGAAAAGATCAATGGGCAATCTGTAGAAAGCTGGGATGGGTCCACAACTACTTTAAAAACTTACAACAATATTGAAAATCTGTTTCAAACAGGTGTAAATACAACTCATCACTTAGCTTTCCAACAAGCTCTAAGCAACAACACAAATATTTATACCTCTGCCACTTATTTACACGATAAGAGCAAGACGCCAGGCGTGTCTTTGGATAGGCTGAACTTAATATCCAAAGTAACTTCTTCTTTCGGTCCAGAAGAAAGATGGACTACAGATGTAAAGGTACAATACATGAATACCTCAGCTAAGAATCGGGCTGTAGGAGGAGTGAATGATGGAAACTACTACGCTACCGCTTTATTATTTCCACGTTCTTTAGACATCACAGAGTTTAAGCCAGGAATGGATAAGCTCGGGGTGAATCAAACGTGGTATAATTCCAGCCAGGGGGTAAACCCTTATTGGGCAATGCACAATAGATTAAATCAAGATACCCGGGATCGTTTTCTATTGAACGCCAGCGTAAAGTATCGATTTAATGATTGGTTAGACGCTGATTTCAGAGCCGGATCCGACTTATACACTACTAAACTTGATGACAGAACTTATACCGGTTCTTCCATGCAAAACAATTATGGTACCGGAGTAGATAATTTCTACGAAAATAACTTCATCGCCAGTTTAAATGCGCAAAAAGATAATTTAATAGGTGAATGGAATGCTTCAGCATCTGTTTTCGGACAGATCATGAAACAGAATTTTAAATCCATAAGTGCAGGGGCCGGAGAGTTGGAGGTTCCCAATTTATTCTCTTTAGGTAATTCCGTGGGAAACCCCTCCATCGATGAAGATCTTAACAGAATGCAAATAAACTCCTTGTTCGCAACAGCAGAAGTAAACTATGCAAACCTTTGGTTTATCAATGCTACGGCACGGAATGACTGGTCTTCCACTTTAAGTAAGGACCACAGATCCTATTTTTATCCTTCCATCAGCACTTCTTTAATTCTTACTGACTTAATTGATAAATCGGGAGGAAATTCTCCTCATTGGCTTAATTTCGCGAAATTAAGAGCGTCTTATGCAGAAACCGGAAGTAGCTTAGATCCTTATCAGATTTCCAATACTTATTCAATAGGAAAAGATCCCAATGGGAATACAATAGCTAACAAACAAGGAACTTTGTACAATCCGGATATTTTAAGTGAATTACTTAAATCATTCGAAGTAGGTTTCGATCTTAGGCTATTTGAACGCTTCAACTTAGACTTTGCCTATTACAAATCAAATGCAACAAGACAGCTGTTATCCATTCCGATGAATAGCTTATCCGGTTATTCGAACTTCATGGCTAACGCAGGTAATATCCAGAATAAAGGTTTCGAAGTTGTTTTGAACACGAATGTTTTAAATAACCCAGAGCGTTTACTTTGGGATCTGAACGTGAACTTTTCCAGAAATATAAATGAAATTTTAGAATTAGCTCCCGAAGCTGATGTAAACAGTATGACCTTAGGCGGATTTGACAACGTAAAAGTACTTGCAGCAGCCGGACATCGGTATGGCGCCATCTATGGCACGAAGTATCAAAGGGTTGAAGATAAGGAAAGCCCACATTATGGCAAAAAAGTATTAAATGAGGATGGACTTCCTTTAGCTACCTCAGGTGAACAGTACCTTGGTGATCAAAGCGCAAGCGGATTATTGGGTATCACCAACTCATTTGCTTACAAAAACTTCGGTTTATCATTTCTGATTGACGCGCGCTTTGGCGGAAAATTCTTTGCCGGTACAAACTTGAGATTACAGCGTGCCGGGTTAGCTACTGAAACCGTTGTAAATGGTGAACGGGAAGAGTTCGTTGTCCCGGGAGTTATAAGTGATGGTGATGAGGGCTATGTAGAAAACACTACAAAAACAGACCCACAGCAATATTGGAAACACATCTCTGAGGAGAGCGGTAACTTAGGAATTACGGAAGAGAATATCTATGATGCTTCCAATATCCGTTTGAGAAACCTACAGTTGAGCTATAACTTGCCTAAATCTGTCCTTGGAAATTCTTTTGTGAAAAATGCACGGTTTTCACTTTCTGCCAACAACTTGTGGATGATCAAGAGCCACGCTAAAGGCGTGGATCCGGAATCTGTTTTTGCCATCAGTACTAACGCTGTAGGTTTTGAAAACTTATCTTTTCCCACTTCCCGTTCCTACTTTTTAAATATTTCCTTAGGATTTTAATCTTATTCAAAATGACAATGAAAAAGAAACTATCAAATATAATTTTAGCGGGTGTGTTGGCTACATCAATATCGGCATGTTCGAAGTTTGATGAAATCAATACAGATCCGAATGCTGCCAGTGGCAGCGAGCAAGTGCAAGTAGAATATTTTTTAAACCATTCCATTATTCAAGCACAAATGAATCCGGATGTAGCAGAACGTTCATTTGTATTATATTGGAAGACAGCAGCCCATCAACAATTGGCAAATGGCTTAACTACAGGAAGCTACGATTCAGATTGGACAAATGCTTATTGGGCTCAAATATCAGAATGGCTCAGTCACGTAAATACAGCTATACAAATAGCTGAAGAAAAAGCTGAAGATGGAACAGCACAAATTTACAACGATAACCTTATCCAAGTATCTCGCATTTGGCGCGCATATTTAATGAGCGAATTATCCGATAATTTCGGACCTATTCCTATTGTTTCATCCCAAGGGGTAAACCCTGAGTTTAATTCTACTAAAGAGGTATATTATTTCTTATTAGATGAATTAAAAGATGCAGCATCTAAAATCGATGAAGGAGTTGCCCGTACGGATAAACTGAAAGACTTAGACCCCGCCTATGCCTATGACTGGGATAAGTGGATACGCTATGCGAACTCTATGAGAATGCGTCTGGCGATGCGCCTATCTGAAGTCGATGAAGCAAAAGCCCGTGCTGAATTTGAAGACGTTGCCAAAAGCAAACTGATTGAAAATTTTGACCAGTCTTTCAAAGTGAAAGAACGCCCGGGATGGGATGACTTATCTGGTGTGATGAGCCGTGAATGGAATGGGCAAGTAATTTCAGCCACATTAAACAATCTATTCATCGGTCTGGGGGGAGTTAAATCTGAAGACCAGTTAGCGGACTCCTTACATAGTAAAATCAAGCCTGCCGATTATATGGGAAAACGTTACTTAGATCATTATTCCACAATCACTAATGATCCTTCAGCAGGATACTTTTTTGATGGTCTTCCCTATTCCATAGATCCAAGAGCATACAAAACTTATTTCATACCGGGCGACTTTAACAATCCAAAGTGGTCGAATTACCCTTCTTATTCTGATGATCCAAAAACAACGAAAACTAAACTTAGAGAAAGAGGAGGACATGATGAAATTGAAGTAGACACTAAATTTACCTGGAGTACTTTTGCGAATGGTGATTTTGGAGGTAAAGGCACTGCGAACGGCATGCATTCCACGCAAATCGGTAAAATTCCCGGCTTGGCCCATGAGTATAGAGCAAGTGATAATGAACGTATATTTTTTGCCGATTGGGAAGTACACTTTTTGTTAGCTGAAGCAGCAATAAGAAACTGGGATGTGAATGTTTCGGCTCAGCAAGCATATGAAGATGGAATAAAAGCTCATTTTGCTCATTTAGGTGCTTCAGAGTTTGTAAATGATTATTTAAATTCTGAAGACTATAACCGCGTGGGAACCTCTGTAAAATTCACACATACTACAGAACCGGGTTCATCTTTTACTATGCAATATATAGACGGGTACACAGGAAATACCGGAACAGTTTCCATAGACTATCCCGAAAATACCATATACAAAAATGGAACTGTTAAAAATGATGAGTTGACAAAGATTATTACTCAAAAATTTATCGCGAATAATCCTTGGCTGCCGTTAGAGGCTTGGAGTGATCACCGTCGATTGGGACTACCCTTCTTTGAAAACCCTGCACGTGAAAACTCTCTTACCAATCTCCCGGATTTAAAGGCAGACAACTATCATAGAAATCAAATAAGCTTTTTCCCTCAGCGTTTAAAATATCCTTCTAATTTTAGAAATGTAGATGACCGAGGATACAATCAAGCACTGGATCATCTCGACGGTCCGGATGAAGTGCTGACACCACTATGGTGGGCACAAAAATAAAGAAACAATTAAAATTTAAGCTAACAGCTGTCATAACAGACAGCTGTTTCTTTTTCGCAATAATACCTTTTATAGTTACATATAGTATTCCGAATTACAAGCAACAAAAACACATGACGACACCTTCTATGCTACCTTATTTCATATAAACACACTGAAAAACCCAAGCTTTTCGCTAAATAATGCGTTTTAAGTGTTTTGAGTACACTCAATCTCACAATATCTCATTAAAAGAGTCAATATACCCTGCGACGGAGTCAATTGATTTAGTGCTTTAAAAAGGATTCCTCACAGCAATGAAAACACTTGGTATTCCCCTAGAATAAACCCCGCTTATAGTACTCTCATCTTATATTTCAGCGCTCATACTGAACAGCGAAGTATGACCATTTGTTGGCGGAGTCAATTGACTTAACGATAGACCCTATGTACTTTTATATCATATTTATTCCGAATAGCGGAGTGCCCACTATAAAGTGTTTCTGGGATCAAATTCTATGTATATGCCATTTAACCCCATAACCGATGAACACGATTTCGGGAAATAATGGGGCAACTCTGCAGCGAAGTCAATTGATTAAGCCATGGAATATCCTGCATATTTCCAGAAAAAGCCTCCTTGTTCATGTACAAAAGTGTACAAACTTTCCGGTTTTCTTTGTATTACTTTGTATCACTTTGCGCCAGTTTGTATTAAAATTCTCTTTTTCTTTTCTCAACCAGCAAATTAGCCTCCTATGAAAACCATAAGTAAACAAGTTTCGAGGAACCCACCAGGTGGGTACTCTTAAAATGAAAGGATGTATGTAATTAACTAATTTTTAAATCGGCTTTACGCCACAAAAAACAACATAATGAGAGAAGAAAAAGTAAGGTCTAACTATAACAGACTCACAGATTATGAGCTTGCAACTTTGGCAGGCAGAGTAGTAAAAGCTATGCGCGAACCACACACAGCGGAAGTCTTTACGGATCCCGTGCCAGGTATAGATGAACTTGGGATTCTGGTAGAGGATTATATCAATAAGCATGAGGTTGCCAGTCGGGGCGGGAGTACATTAGAGGTAAGCTTGAAAAATGAAAGCAGGGAAACTTTGTTAGCCGCCCTCCGCTCATTAGCGGGATATGTAAACGAAAAAGCAAGAGGGCAATTGTCTCTATTGCTAAGTACCGGCCTGCATCTGGTTTCTCAACCTGTAAAGACACAAGTGCCGGCCATACCGGAAGAAGTAAAGCTTCGGGACGGAGCCCTTAGCGGACAGATAAAAGTTTCTTTCAGACCGGTAAGAAGTTCGTGGATATATGAAATACAAATAGGAAAGGAATCAGAGGAAGAGGGGCAGATCGATTGGAAGGAAAAAGTGAGTACTACCCTTTCGAGAGGTACAGTAATCGGCAATCTCCTTTCGGGTAACCGACATTTCGTTTGCGTACGGGCTATCAATGGAAGGGGGAAAGGGGATTGGTCAGAACCTGTCAGTATGATAGTGAGGTAGTTTGGAGAGAACAGGAGACAGAAAGCAGCGTTTTAAAACACAGTTGAAGTAAGAGTCTTGATAAACAAGATGCTATGCCCTGTCTCCTTTTTTAAACAATCTATAAAAACACAGCGTTAACCTTTTCAGGTGTCTTGGAAGTTATTGACCTTAAACGTATATTTAATGATTATTTCTTATACATTTAAAAACAACACCATTCTATGCTTTCTACCAAAGCCTCTCTCAACCTCTTCCTGTGTTTTATCGTAAGTTTGCTAATTGGAAATCGGGCACACGCTCAAACCCAACGTACAGATTGGTTTGAAGAAGCCCGTTTCGGCATGTTTATACATTGGGGACTGTATAGCGCAGCAGAAGGACTGTGGAAAGGAGAAAAGCTCAGATATCTTAATAATTATGCCGAATGGATTCGCTACCGCAACCGCATTTCAAAAGAAGAATATGGAGAATTAGCAAAGCGCTTTGTTTGGGATGAAATTGATCCGGAAGAATGGGTGATCCAAGCCAAAGAAGCCGGTATGAAATACATTATCATCACCACAAAACATCACGACGGTGTAGCGCTATGGGACACAAAAGTGGGGAACTATTCTTTACCCAAACTGTCTGGAAGCAAACGGGATGTCATTAAAGAGATGGCGGAAGCTTGCCGAAAGCACGATATGAAGCTCGGCTTTTATTACTCGCATTGGATAGATTGGGCACATCCTTACGCCTGGGATCATAATCAGGAACTGACCGGGCATGTAAGCGACAAAGAGTTTGAAAAATACTGGCAGGAAAAAGCCATACCTCAATTGCGTGAATTGCTCACGAACTATGGGGATATCGCCATGATGTGGTTTGATATGTGGATCCCTTATCAAGAATCTATCTTTAAAAAAGAACAACTTGAACAGGCTGTGGCATTAATCCGGGAGTTACAACCCCGCTGTCTCATCAATTCCCGATTAGGACTCCCTACCGATGCTGAATACGTAGATTTTCAAACTTTGGGGGATAATGTTTTTAGTGCTGATTATATAGAGCATCCGTGGGAAACTCCGGGAACAATCGCTCACTCCTGGGGATATAGCGGACAGGAAACAGAGTGGAAATCCATTTCCCAACTCTTCGAATCCTTAATCGGAAATGTCAGTTTAAACGGAGGATATACCTTGAATATCGGCCCACGGGCAAATGGAGACATTCCTTATGAAAGTATTACTCGACTAAATGAAATAGGTAAATGGCTGGAAAGGTATGGAGAATCCGTGTATGGGAACACAGGGCTGGGCCTCAAAGTAGACCAACACGATTGGGGAAAAACAACCTATGACCCAAAAACTAAAAACATTTATCTCCATATTTTTAATTGGCCTTTAGATAATATATTACGGGTATCGGGCATCACATCCGCTCCAAAAAAGATAGAGTTACTTCTAAACGATGGGAATATGAAAGAATTAACCTTTGTTCAAAATGGCCCATTGCTTCACATTTTCTTGCCTAAATTAGCTACTGACCCGTACAACTCTATCATCCGCCTATCTATGTCAGAGCTCGATCTCGACAAAGAAGTAGCTGCTGAATCTACTTTCGGTGGTTTTGCTTTGCGAAATGAGAATGCTCTACATAAAGAGAATCTAACTGTTCAAAAATATGACGGGAAAAACCCTTCTTTCATCATCACCAAGAATGAAAAAATAACATGGAAAGTATATTTCCCTGAAAAAGGAGAGTATTTTCTGGATGTATCTGCCCACAATCCCAATAAAGAAAATATAGAAATAGAAGTTTCAATAGATGAAAAAACGATAAAAAGCCAGGTTGAGCCCGACGGAAAAGTAGTAGCAGAACCTAATGAGAACAATTATACAGAAGAGTTTAGAGACCGGAGGGCTGGCCTTCTCTATATTCAAAAGCTAGGGTATAAAACAGTAAGGTTTAAAGTAGGAGACAATAAAGAACTTTGGCTTAATCGTATCTGGATAGCAAAAGAATGAAGTAGAAACCGGGATACAATTCATAAAGTTTGCACCCGACCGTTTATAAATAGTTAGATGCAAATAAGTGAGTTATTAAAATAATATAACTGCTTCTACTTGTTTTGTTATGGAAACGCATTCTCCAAAATGCTTTTCTAACAGTTTATTGACTTAAATAAAAAGAATCAACACAGCAAAACTATTTACAAGTAATCCGATGCAACTTTTAAAGCTTCTTTTGGGTATATTCTAACAATTGTTTCAAAAGAGCAGTATAATCTGTCTCTTTCTTACTCAATCCAAGATCCTTATAATTTGCCCCGAAGCCTTCGCTCTTATATTGTTCTTTAACATATATCTGCAGTCGGATTTTTGTGTTTTCCGGTTCTATGGCTTGAAGAAGCAAAGATATTGATAAAATTTCTCCATATTTACTGGAAATAACCTTCTTATCTTTTATATACCGTTTAGCTTTGATAAACCCGCTCTCTTTATCCATCCCTTCTATAAAAAAATCCCGATCCATCAAAAAGTTAATGGTTTTCTCAAAGACAGACTGGGCATTATCTTCTATGATAATTTCATTCCACTTTGCTTCCTGGGCGTACAGGACACTATTACAGTAAAAAAGAATAGAAATAAAAATACATAAAAAACGCATATCATTAATTTTAGATTTCTATCAGACCTTTTCATCGAAGTCCAGAAAGGAAAAACGGCTTCAAGATGCGAAACCGTTTTTCATATAAAATTTTCACATAAGGAAAGTTTTACAAATCTAATCCCTCAAAAACTTCGTTCAAAGACTTTCCGATATTACCATTAGGTGGCGTAATTCTTAATAAATTGGATACAGTGGGAGCAATATCTTCCATGTGTGCTTGTTTCACGGATTGTCCTCCTTTTTTGACGCCCCATCCCATCCACAAATTAGGGATTTTTGCATCGTAAGGATTCCAATTGCTGTGTGATGTTCCTTTTTTCGTTCCGGCATTATTTGGGTTTAAAATAAACTGTATCGCACCTGACCTGTCCGGGTGGTGACCGTTTACGATTCTCTCCTTAATTTCTTTAGGTATCGAAGCATCGCCAACATTGTGCATATCTACTGCATAAAGAATCTCCGGAACTCTGCGCAAATACGCCATACATACATCCCGAATTTCCTGCTCATCCAGATTGTGTTCATTGATTAGTTGATAATCAAAATAAACCTGCATATAGCCAGTAGATCTCACAATTTTATCCACCCCGAATTTTTTCTCCAACAATTCATTCATTTCTTTCTGAATAGGCGTTTTCAATACATGGGTTGGGATTTTATTTTCCTCTAAGAAATAGCGGTTATGTGCACCTCCGTGGTCAGCTGTCAAAAACACAGTATAATTTCCTTCTCCGATTTGACTATCCAAATGTTTGAAAAAATCTCCCAGTTCTTTGTCTAAACGGAGGTAAGTATCCTCCACCTCTATGGAGTTGACTCCATATTTATGTCCTACCGCATCCGTTGAAGCCAGGTTAATGGTCAGCATATCCGTCTCATCTCCCTGTCCCATTTTTTCTTCTGTAATAGCGGCTTTTGCCAGATCCAAAGTAATGCTGTTTCCGTAAGGAGTGGTATACAGATTGCTCAAATCATCCTCTGTATACAATTCGGAAAGCTTTACCGGAAAAGTTGGTGTTTCCTGCCCTTTTAAGACCCCCTCATAAGGCTTATTATCTTCTGTACTTTGCACATAAGTACTGATATCATACAATGTATTCCAATCCTGATCCATATACTTTTTGGCTCTGCCTTCTTTATTGAAATCGCTTACCCATTTCGGCAATTCATCCATATAGTAAGTGCTCGTCACAAATTCTCCCGATTTAGTATCGTACCAAAAAGCACCATCTGCCGAGTGTCCCGCCGGCAAGATAGAAGCCCGGTCTTTCAAAGATACACCGATCACTTTCGCTCTGAAATTTGTTGCTAATTTCAATTCATCTCCAATGGTAGTCACTAAGAGGTGAGTAGGCGACCTTTGTCCTGTCTTCGAATTATTTCCCACAGTTTGGTAAGAATCATCTCCCACACAGTTAGTGGACTCTCCCGTAGAATTAAAGGTAAAAGCATTTCCGGTAATTCCGTGAACAGCCGGCACAGATCCCGTAAATACTGTAGCATGCCCTATCCCTGTCACAGTTGGCAAATGATTAATATACGTGTTCTCGAAAGAAAAACCATCTTTCAACAACCTTTTAAAGCCATCATCTCCATAACGCTCGTAATATCTATAAAGATAGTCCCAACGCATCTGATCCACCACTATTCCTACCACTAATTTGGGACGCGGAACCTTTTCTGCTTTTTTCACAGCAAAAGCCTGCCCAACGAATAATGCAATAAAAATTAATAAAATACACTTCTTTGATTTCATCATAATTGTTTTGATTTCAATTTAAGAACCCAAACTTACAACAATTTCAGGGTAGTTTGAAATTTCCTGTTTTTTTATTTTATAATGCAATGAGACAGTTACGATGGTATCGTAACAAAAAACAAAGGGTTTTTCCCGGATTATTAAAGTCTTTGAGGGGTTGTTGTTATTGATCTACGATGAATAAAAGTTTCCTCTTCGGGTTACAGACGTTTTATTTCGTCCATTTGTTCCGATATTTCTCTCAAGCGTTTCCGATCACCTCCTTCGACTTCTGCAGTAAACCATCCTCCCTGATACCCAGTTGTTCTGAGGGCTTCCATAATGACCGGCCAATTATTATCCCCTTTCAACAAGGGAACGTCAAAACCTTTCCATAGCCCTTCATCATTCATCTTTTCTCTGCTAAACTCTTTCACATGCAACTTGAAGATCCTATTATGAAGCACTTCGATCCAATGTTCAGGCCAGCCGTACCGCAGTATATTACCAATGTCAAAATACCAGCCTATCAAAGGATGATCGATTTCATCTAAAAATCTTTTAGCTTCAACCGGACTTAGTATGAAATTATTCCACACATTTTCAATACCGATCCTCATCCCGGTCTTTTCAACATGTGGAATCAGTTTTCTGAAAGAATCCAACGCATTCTCGTATGCCTGCTCATAAGATACTTTATCGTTCACCACACCCGGAACGACAAGCACTGTATCGCCGCCCAGTTCCTTAATGTCGTTTAAAGACTTGGCAACGGAATCAATCGTAAACCGTCTGACCGAAGCGTCGGGATCGGAAAGGGGTTTTGACCAATGATCCTTATTGACTACACTGGGTAGTTCGAGACCGGATTGATTTTTGGCAGCCACCAGTTCTTTGGTATCAATATCCACTGGGCTATCAAACTCAACCCCATCAAATCCCAGATCCTTGACCAGTTTAAACTTATCCAACAAAGACAGATCTTCTTGGATCATCCCAAAGCCTATCCCTTTTTTCAGTTCCATAGAAACCGGCGGGTTTTGGAAATTCAATTTGTCAGAAGCATTAAGGAACGGAGAGATTATTCCCCCTCCTATCAATAGGGAAGCGGACTTAATAAAATCTTTTCTATACATAACCTCCCCCTTTAAATCACGGTGTCAACACCGGGAATAGCAACCGGAATGCTATGTTTCATATCCCAGGATACATTATCAGGAAAAAGCTTCTCATTTGAATCCAGAACCTCTTCAACTGAAACCGTCTGCCCCGTATATCCGGCCGTTCTGCCCGCCAGAGCAATGAGATTCGACCTGACCATCCAGTCCCCGTCATATTTGGGCTTATTATTTCGTATAGAAGCAAACAGCTCATCATGTTCCTGTTGGTACATACTTCTGGACTCTGATTTTTCATAAGACTTGTCGTCCGTAAATTTCGTGGAATCATCATATTTCCAGGGTTCTTTTCCAGTGATGATATGTTCTCCGGTCCTACAGTCCACCAAACATTTTCCTTGGTCACCGACCAGTTCAACTGCATACGAGGGAGAAGTATTCTCTTGCTGCCTGCAAGAAAAATAGCTCTTCAAACCATTTTCGTATTCATAAACAACAGCAAAGTGATCATAGACATTCCCAAACTTAGAATCGACCCTTTTTTGTCTTCCACCGCTGCCGGTTACTTTTAAGGGCAATTTATCTCCAAGTGCCCATTGCATCATATCCAAACTGTGTATAGCCTGTTCGATGATATGATCCCCCGACAGCCAGTTATAATACAGCCAGTTCCGAAGCTGGTACTCAAAATCGCTCCAGGTGTTCTGTCTTTCCTTATACCACAGCTCACCGGTATTATAAGTGCTTTCCGCAGCCAGCACGGTACCGATCTGCCCCTCAAGCACTTTCCCAAAAGTTTCTCTTTTAGGCAGATGATAGCGCCAGCAGAAACCAGAGACCAGTGCAAGGTTTTGAGACTTCGCTTTTTTTGCCGCTTCGATCACCCGCCGGAGGCCGGGCCCGTCCACCGCAAATGGCTTCTCACAGAATATATGCTTTCCGGCATTGACAGAGGCTTCCAAATGGGAAGGACGGAAAGCCGGAGGGGCTGCCAAAAGTACCACATCCACATCGGACGCAATGACTTTTTGAAAGGCATCCAGACCAATAAATTTATGCTCATCAGGAACTTGTACCTTTGATCCCATTTTTTCTTTCAATGTCTGAAAAGAGTTGTCAAGATGGTCGCTGAACGCGTCGCCCATTGCAGTGAGGATAACATTGGAGTCTGCATTCAGAGCTTCAACAGCTGCCGCTGTTCCCCGGCCTCCGCAGCCGATAAGACCTACTTTAAGGGTATTACTGTTCTTTCTCCAGAATAGATCAGAGCCTAAAACTGAGTTAGTGGCCAAAAGGCCCGTAGCTGCCGTAAGACCGGCAGTATGTAAAAATTTTCTTCGTGTATAATTCATATTTTATATTGTTTATTTACCAACCCGGATTATTTGGGATCTAATTTAAATTCAAATTCATTATAATCTTCTCTGTGCCAGGCATATTGTCGTGTCGTAGGAGAAATCGCAAACAAAGGTGAAAAGGTCTTTACCTTTACCGTTCTTTTATCAGGCATAAACTCAAACCAACGTAACCAACCATCCCCTCCATTCCCAAACCATCCCCCGCCGAGAGCTTGGGCATTGAACGTTATCTGATGAACCGTACGGCCCGCCGCATTCTTATCTGTCCGATAGCCCACATGTTTTTCAAAATCATCGGGCTTACCAATATGCCCCGAAAAAACCATTTCAATGTTTTTAGAAGGCTTAACCAGCTTGTCAAATATAGCTTTCCCGTAATTCCGATTTTCAATGGGATAATTCTCTTGAGCTATATGGGCATTTTCTGAGTTCAAATAAGAATGTGTTAATACCACTACCCGGTGATTCGCATATTTTTCATCCTCTACTACTTTCTTCGCCCATTCAATGGTTTCCTCACGGGGTGCAAATTCAAGAACCACAAATAAAAATAATTCTTCAGTCGGGCTAAGAAACTCATAAGCTGCATTGACCAAAGAGGGCTGTTGATCTGCGTCCGTTCCCGCTTCTTTAAGAAGACGCTGACTCAAAAGGTTTCTATCCACCGGGAAAAAAGTATCATAATTAGTTTTGCGGCGTTCATCTATATTTAAAACCCCATAATCATGGTTACCGGTAGCGTTGATATAGGGAACCTTACCATCCAAGCGTTCAAATGCCCGGGATACAGCCTTCCATTGCTGTAAACCTGCCTGATCGCCCCTTTCCCCATCAGGGGTAAGCCAGCTGTTATGTTCGACCAGATCTCCTGTGCCCAATACCATCTGGATATTTAAAGACTCAATCTGATCACTTACCCAGCCGGTCATTAACTCTAAAACCCCATGGTTGCGTTCAAATTTAACATAACTCTGCACATCGGGTATTAAAACCATGGACCATGAGTTTTGAGCACTCAACTTAGGAGGTTGATAATTATCTGTCTGAGCAAAAGAATAGGCAGACAACAAAAAAAATAAAGAAAATAATTTTAGTTTTTTAATGTAGTGCATGATTAATTTTTTAAAAAAAGCTAATACTTCTATATCCATTGGTATTTTTGAAAGGTGTCAATAAGTTATCATAATACTTACGGTTATTATTCATTTTCATCAAAAATCACCAACCAGGATTTTGTTTTAAATTAGGATTTTTAACAAGGTCAACAGCGGGAATAGGGTAAAAATACAGTTTATCATCCCATGTTCTTGTTTGATGTTTCATAAAGAAAAGCCGGTGACCATCTTCTCCTAACTGGGAGTTATTGGTCGCGCCATTTTCGAGAGTTTTCCCTACATAGAGATAGAATACGCCTGATTCTTTTTCTGGATTTAAGTTTTTTGTGAAATTAACATCAGCTTTTCCATCCCCGTTCATATCATAAGAGACATCAAGTTTTGGAATATAAATGCCGTCCCATGGTTTAGTCACCAACTCTCCTACTTTCCAACGACAAATATCTGGCCAGGAAAAACCTTCGAACGACAGCTCTATCGCTCGCTCTCTTCGAATTTCCAAAAGAACCGGATCATTAATCTCAGAGCACTTTAATAGTATAAGCTGAATAATATTATTTAAATACTGCATCAGCGTCCTATTGGGTTCCAGTTGTAAAATGCTCTTCAACAGTATTACACTTTGACATGAAGAGTTCATAGGTATTATTTCAGCTTTGCGGATTTTCAAAATCATTTGATTTTTCATCCCCTTAAACATAAACAATATTCTCTAAAAATCTATAATATTAATTTTTAAATCTATTCTCATCTCTGTTATATAAGCGAGTGTCAAACCCTTTTTATTAATTCAACTTTAATACCTTTTGTATTAAATCAATACCCAGGATTTTGAGTTAATTGAGGTGCTTTATTCATTTCAATCCTCGATATAGGCATCCAATATTGTCTATCTTTCCATTCTCTTCTATCCACTATAACAGATGTATCATAATGCCATTTTACCTTTTCCCCTTCATAATGATTAATAATCATTGGGTGAACATCTTTGATTACTTTATCTGCAATCATCCATTTACGGATAGAATACCAACGATCACCTTCTCCAAAAAACTCAATTTGTCTTTCATGCCGTAGCCATTCTCTGGCTTCATCTTTATCATTAGTAGTTCTGTCAGGCAGCCCAGCTCGATTGCGCACTTCATTTAATGCGTTTAATCCCTCTTGTATATCACCTAATTCTATAGCTGCTTCTGCAAAATCTAATAAAACTTCTGCGTAGCGCATTTCAACCCAAGTGTTTTCATTTGCATAATATTGTCCATTCACCTTTTCATCTAAGTATTTTTTAAGGTAATAACCGACTTTCGTTCCGTTCCATGACTCTATAATACTTTGTCTAGTATCCAAGCCTGCAGTCTCTTTCCCACTTGGGGATATATAATATCCTGTTTGAATCTTCCCTTCCGGATCATTCCCTTCAGCATCTTCAGGCCTATCTTGCCATTTTGCACCGTCAAATAGAACAGTAGCATAAAACCTCGGTTCGCGCCCAGCATAAGGGTTTTTTTCTGGATCATCTTGTAATTCTGATAATGAAAATTCTCTAGTGGTATTATTTCCATTATCATATTTATCCCAAATAAATGGTTCGCCATTTGCCATTTCAAATTTTCGAATCACCGGCTCTAAAGGGTTGTTATTCCCCCAGTTATGATATCCATTTGGTCCATTCCATCTATTTTGAAATGCTTCATTTCCTTGTGCATTTAAATATTGCACTCCAAAAATAATCTCATCGTTCCACTCTCCTTTCTGTACAAATATGCTATAAAAGTTCTCTATGTATGATTCCATCTCTTCTTCTGTCATATTTGCGGGAGGATCATCAGTATTTCCCGTGAGCGAATATTCCCCGAATTTTCCTTCGATTAAGTCTTTTGCAGCTTCTCTGGTTAATTCTAATATTTCTTCCCTAGACTTCAATTGGAATGAAACCAATGGGTTTGACGACTCATATCCTCCGTGCATTAATTCTCCTGTACAAAAGTTCAAAACTCTGGATTTTAACGCTCCGGCAGCTCCTTTTGTCGCTCGTCCTTGTTCTATATCATTCTTCACCGGTAAGCCTGTAATGGCTTTTTCAATGTCCGATAAAATAAAATCAAGGGTTTCATCGATACTGGAGCGTTTTATTTCTGAAAAATCTTCGCCTAACTCAAAAGGCTCATCAATCAATATTACACCTCCATAAGATCGCAACAAATTAGTATAAGTGAAAGCCCGGATAAAGTATGCTTCAGCTTTCATTTCTTCCAATAATTCTTTATCCTTTTCTATTTCTATAGGAACATCGTCAATGTTAGCCAACAAAACATTAACATTTTTAATGTTTTTATATAACGGATCCCACTGTAAAAAAGAAAACCTCTCATCGCCAAAATGTCCAAGCTCATCAGCACTCATTTTACCCTGAACAAAGGTATATCCACCCGGACGATGAATACATAATGTTTCATCCGTTGCCGACGACAATAAGTCTTCCCTTAACCCTAGCATCGTTTCATCATCTCCTCCCAGATAACTATAGCAGCGGCCTAGGTACGCTTTTACTAAATTAACATCTTCAAATATAGTTTCCTCACTAAAAGAATCTACGGACTCTTGTTCTAAAATATCTTCACAGGAAACCAGAACCACAGAGTGTATAAAGAGTAATATTTTTAAAATATTCGTTTTCATGTTATCTTTTTTATTTAAAATGTCACTTTAGCTCCTAATGCAAATGTTTTAACTGCCGGATATACCATAGGCGCTCCGATTTCGGGGTCAAAATTTCGTTGAGCAGCATAAAGCAACATCAAGTTATTTCCTGAAAAAAATATATTTGCATTTGAAATACCAATACGCTCAAAAACGCTTTTAGGGACGCGATAGTTTATTGTAAGGTTTTTTAACCGGGCATAAGCCATATTGCTCCACCAATATGTACTGTTATTTCGTTCAAATGCCCAATATAAATCATTTCTACTGTACGCTCTTGCAATAGAAGTGTTTGTGTTTTCAGGCGTCCATCTTCCGTCAAATTGCCATTGAAAATAATTTCCCGCTTCCCCTCTTCTATCATCTTCATTATTCATCCGGTAATAATCCCCCTGTCCTTGCACCAAAACTGAAAGAGACCAGTTTTTCCATGAACCTTCCAGTGTGAGACCGTAAAATGATTGAGGGGCATCAGTTTTGTGAAATAAAATCTGATCATCACTATCAATCTGTCCATCTTGATTCACATCCTCGAATATAACATCTCCGGGTTTTGCCCCCTCCCAATGTGGGTAAGAATCAACATGTTCTTGGTCTTTAAAAACGCCAATAGCATTATAAAGTAATTCTGCTCCAAAGGGGAGACCTGTTCTTTGCTGCCAAGGTACAGCTCGTTCAGGCTCATCCATGAATACTACTTCATTTTTATTAAAGCTGTAGTTCCCTGTGATATCCACCCTCAAATCATTGTTTATTTGTTTATGATATCCTAACTCCACTTCAAACCCTCTATTATCTACTCTTGCAATATTTTCATCGGGAAGTTGCAATCCTGTAAAACCAGGTATTGAGGCGTCACGGGGAGTCAGAATATCTTCACGTTTATTATAAAAAAACTCTGTCGACATGTGTATAAGGTTATTCCAAAGCTGAGCGTCAAAACCTATATTCATAGTCGTCTGTTTTTCCCAAGTTATATTAGGATTCGCAACTCCACTTTGTTGAACTACCGTTTCCACGACTTTGTCGGTTGAAAAAATCATCCCTTTATTAAGTTCGTATTTATTTACGTATTGAAAGGGATCTCCGGGATCCATACCTATCTTTCCATAAGACGTCCTTAGTTTAAATTCATTAATAAAGGATAGATTATCTCTCCAAAAAGGTTCTTCAGACATACGCCATCCAAGTAATAAAGCTGGGAAATTACCCCAACGACTGTTTGGAGGGAATTTTAAAGAGCCGTCTCTACGAAATAAAAACTCCGCAAGATATTTTCCTTGATAATTATAGTTTACCCGGGCAATCCACGATTTACGTGCATAAATACCAAGACTTCCGGAATTGCTTTTATCTGTGTCAGATCCTGCATCTATACTTTGGACAATATCTGATATATAATACTTTCGAAAGGCGCTAAAATCATTTATATCTTGAGATAACTGTTCATAAGCAACAAAGGCTGAAAAGTCATGATCTCCGAACCGTTTCTCATACTGGGCACTGAAAACACCTAACTTTCTAGTAAAATGATCATAGTATTCATTCAGCTCAGGATCAGACAACCCTCGAGGAGTAGGGGTTAATTCCATATCGGTTATATAGCCATCTGAATTCCTAACTGCTGTCGACCAATTTGGAAAATATAAAATCCATGGTTTTTGAAACCTTTTCCTGTAAGTGTTATCTACATCATAAGTAAAAGAACCGCTAAGAAGAAGTCCTTCTATAAAACCGGGTTCTATATTAGCCTTAAATGTAAACTGATTTTTATAATCTTTCGTATCATCGTACCCTGTTTCTAATGTTGAAGTCACTACAGGGTTATCCCCATACTCAATATCCGGACCCGGCAATCCGTTGGGCCAAAATGACCATTGTGTCGGAACTAGCCTTGTGGCTTGTCCAAAAATATCTGCAGCACTTTTGGTCGGATATAGTTTTTTATTTAAAAATCCGGCATAATCCAAAGATGCGTTCAACCATTCTGTAAAGGGCACATCTAGTTTAGCCCGAACATTGTATTGTTTATAATTAGTTGACTCTTGCCGGTATATAGCTTCTTGATTTTTATATCCAGCAGACACATAATATTGCATTCCCTTATAACCTCCGTCAAAGGAAATATTATGTTTGCTGTTGGTATTCCATTTTTTAACTAAATCATTCACCCAATCGCTATCTGGATGTTCCCAAGGATCCAATCCATTATAAAACAACAGGATATCCTCATCTGAATACGTCCTGTTTTTTTGCTCATAATCTTGGTATTCACTTAACATTGTGGCATAATCCCCTGCATTCGTGGTCTTAGGTAAGACAGTTGGAGTCATAAATCCTTGATAAGCTTGATAACTCAACCTTGGATATTCTGAATCCCCTTGCTTCGTAGTAACAAGAATGACACCATTTGCCGCAGAAGCCCCATATATAGCTGCCGAAGCATCCTTGAGTATAGAGATGTTCTCTATATCTACCGGATCTACATCATCCAAAGATCTCCCTGGTACTCCGTCAATAACAACTAAAGGGCCTGTCGCATCTCCCAATGTTGACCTACCCCGTATCATTATATCCGCTCCATCTTGACCTGGCTCGCCTGAATCCTGAATAAAAGTTGCACCTGAAAGTTTTCCAGAAATTGCATTACTCAAATTAGGTGCCGGGATAGCTTCAATTTTTTCTCCGCCAATTGCAGTAACAGAACCTACAACATTCACTTTTTTCTGCGTGCCGTACCCTACGACTACTACCTCTTCCAGCCCCGCTTCATCTGTTTCAAGGACTACTTCTACAGAATTAGCTGCTCCGACTTCGACATCTTGAGATAAAAAACCTATGGAACTAAAGGTTAATATATCTCCCGTTTCAGCAGGAATACTAAAAACACCATCTTCGTCTGTAGCAGTAGCTACAGTAGTTCCTTTCACAGATACACTGACGCCTGTTAGAGGGTCTCCTTCTTCATCGCTGACTGTACCGGATATTTCCTGCTGTTCTTCTTCGGACAAATCATGTTGCCTACTTGTAGATTGGATCTTTTCACGGGTGACAATAATATTTTCTTCCCGTATTCTATAGGTCAATCCTTGGGAAAACAATAGGCCATCAAGCATCTTAGTCAGTTGAGTGCCTTTCTCGTTAACGTCTAATTTTGGCACACCTCTTAATGCATCAGAACTACTGATAACATTATATCCTGTCTGTTTTTTAATCTCTTTAAAAATTTCTTCAAGTGCAATGTCCTTTTTAGAAAGAGTAACAGTTTGTGCAAATGTGCCTGCCTGTAACTGGAATGCACCGCCTAATAAAAAAGCTATGAAAACCTTCACCATAATCAGGAATTTAAAATGAGGAAGCTGACACATGCTGCCCCTAAGTAAAATCTTTTTTTTCATTACATTTGTTTGGTTTAAGGATTGTTTATCTTATTAATTTAGTCTTTACATGGTCATTGAACCCTGAACCAGGAAGCTGATCCCTTCCCAGTTTTTATTTTGTATCCCTACTTCATAAACTCCTCCCTCCTCTCTTTAATTTCATATCAGATACCCTCTCTGCCATTTGAATATTTTGCAATAAAACCATTTGAAACCGCCTGTGCCATCGGTGTTAAAAGTTTTAAACTCATCTTATGACTTTCGGCATCTAAAGCATAGTGTATTTCTTCCGCGGATATAAATAAAATATTTTTATTGTTACTTATAAGCTTATTCTTATAAGAAATCAAAAGCCGTCGATAATGTCCATATATCATATTTAGAGTTTTCGATAACGTTCTAACAAAACCTATAAAGAAAAAGCCGTTGAAAGCAAGAGCAAGTATTTTTAAATAGAATGAACTGATTTTTTCGAACCGTTCCCTGTGAGGTAAGTAAGATTCTCTTTGTACTAATAGCCGTTCTTTCATATACAATTTCCCTGATCAACAATACTTAATAATTAGGGTTTTGTTCCAAGCTTGGATTTAAGTCCAATTCAGCCTGAGGTATAGGCCACCAATAATCCCTAGCTTCATTAAACTTCCGAGTTTCAATAACATTATTTTGCCAGGTTTTGATCGGCGCATTCATCACAGTTTCCGCGATTTTCCAACGTCTGATATCGTTGTAATAGAGTGCTTCACCAACAAACTCTATTCGACGTTCATGCCGGATAATATCACGCATCTCTTCTTGACTTTTACCCGAAGGGATGGCAGGCATATCTACCCGTTGGCGGACTTTATTGATACTTTCTAAGATGGATGGATTATCCGGATCAACTTCATTCAACGCTTCAGCATACATCATTAAGATATCCGCATACCGCATAACGATAAAATTCGTTTCTGACTGTCCAGCTTTTAAGTCCGTTTTATCAGCCGGAGGGTTTTCTTTATCATAAATGGAGTATTTTTTCATGGCATATCCTGTTTGTTTAAAAAAGCCAGCATCCGCGGGTTTACCTTTGAAAAGAGCACCGGGATAAACTATGGTTGCTTCCATTCGCGGATCTCTGTCTTCATAAGGCTCATCCGGGTTATACCCTGAGGCTGGATCCGTGATAGACAAACCATTTATCATCTCGTAGGCATCTATTAAATCTTGCAACGGTGCATTGGTATTATACTGTGCATTGATCAAATCGAAAGAATGGGTAACATCTGGAAATAGGTACTGTACATCGAAAATTACCTCTTGATTATTTTCGTTTTCCGGTAAAAATAGTCCCCGATAATCGGCGTACAAATCGTATTCCGCTTCGTTAGCCAAATCCATCACTTCTTTTGCTGCATCTGCAGCAGCTTGCCATTTATCACGGTTATTGGATTCATTAAGCAATGGACTAGCTTCATAGAGCAACACCCGTGCTTTTAAAGACAGTGCAGCACCTTTTGTGGCTCGTCCGACATTCGCTCCGCTCTGTGTTATCGGCAAACGCTCTGCTGCTGTTTCCAAATCTGTTAATATTCGTTGGATCACTTCTTCCCGTTCGTTTCTAGGTTGATCAATCTGAGTATCTGGATCTGGAGCTTCCAGGATAAGAGGCACACCCCCATAATAAGTCACGAGTTGAAAATACAATAACCCCCTTAGAAAGTAAGCTTCGCCTTCCATTTGACTTTGTTTCTCCTCATCCATGCCAACATCACCGACACGCTCAAAAAAAGTATTTGCCCGTGCTATTCCCTTATAACATTCTTTCCATCGGCTGGAAATCACACCTCCTGTACTAGCAGATTGTTGGCTACGGCCTATCAGATCAAAGCTTTGCGTTCCGCCACTGTAGCAATAAGCATTCGGTGTAGCTCCTTCCTCCCAAAGAGGCGTTGCATCTCCACCAAATAATCCGCCAGATGTAAGGACTGCATAGATACCATTTAATGCCGCATCAGCCGTTTCTTCTGTTTGCCAAAAAGTTTCTTCCGTATATTTGAAATCCGGATCACGATCCAACAAATCTGGATTACACGACCCCAGACCAATCGCAACAAACAATGCGGCAGCTATATTTTTAGTATAGTTCATGACAATTTCCTCCATTAATAATTTTAAAAAGTAACATTTACGCCTCCGCTAACCGTCTTGAGCATCGGATAATGATGCAACGAGATATAATTACTGATCGTTTCGGGATCAAAGTCTTTATATTTTGAAAAAGTGAGGATATTTTCGGCATTAACGAAAACACTTACTTTGGATACTTTGACTTTTGTTGTCCATGATTCTGGTAATAGATACGCTAACTGCATATTTTTCAAGCGTAAATAAGAACCGCTTTTCAGCCAGAAATCAGATTTCTGGAAATTATCATTCCCTCCCGTACTTTCGGTAAGAATCGGCAATTTCGCGTTCGGATTTTCAGGTGTCCATGTATTATTCACCCATTCTTCTGTGATACCCGCCCCATTATTCAATGGAAACGCTAAATTTCCTGTCGGATAAAGTTGGATACCACCAATTCCCTGAAAAGCTGTCCGGAAGGAAAACCCTTTGTAATCAACATTAAAGCCGAATCCGTAGGTATATTTTGGAATTGCAGAAGACTCCTCAATTGCCACTCGGTCATCTCCATTTATGATACCGTCATCGTTAATATCCTTATATTTAATGTATCCCGGTTTTGTGGAGTTACTTTGAAATGCAGAGTTATCAATTTCTTCCTGATTTTGAAAAAATCCGTCTGCCTGCAGCAAGTAATGCGAACTTATTGGAAGCCCTTCCATAGTAATCGTGGACAAATTGGTATCAAAGTCATATAGTATTTGTCCATCTAAATCAACGACCTTATTTTTATTGTAAGATATATTACCGTTCACCCCAAACTCTACTTCGCCTATTTTATCCTGATATCGTGCAGTAAGTTCTAGCCCGGTATTATCTACAGTACCTACATTTCGTTTCGGTCCGCTAAGACCTACCTGCGATGGGAAGTTAACGGTTCGTAAAATATCTGTCGTCCGTTTTTTATAAACATCAACAGTCATATTCAATCTGTTTGCCAACAACGCCATGTCCAACCCACCATTATAAGTCGTTGTTTTTTCCCATGTCGTTCTCGGATCTGCATAGGCTAACATAGCTGCCCCCGGAGCTAAGACGCCGTTCACGCCTCCAAAAGAATAATCTTGTCCCAAATCCACACTCATATTATACGAGTATAAATCTACCGCCTGATTTCCCAGCTTGGCTACAGATCCCCTTAGCTTTAGCATATCTAAGACAGTCGATTGGAAAAAGTCTTCCCGGTCAATACGCCACCCGGCCGAAACGGCAGGGAAGAAACTCCACCGGTTATCCCGTGCGAAGCGCGAAGAGCCATCATATCGGAAAGTCGCTTCGAACAAATATTTACCCTCGAAATCATAATTGGCCCTGCCGAAATAAGAGATGAGCACATCTTCAGACGTTTTTCCACCTATAGCATTACGAATACTTCCGGCATCCAATGCGTCTAAAATACCGTCCATATAACCCGTCATTTCGGCATTGAATCTTCCGTTTTCATAGTAATCGTACGCAGAACCCAATAAGAACTGTACGTTGTGTTGACCATCAAACTGTTTTTCCCAATCCAGTGTATTGTAGAAGTGCAGGTTTATGTCATTATCGTCTTCTTTGCTAGAACGTGGTGCAGTAGTAGGACTGTTCCAGTTCGTAGGATCTCCTGTCTTGGGATTGTACGTTTTAACTTGTGGAGTGAATTTTGATAAAAGCCCATCGTATTTATCGACACCAAAACGAACGTTATAGGTGATTCCCCACGGTAATTTATATTCACCAAAAACCGATGCTAAGAAACGCTGCACAATCTTTTTCGAATAACCCGTTTCGGAGAGCAATCTAGGGTTTTCCCAATTGTTGCGCCCCGGCGTAGACAACCAAGAGTTTCCGTAACTGCCATCAGCCAACCGATCACTTAATATTGGAAGCGTTCTACTCAAATGTTTAAAGAAATCGCCTCCATAAAAAGGTTGATCATAATGACGATAATAGCCATCAACAGAAGCACCAACTTTTAGACGTTCACCTATATTTACAGTGGAGTTTAATGCTAAGGAATACTTTTTCTCTTTATCCCTTGGTCCAACCATAATCCCGTCCCGATCCAAATATCCTAAAGACAAGCGGTACTGATACGTATCGGCGCTTCCTCCAAAACTTAAATTATGTTTTTGAATATGGCCAGTTTTCAAAGCGATGTCATACCAGTCATTAGCGGGATAAGTATATGGATCTGTTCCCATTCCAGCTTGGTATTCGGCAATATCTTCCTCTTCATAAATTGGTGCCTGCCCCTGGTTTGCGACAGCTTGATTTTTCAGATTCATATAGAGTATTGGATCCCATACCACATCAGGCATACGTGTCGGATTTTGCGCACCATTATAATAGTTATAGTTGACCTGCGATACACCTTGCCCTTTCTTTGTCGTCACCAAAATAACCCCATTTGCTCCTCTTGAACCATATATGGCAGCGGCCGCATCTTTCAGGACACTTACCGATTCAATATCATCCGGATTAATCTCGTCCATAGGATATTCAATGCCATTGACTAAAACTAACGGATTACTATTGTTAAGCGTGCCCATTCCCCGGATTTTTATTTCCGATCGATCGACGCCAGGCTGACTGTTTCCTAACTTAACGAATAGGCCGGGCGTACCTGATAGAGCATTACTGGCGTTCGTAATCGGTGATCCTTCTTTGTCTTGCATATTAACAGTTGTGACAGCACCCGTTAGACTTTCTTTCTTCTGTGTACCATATCCTACGACCACAACTTCTTCTAAGCCCGCCTCATCTATTTCAAGTAATACCTCTATTGAACTAGCCTCCCCTACTTCGACCTCCTGCGACAGAAAACCTATCGAACTGAAAGTCAACATCTCTCCCTTCTCAGCAGAAATACTGAATGTGCCATCATCAGATGTTGCAGTAGCAGCCGTGGTTCCTTTCACAGATACACTTACGCCCGTTAGAGGATTCCCTTCTTCATCCCTAACTGTGCCAGATATTTCCTGTTGCTCCTCTTCAGACAATCCATGTAACTTATTTGCGGAATGAACTTTATCACTCCGCGTGACAATAATATTTTCATCTTGTATCTTATAGATCAACCCTTGAGAAAGCAACAGGCCATCAAGCATCTCGGTCAGTTGAGTGCCCCTCTCACTGACATCTAATTTTGGCACTCCTTTTAATGCATCTGAGCTACTGATAACATTATATCCTGTTTGCTTTTTAATCTCTTTGAAAACATCTTCAAGGGCGATACTCTTTTTCGAAAGGGTAATAGTTTGTGCAAATGTACCCGCATGCAACTGTAAAGCACCTCCCAATAAAAAAATTATGAATATTTTCATCATAATCAGGAATTTAAAATGAGGAAGCTGACACAAGCAACCCCTAGGTAAAACTATTTTTTTCATTACATTTGTGCGGTTTGATGATTGTT